>NZ_JAPZSK010000016.1 GCF_027531815.1 Gemmatimonas sp. | reverse complement strand
AGCCCTTCGGCCTTCTGCGGGCAGTGTGCAGCCGTCTTGTGGCGGGCGTGCACGCGATGCCAGCCCGCAGCGGGCCGCGCCCCCCGCCGCGCGTCTCTGAGGGGGTGACGCCGGCGCGCCGCGCGACAGCGCGGCGGTGCTCGGCCACCCCCAAAGCCACGCGCGAAGGGGTGGTGCGGAACCGCGGAGGGCGGGAGGACGCGAAACGCCCCCCCGACCCCATCGCCGTCTCAAGACGGCGCCCGCAACACCAGCGCGGCGTTGATGCCGCCGAAGCCGAAGGAGTTGCTCACCACCACGCGCGGCGACAGCGCGCGCCCGCTACCGGGCACGAAATCCAGGTCGCACGCCGCATCGGGCGTGCGCAGCCCCACGGTGGGCGGAATCCAGCCGCGCGCAATCGCCAGCGCGCAGATCGCCGCCTCGAACGCGCCGCTCGCCCCCAGGGCGTGGCCGTAGTACCCCTTGGTGCTCGAAATCGGAATCGTGTACGCGTGTGCGCCGAACACCCGCTTGATCGCCTCCGTCTCCGTGGGATCGTTGAGTGGCGTGCTGCTGCCGTGCGCGTTGATGTACTCCACGTCGTTGGGCGCCGCACTCGCATCGACGAGCGCCATCTGCACGCAGCGCGCCGCCTGTGCCCCACCCGGCAGCGGCGCCGTCATGTGATGGGCATCGTTGGTCGTGCCGTACCCACCCAGCTCGGCATAAATGCGCGCGCCGCGACGCGTGGCATGCTCCCACTCCTCCAGCAACAGCACCGCGGCCCCCTCGCCCATGACGAAGCCGTCGCGGTCGGCGTCGAAGGGGCGTGACGCCGCCGCCGGATCCTCGTTGCGGGTACTCATCGCGCGAATGAGCGCAAACGCGCCGAAGCAGAGTGTCGCCAGCGGCGCCTCGCTGCCACCCGCCAGCATCACGTCGGCACGGCCATCGCGGATCTGCCGGAACGCCTCGCCAATGGCCATGCTGCCGCTCGCGCAGCTCATGGCGTTCGTGGAGTTGGGACCGCTGATGCCGAACTCGATGGCCATGTTGCAGCTCGACGATCCCCCGAACACGGCCAGCGCCAGCGTGGCATCCACCGCCCGCAGCCCCGCCTCGGCAAAGCGGGCCGCCTGCTCCTCGGCATACCCCACGCCCCCCAGCGCCGTCCCCATCATCGCGCCCATGCGCTCCCGGTCCACGGTCTCCAGATCGAGCGCCCCATCGCCCAGCGCCAGCATCGCACTCACGACGGCAAACTGACTGTAGCGGTCGAGCCGCTTCACACGCTTGGCGTCGATCCACGTGGTGGGATCGAAGTCGTTCACCTGCGCCGCGCACTGCGAGCGGTAAATGCTGGCGTCGAAGCGGGTGAGGCGCTGCACCACCGACTGCTCGGCACGCAGCCCGCTCCAGAGCGCGTCCACCCCCGTGCCGATGGGGGTGACGCAGCCGATGCCCGTGATGGCGACACGTCGGCGCGACGGACCAACGCCCGAGGCGGGCACAGGAGAACGGTGGGGGTGGTTCATGAGGCGCGCTCCGCGACCTTCGCCAACCCCGCCAGGGTGCGCGACGCGATGCCGTGCACGAACACCGGGGCAATGACCTGCGTGGCCGCAAACGGGCCAATGAGTGGCCAGTTGGGGCCGTCCCACACGTGCACGATGCGCGCCAGTGTGCCGCCGTCCACCGGGGTGAAACTCCACTCCACGTCCATGCGCGTCGTGACGCCGCCAATGTGCCGGAAACGCACCCACGGCACCTCGCGATTCACCGCCATCTCGGAGAGCCACCAGGTGGGCCAGTTGAACGGGCCGAACGGCCGGTTGGCCGCCATCTCCACGATGCCGCCGCCGTCGCGTCGCGATTCGCGAAAGCGCACGTACCGGTAGTGCGGCAGATAGGCGGGCCAGTGCTCCACCGCCGCTGCCACCTCGAAGATGCGCTGGGCCGGCGCCCGCACCACCAGCTCGTCCACGGTGGTGACAAGACGCCCGGTGGGAGGCGGCCCCAGCACGAAGGGAGCGGCGGCGGAGTGCAGTGGAGACGTCATGATCATTGGGAGGAGAAGGAAGCCGTCACGGCATCATGGTGCATGATACTGCGGTGACCAGTGCGCCGTGACGCGAAAGCCGAGCCGGTGCCGAACCGTGGCGGGGCACCGGGTCGCGCGCTCGACCAGCGCCTGTAGCTCGTCACGGGTATACCCGCGCAATACCGACAGCACACCGTCGTGGCGACTCACCGGGTGAAAGCCCAGCGCGAACGACGAGACCCACAGTCCGGCCACGGCCAGCCAGCTGCGTCGCAGATCCCCCACGATCACCGCCACGCGCGCCACCCGCGTGCACTCCTGCAGCAGGTGCTCGGCCTCAGCGCCGTCGAAGTGGTGCAGCACCTGCGACATGGTCACGATGTCGATGCTGCCGGTGGCGAAGGGCAGCTGCATGGCGTCGGCGGCCAGCCCGTGTGTACAGCGCGCCGCCGCCGCGCCCGCCAGCAGCGGCGCCCGTTCGAGACCAATGGTGCGCAGCGCCACGCCCTGCGCGCGCGCCACCCGTTCGGCCGCCGCCGGGATATCGCCCAGCCCGGTGCCAATGTCGAGCAGCGTGAGCGGCGCATCGCCGGCGGGACGGGAGGCCAGCACGGTGCGCAGGGTGTTGACCACGGCGTCGCGGCCGCCGAAGAATCGGTTGGCCAGGGCAATGTCGCGCAGCGACCGCAACGAGAGCGCGGGGTCTGCGTTCGGGTCGTCGAGTATCTCCGACCCGCGGCGCCGCGCCGGGATGAACACGTGCGCCCCGGCTACCGCTCGAGCACGGCGTAGCCGCCGCGATAGTAGAGCAGCGGCTTCCCTTCGTAGGTCGCGCCCGCCACGACTTCCCCCACCACGATCATATGATCGCCCGCGGGATGCCGCGCCACGATGCGGCACTGCAGCGAGGCCAGCACCTCGTCGAGCACCGGGTCGCCCAGTTCGCCCGTGGTGTAGCCAACGCCCGCGAACCGATCGTCCACCTTGCCCGCGAAGCGACGCGAAATGGCCTCCTGGCCCGCGCTCAGCACATTCACCGCAAACGAGTGTGCCGCGTCGATGACGGGGGCCATGGTGGCATCGTTGCCGATACACACCAGCACCAGCGGCGGCGACAGGCTCAGCGACGAGAAGGCGCTCACCGTCATGCCATGCGGCGTCTTGTTGGCGTCGCAGGTCGTGATGACCGTAATGCCCGTGGCAAAACGGCCGAGGACGGCGCGGAACAGGTCGGAGTCGATCACACGAGATAGGAGAGAGGAAAGGGGGAGCGCGCGGCTCATCCGAGAAAGCGCAGCAAGGTGCGGGGAGTGAGGACGGCACTTGGCGGGACGAAATCGCCGGTCACGCCAATGAGCAGGTCGGCGAGATCACGATCGCGCGACAGCACGCGCGCCGCGTGGTTGAGCAGCGGTGGCATGCCCACCGCCAGTCCGATCAGCTGCTCCACGCGCCACTTGCCGCCGAAGGTCTGCTGCCGGGCACGCTCGTAGCCGCGTAGCGCACGCACGTGCACCTCGCGTGACGATGCGCGCACGGCCGACAGGGCGTACTCGGCGAGCAGTTCGCCACCGCGCAGCGCCGAGTAGATCCCTTCACCGGTGAACGGATCGTAGAAGTCGGCGGCATCGCCGGTGAGCATGGCCCCCGGGTGCCACGGACGGCGGGCACGCGACGCGAAGGGTCCGGTCGCGCGCACGGGGGTGACCCGCGTCGCGCCGGCAAAGCGCGACGCCAGCGTGGGGTGCGCCTCGAGCCAGCGCGTGAGATACGCTTCCGTGCCGTCGCGCATGTCGCCGGCGTGCCGGCGGGGCACGACGAGGGCCACATTGACCAGTCCGTCGCCCACGGCCGCCAGCCCGACGTATCCGCGGCGGGTCACGTGCATCTCGCCCAACGTGCCCACGCCGCTCACGTGGCGGTAATGTGCCACCAGCGCCACGCGGCGCGGCCAGCGCGACTGGTGGGCAAGGCCGAGGCGGCGCGACACCACGCTGCGCAGCCCGTCGGCGCCAATCACCAGCGCGGCGTGCACGGTGCGCTCCCCCTCCGGCGTGCGCAGGGTGGCGCCGGTGACGGTCCCGTCGGGGTGCTGCTGTAGCTGCTCCACCTTGGCCTGCTCGATGACCTGCACCCCGGCGGCGCGGGCGCGATCGAGCAGTACGGTATCGAGCACCTCGCGTCGGACCCCGAGTCCGCGATCGCGGAAGCCGCGGAAACCATGGCGCGCCACGAACTCGCCGTGAATGCGGTCGCCGGACGGGGCGTGCACGACCATCCCCGACAGTGGGGCGGCCTGCGCCTCGAGCATCTCGAGCGCCCCCATGGCGTGCAGAATGCGCGACCCCTCGGGGCTCACGTACTCCGCGCACGGCTTGGCGCGCGGGAAACGCGCCCGGTCCACCAGGCACACGTCGAGCCCTGCCTGGGCGCAATGCCAGGCAGCGGCACTCCCGGCGGGCCCGCCGCCGACGACAAGGACATGGACACGGGGCATGGAATTCACGAGAGCATAACTCCCAAATCGGCTGGTTGGTTCGCCCGGGGAACACCACGGGCCGGTCAGCGCCCCAGCAGCAGCGCAGCAAGGGCACCCGCCAGCGTGCACAGCAGGTTCACCCGGTCGTTGTCGAGCCAGGGTATCCCGCGCCACGGCTGCGTTGGCGTTCCGCACCGGTGCACGATCTGCTCCGTTTCGCGTGCGCAGCTGGCGCACCAGCGCCGAACCTGCCAGAACGCGCCCACCACGGTGTCGGCCACGGCCCCGGCGATGCCGGCCGTCGCGACCAGGAGCACCGTTGATGACGGGATGAGCCCGGTACCCGCAGCGGCGGTCGCCAGGGCCCACGCCCCCAGTACCATCCCGGCAGAACCGGCAAGGCTGACGGCTCCTGAGGTGCCGACGGGCACCGGCCCCAGCGTGCGCAGCGACCAGGGGCGTCCGCGCCACAGCGTCCCGATTTCGGTGGCCAGGGTGTCGGCCCCGGCGGCCACGAGCGCCGCGGCGCCCATAAGGGCGGCGGTGTCACCGGCGTGGGCCGCCAGCAGGCTCGTGAGGGCACAGGCGGCGAACACCCCGCCGTTGGCCAGCACCTGCGCCGCGTCGCGCTGCCCGCCCTTGGCAACCACATCGGCCGTGGCCCGCTCCTTGGTGCGCTTCCCCAGACGCGAGGCCAGCGATGCCGTGATGAACCAGAGCACGAGGAACAGCCCCCAGCTTCGCCCGGCCGTCATGGCCACCCCGCCAACCACCGTGGCCGTGAGCGCGCCGCCGCGCGTGAGGGCCCCGGTGCGCCACGCGATGGTGGCGATGACGGCGGCCGCTCCGAACCCCAGCAGTACGTCGGACCGCAACGCCGACGGCAGCACGCAGGGTCAGCCGGCCAGCAGGCGGGTCATGCGCACCCGGAACTCCGGCGAAACGCGCTCCTCCGCGTTGGCCGCGGCGCCCGCGGCGTACTCATGCAGCCGCCGTCGCAGCGCACGGACCTGCTGCTCGAGACGAGCGCAGCGCGCACAGTGCCGCAGGTGCGCGGAAATGATTTCGCGCAATGCGGAACCGGGCACATCCGTATCGAGCTCGCCATCCACGTAGTCGTGGAGGTGCAGTCGACTGATGAAGCAGTCAGCGGCCAGGGGGAGTGAACCGGCTGGGGGAGGTTCGAGGGCGGGAACTACGGTCGTGCGGTCCCGTACGGCGGCCCCGGCCATACGGTCGGAGCGGGGAAGCACGGGAAAGTGCAGCGCATTCATGCTAGGCCAACGCTGACGACCTGCCAATTGGTTCGCAAGCGCGACCATGAATTGCGCGGCACGCCCCCCAGACACGCCATCTGGCGACCGGGTCCGCTTGTTTGCCATACCGGGAACACGTTAGCATGGACGACTATGCAGCGTACGTCACTCGCCAACGATGGCCGGAGCTACCGGGCCACCCCGCTCGCGTCGGACACCGTCCTGCCGCTCAGCGGTGGGTCCCTCGACGCGCGCCTGCCGCTGGCGCTGCTGGAGGCGGTCAAGGCCATCGATACGCCGGCGGCGGAGCTGGATGCCGACTTCGTGCACGAGCTGCGCAACAAGCGACTGGGGCTCAGCGACACCGTCCTCCAGCAGATCCGCCGGTACGGCGATGCCGTGCGAGCGCGTCAGCGTATCACCTACGACGAGATCCTCGCTCTGGCCCGCCTCATTGGACGGCGTCCCGACGCCGATCTGGCCTTCCGGGAGGCAGGACGCCGCTGGGCGAAGGCCATCGTGGACACCGTGGGCGGTGCACGACGCGGGGCGGCCCGCTCGCTGCCGGCGCTCCTGGCTCGCCCCATCGCCCTGGGGGCACTGCGCCGGCTTGCCCGCCGCCACATGGACGGTACCTTGGTGCGGCAGGGCAGTACGCTTCTGCTCGATGTGCCGGCCCCCGTGTCCGCCGATGCGGCCCCCAAGGGCGCCGGATGCGGGCTGTACGAGGCGGCGTTCCGCGAATCCCTGCTGCTCCTCGCCGACGCCGATGGTGCCGTGGAGCATGTCATGTGTCGCACCCGTGGCGACAGCAGCTGCCAGTGGCGCGCCGAGTGGCGTCGTCGCTGACCCCCACCTCGTCCGATTCTCCCCATGCTTAGCCCTGAGTTGCTGCCGCGCCTGCAGCAGCTGCTGACCGACGCGGACCTCGACGGCTGGCTGCTGTACGACTTCCGCGGCACCAACGCCATCGCCGCGGGGTTGCTGGGCTTCGGCGGCCTGTGTTCACGCCGCGTGTTCGCGTTCATTCCGCGGACCGGACTCCCCGTTGGCATTCAGCACGCCATCGAACCGGGGCCGTGGAAGCAGTGGCCCACGGGCTGGCCGCTGCGCGTGTACAGCGGCTGGCGCGCCCTCGAGAGTGAGCTGGCCACGTTGGTGCAGGGCAAGCGCGTCGCCATGGAATACTCGCCGGGTGATGCCATTCCCTACCTCGACCGCATCCCCGCCGGCGTGCTCGAAATGGTGCGCGCGAGTGGAGCCACGGTGGTGAGCAGCGCGGAGCTGGTGTCGCAGGTCTACGCCACCTGGACGCCGGCGCAGCTGGCGTCGCACCAGCGGGCGGCCGAGCACATTGCCCGCATCGCGCGCGACACGATTGCCCATGCGGGCGCGTGTGTGGCGGCGGGCACCCCGGCGGCCGAACACGAGCTGCAGCAGCGCATCCTCGATGCCTTCGGGCGGGCCGGGCTCCTCACCGACCACGGCCCCGATGTTGCGGCTTCCGAGAATGCGGCCAATCCCCACTACGTCCCCTCGGCGTCCCGGCCGCGCCTCGTGCAGCAGGGTGACGTGCTGCTCGTCGATCTCTGGGCAAAGGAGCCCAACGGCATCTATGCCGACCAGACGTGGATGGCGTCGCTCGGCACGCCGGCCACGCGGGTGGTCGAGGTGTGGGAAGCGGTGCGCGATGCGCGCGATGCGGCGCTCACCCTGCTGCGGGACCGCATTGCCGCGGGGGAGGTCGTGCGTGGCGGTGAGGCCGACGATGCGGCGCGCGCGGTGATCACGGCGCGCGGCTTCGGCAAGGATTTCTGGCACCGTACCGGCCACAGCATCGATGCACGCGAGCTGCATGGCAGCGGCCCGCAGATCGACAACCTCGAGTCGCGCGACGATCGCATACTCATTCCCGGCGTTGGCTTCTCCATCGAACCGGGCGTCTACCTCACGGGCGAGTTCGGCGTGCGCAGCGAGGTCAACGCCTACGTGGGCGACGACGCGCTGCTCGTCACGCCGGGCGAGATTCAGCAGGAGCTCTGGGTCGTTTGACCCGTTTGCGGCGTCCTGCGTCCCGCCTCCTGCCCCCGGCTGCCCGTCGGGCGAAGACGCGGGCAGGTCGCAGGGCGCAGGAGACAGGACGCAGGCGCCGGTCGATCACCGGGTCGATCACCGGGCTGTTCCTGCTGCTGGCGATCGGCTGCGCGGAGCAACCCGAGGCGCGCACGCGCATCGCGGAGGTCGAGGCCACCATCGGTACGGGGCCGAATGCGGCGAGCGGGCCCAGTGACGTGCCCCGAGGCGGGTCGCTCGCCCGCGCCGCGGGGGGGCCGGCCGGGACCGACTATCGCGTGCAGGCCGCTCCCACGCCCGGTGTGGTGCTCGGCACGATCAGCGGCGGCTCGCCCAAGGACACGAGCATTACCCCCACGCACGATCTCGCCGTGTGCCGCCCCTTCAGCGAAACGCTCGTGCTGAGCCGCGAGGGGGGGGTGGGCGATGCGGTGGTGTGGCTGAGCGGCGTTGACAGCGGCCCGCGCGACGACGCCCCGCGGCGCGTGCGCCTCACGCTCGACGGCTGCCGGCTGTCGCCGCGGGTGCAGCGCATAGCCGCCGGCAGCACGGTGCTCGTGAACAGCCGCGACGCCATGATGTCCCGTCTGCAGTTCACCGCCAACGGCGAGGCCGCGCCACGCGCCACGCTGCTGCTCTCCGATGCCGGGCAGGTGGTGCCCACCGCACAGGCCAGTGCGGCCCCCGGCCTTGTGCGCGTGAGCGACGATATGCATCCGTGGGTGCGCGCCTGGCTCGTGGTGGCGCCGCATCCGTTCGTGGCCGTGACCGCGGCCGACGGCAATTTTCGCTTCGACGGCGTGCCGCCAGGCCGCTACACGCTGCATGTGTGGCACGAGCGTCTCGGGACGCGCGACGCGCGCGTGCGCGTGGACGGCGGCGTGCAAACGCGCCTGCAGCTCGCGTACTAGATCAGCCCCCGATCGCGTAGAGACGGGCGTACACGCCGTCTTCGCGTTCCAGCAGTTCGGCGTGCGTGCCGATCTCCACGATCTGGCCGGCGTCGAGCACCACCACCTTGTCGGCGCGCCGCACGGTGCTGAGGCGGTGCGCAATGATGAGCGTCGTGCGCCCTTCCAGCAGCTCCTCGAGCGCCTGCTCCACGTAGCGTTCGCTCTCCGTGTCGAGGCTCGACGTGGCCTCGTCGAGAATGACCACCGCGGGGTTCTTGAGGAAGACCCGCGCAATGGCGATGCGCTGGCGCTGGCCACCGGAGAGCTTGACGCCACGTTCCCCCACCAGCGTGTCCATGCCGTCCGGAAGGCGCGTGATGAACTCCCACGCGTGTGCCGCGCGCGCCGCGCGCAGAATGTCGGCGTCGCTGGCGCGCGGATTGGCGTAGGCGATATTCTCGCGAATGGTGCCGCTGAAGAGCACGGGCTCCTGCGGCACGATGCCAATGGCGGCGCGCAGCGTGTCGAGCGTGAGGTCGCGAATGTCGATGCCGTCGAGCGTGATGCTGCCGCCGCTCGCATCCCAGAAGCGCGGCAGCAGACTGGCAATGGTGGTCTTGCCGGCGCCGCTGCGCCCCACCAGCGCCACGATCTCTCCCGGCGCCATGGTCAGGGTGATGCCCCGCACCACGTCGGGCTGGTTGGGCTGATAGCGGAACGACACGTCGTGGAAGCACACGTCTCCGCGCAGCGGAGCCGGCAGCGAAAGCGGAATTTCGGGGTCGCGCACGCTGGGCCGGGTATCGAGCAGCTCCCACACGCGCGTGGCGGCGCCCACCGCTTCCTGAAAGTTGCCGAAGAGCGTGGCGAGTGAGCCCACCGCTGCCGCCACGAACAGGGCATAGAACAGGAACGCCACCAGGGTGCCGGCGGTGAGCTTGCCGGCGAGCACCTGCGTGCCCCCCTGCCAGAGCACGGCCGCCACCGCGCCGAAGGCCACGAAGCCCACCACGCTGAAGAACAGCGCCCGCGTACGGGCGCGCGTCACCGCCACGCCCACGAGCTCCTTGAGGGCCGCCCCAAAGCGCCGCGTCTCCTCGGCCTCGCGGTTGAAGCTCTGCACGGTGCGGATGGCGCCGAACGATTCGTCGGCCATGCCCATGGCCTCGGCGATGCGATCCTGCACGCTGGTGCTCGCCGCGCGCAGCGAACGGCCGAAGAAGATGGCAGCGCCCACCACGACCGGCACCACGGCGAGGGTCGTGAGCGTGAGGCGGAAGTTCGTGACGAACATCATGAGCGCGCCGCCCAGCAGAAAGAGCACCTGGCGGGAGAGCTCGGAGACCCACGTGCCCAGCAGCGACTGCAGCAGACCGAGGTCGCTGCTGAGGCGGCTGGTGAGCTCGCCGGTGCGCCGCTCGGTAAAGAAGGCGGGGGAGAGCCGAATGAGATGCGCGAAGGTGCGCGCGCGCAGCGCCGCCACGATGCGTTCGGTGGAGGAGCTGAGCAGGTAGACCTGCACGAAATTGGCGCCGGCCTGCACCGCGAACACCGCGAGCAGCATGATGGCGATGCGATCGAGCGCCGGGCGATCGCGCTGCTCGAAGGCCGCATCGAGCAGGAAGCGCATGACCGCCGGGAAGACCAGCCCCGCGCCGGCGGCAATGACGAGAAACACGAAGGCAATGGCCAATCGGCCGCGATACGGGCGAACGAGCGGCAGCAGCCTGCCGAGGGGCTGCAGGGAAAGAGAGGCCTTGGGCACGCCACAAGATTGCGGACGGAGAGACGGCTGTCTACCGCCGGGGCGGGCGAACTACGCGAGGGGGACAACGCGCGATCGACGACGCGTTGGCGAACACGCGTTGGCGACGACGCATTCGCACGGACGCGTTGGCACCAACGCGGAGAGGCGCAGGCGGGCACGCCGGCAACCACGACGGGCACCAACGCGGGCAACGACGAGGGGCAACGACGAGGGCGACCTGGCCTTCGGCCTCGGTCGCCCTGCGTTGGTGCCTGCGTTGGTGCCTGCGTTGGTGTCCGCGTCGGTGTCCGCGTCGGTGTCTGCGTCCCCGCCAACGCGTTGACGCCAACGCGTCCTTTCCAACGCGTCCCCGCCAACGCGTCCTCGATCGCGCGTTGTCCCCCCCGCGTCGTTAAACCCGCTACCGGGCGAGCGCCCGGTCTATCCCCATCGCCACGAACAGCAGCGCGAGATACAGCAGCGAGTACTTGTACACCCACCACGCCGGCCCCGTCCACGGCTGCCCCTGCTGCGCGGCCCAGAGCACCTTGAGCACCCCCCACATGAGCAGGCCGCCCAGCACGAGAGCGCTTGCGAGGTAGAGCAGGCCGAAGGCCCCGTACAGCACCGGCAGCACCGTGAGCGCCAGCAGAATCACGGTGTACCACACCATCTGGTGCATCGTCTCGCGCTCGCCCCACACCAGCGGCGCCATGGGCACCTTGGCGCGGCCGTAGTCCACCTGCTTGAGCAGCGCCAGCGCCCAGAAGTGCGGCGGGGTCCAGTAGAACACGATGAGGAACAGGCACAGCGCCGTCACGTCGAGCGTGCCCGTGACCGCCGCCCATCCCACCAGGGGCGGGAAGGCCCCGGCGGCGCCGCCAATCACGATGTTCTGTGGGCTCGTGCGCTTGAGGATGCGCGTGTAGATGAACACGTAGAAGTAGAAGCCCGCCAGCGCGAGCCCCGCCGTGAGCACATTCACGAAGTGCGCCAGCATCCACGTGGCCAGCGTGGCGCAGAACACGCCGAACGCCAGCACCTGCGTGGGGGACATGCGGCCGCTCGGGATGGGGCGCAGCCGCGTGCGCGCCATGACGTCGTCGATGTCGCGGTCGATGTACATGTTCACCGCGTTCGCGCCCCCGGCCATGAGATACCCGCCCACCATCACCAGCAGCACCGTCCAGAGGCTCGGGCTGCCGGCGGCGTACATGGGCGCGGCGGTCGTGACCAGCAACAGCGAGATGATGCGGGGCTTGGTCAGCGCGACGAGGTCGCGCGACAGCGGGGTGTCGGCCACAGGGCTCGGAGGAGCCCCGACTGGCGGGTTCCCGTTCACAGGGGCGATGCCGGTTGCCATATCACGCGGAGTGCATGGCGCGCCAGGCGCCATAGAAGAGAGCCACAAGGCCGGCGATCGGCAGGAGGACCTGCACGATCTCCGCCCACCGTCGCGGAACGGGCACGTCGCTGTTGGCCGGGGCGGTGGGCAGCGTGCGGAACACGGCGCGCATGATGAACCACTGCGCCACGCTGCAGGCAATCACCGCCGTCCAGAACAGGACGGTCCCGAGGGTGGTCGGGAGCCAGGAGTCGATCGGGGAGTTCATGACCCCTGAAAACTAGACGGTGGACCGAGGTGGTGAACCCCCGTCCCGTGCACTACCATAGCGCCCATGGCCAAGCCCCCGTCGTCCGTTCCCGCCGCTGCCGCCGCCCCCGCCTCGGCAGCCCCCGCCACGGAGCTCCCCCGCTCCCTCGGCCTCTGGAGTGCCATCGCCGTGCTGGTTGGTACCACGATCGGCTCCGGGATCTTCCGGTCGCCGGCTGGCATCGCCGACAAGCTGCCCGGCCCACTGCCGCTCATGGCCGTCTGGGCCGTGGGCGGCCTCTTTGCCCTCTGCGGCGCCCTTACGCTGGCCGAGCTGGCGGGGGCCATGCCGCGCACGGGCGGCTATTTCATCTACATCCGGGAAGCGTGGGGGCGGCTCCCCGCCTTCCTGTACGGATGGGCCGAATTCACCCTCATTCGCGCCGCGGCGCTGGGGGGGATCTCCCTCACCTTCGGCCAGTACGCCCTGCGCGCCGTGGGCATCGACCCCAGTGTGGCGCCGTACGACGACTACGCGCACTACCTCGCCGCCGCCGCGCTGGTGCTCATGGCCACTATTAATGTGGTGGGACTCCGCTGGGGGTCGCTCGTGCAGAACGTCACCACGATTGCCAAGTACGGCGGGCTCGTGATCATCGTGCTGCTGGCCTTCGCCCTGGGCCTCCCCAAAACGGGGGGCAATTTCACCCCCGCCGCCCCCCCGGGCAGCTTCTCGGTCTCGGCCTTCGGGCTGGCGCTGGTGAGTGTGCTCTGGGCCTTCGACGGCTGGGGCGACCTGGCCAAGGTGTCGGGTGAGGTGAAGGACCCCGAGCGCACCCTCCCCAAGGCCATCGTGCTGGGCACGCTGGCGATCATCGCCATCTACCTGCTCGCCAACATCGCCTACCTCAGCGTGCTCAACGTGGAGGAAATGCGCCGGGCGCCACTCGTGGCCGCCGACGTGGCGCTGCGCCTCATCGGCCCCGTGGGCGTGACGCTCGTGTCGCTCACCGTGCTGCTGTCGACCTTCGGGAGCGTGAACGGCTCGCTGCTCACCGGGCCGCGCATCTTCTTTGCCATGGCCGACGACGGGCTCTTCTTCAAGCAGGTCGCAAAGGTGCACCCCACCTTCAAGACCCCGTACGTGGCGATCATCATGACCGGGACCCTCGGCGTGGCGTTCGTGCTGCTGCGCAGCTTCGAGCAGCTGGCCGACATCTTCGTCACCGCGAGCCTCGTGTTCTACATCATGAGCATCGGGGCGGTGTTCAAGCTCCGTCGGCGCCCCGACTGGAACCCGCCGGTGCGCACGCCGCTGTATCCGTTCGTGCCGGCGCTCTTCTGCCTGGCGGTGCTCTTCCTGCTGGGCAATGCCCTCATGGACCCCGCGCAGCGGGTCCCCACGCTTGGCGTATTCGGCGTGATTCTGCTGGGGGTACCGGTGTATTACGCCACGGTGGGGCGGAAATAGGCGCGGGCGCGCTGAAGAGGAGCGGGCGCGCCGGGGGCGCGCCCCTGGATGACAGGGCAGGGAGCAGGCAGCAGGGGGCAAGGAAGCGGGACGCAGGTCGTCACCTGCCCCCTGCAACCTGCTTCCTGCCCCCTGCTTCCTCCCTTGTAAACAAAAGGGGAGCCGGCATTGCCGGCTCCCCCGTCCTCATCCCACAGGGATCAGTTGAAGATGTACCGCAGCCCCAACTGCATCCGCCACACGTCACCCGTGCTGGCCGTGCGCTCGAAGCTGCGCGACAGCAGCTCCGAGGCCGACTGGGTGGCCATGCGGTAGAGCGCGCGACCCTGCGCATCGGCACCGCGCGCGACGAGCGGGCGGTTGTTGACGGCGCGGAGGCCCTGACCCCAGTTGTCGTTCAGCAGGTTGCCGAAGTTCAGGATGTCGAAGCGCACCTGCAGTGAGTTCTTCTTGCCACCGAAGTTGGCGAAGATGTCCTGTGTGATGCTCACGTCGGCGAAGTACACCATTGGCAGGAACACGGCACCGCGCTGGGCGAACTTGCCGCGGTTCTCGCGCAGGTACGCGTCCTGATTGATGAACCGCTCCCACGCGTCCTGCTGCTCCTGCACCGTGAAGGTACGGCCGCCGGTGCCGGTGGTCGTGAAGGCCTCGAAATTCATCTCCGAGCGGTCACGCGGGATGTAGATGAGGTCGTTGCCCGTGCCGCCGTCGCCGTTCAGGTCGCCGTTGAAGGTGTAGCTGGTGTTGCCGGCGTTGCGCCCTTCGAAGAAGAACGACACGCCCGTCTTGCCGAAGCCGAAGTACTGCTTCTCGTACGTGCCCGTGAGGAAGAAGCGGTGGCCGGCGGCCGTACCCGAAATGCCCACGCCCGGATTGTTCGGGTCACCCGGGTGCGGGTTGCCGTTCCAGGAGCCAAACGCAATGGAGCCCGGGTCCACCGTGTTGCGCGACATGCCGTAGCTGTACGCGGCCTTGGCGAAGAAGCCGTTGCGGAACCCGCGCTCGAGCGCGAACGCGGCGTTCCACGCCTCGCCCACGTTCTGATTCTTGAGCACGATCGCGCTGGTCACATTGCAGTTGATGCGCACCTGCAGGCCGGCGGCCGGGCAGGTATCGCTGTAGCGCGGACGGCTGTCCGGGCCCACGAAGCGCTGTGTGGTGGCCGGCAGGTTGGCATCGATGTAGTAAATGCCGTTCACGTCCTTGCTGTACAGGAACTCAGCCGTGGCCGTGAGCCCCCAGAACAGGCGCCGATCGACGGCCAGATTGGAGCGCCAGATCTGCGGGAAGCGGAACGTTGGATCGGTGAGCGCCAGCTCGTACGACGCGGCCGGGGCACCGGTGATGGCGCTGGCGGGCGGCTTGTACGCATCCGGGTTCGGGTTGAACGGCCGGTTGCGCGTGTTGTCCACCGACTCGAAGCCGGTGAGCACACCGTTGTTGCCGATCTGGTTCGAGATCCACACGTAGGCCGGACGGCCCGTGAACACACCCGTACCACCGCGGATCTGGGTCTTCTGGTCGTTGTTCACGTCCCAGTTGAAGCCGAAGCGCGGGCTCCAGAGCAGGTTGGCGTCGGGGAGCTGCTCGGTGCGGTACTGCACGTTGGCGCCGGTCTCGTCACGGAACGTCAGGCCATTGGCCTGCGGGTTCGTGAAGCCGGTGTTGCCAAAGCGCGGTACGTCAACGCGGAGGCCGAAGGTGAGGCGCAGGTTCTCCCGGGCGCGCCATTCATCCTGCGCGTACAGGCCGCCGTAGAGCACTTCGAGCGGCTGGACCGGCTTGACCTGCCCCGGTTGGTTGGCCCAACGCACCTGGAAGCGCCGCGCCGTCACCGGCGAAGTCGTACGGTTGGGGTTGGCGAGGAAGTCGTTCGCGTCGGTGAAGAAGTCCTGCAGCGAGTTGTAGACGTACGAGCTCTGCGACCCCGGGAAGAACACGTTCTCCGATTCGTAGCGCTCGAGCGTAGCGCCGAAGGTGAAGTCGTGCTTGTCGCGCGAGATCGTCAGGTTGTTCTGCAGCTGGAAGCTCTTGTAGCGCAGCTCGTTGTTCGGCGTGAACGGCTCGAAGCCGAACGACGTGTACGTGGCGCCCTGCTCGAGAATGTCGACGAACGGGAACACCGTGCCGCGTGACTTGCGACTCTCGTCCTGCGAGGTGTAGCCGATGATGAAGTTGTTCGAGATGCGGTCGCCGATCAGCGAGTTCCACTCACCCACCACCGACCGGATGTTCTCCTGGATCTGGTAGTTGGAGTTCTGGAAGGAGAGGAACTGATTGTTGTTCGAGCGGCCGAAGCCGAGCGAGCCCGACGTGGAGAGCCCGACATCGGTGTTGGAGTTCAGCATGGTGTAGCGCAGGCTGAACTTGTTCTTGTCGTTCAGGTTGTAATCGAGGCGCGTCAGCAGGCGCGTGCCCGGCGTCTCGAAGTCGTAGCCAGCGTAGGGGCCGGTTTCGTAGTTGAAGCGATCGCGCAGGAACGTGCTGAGGCGGTCGAGATCCGACCCGAGCACGCGCGTCATGTTGCCCGTGATCGGGGCGCCGCCGGGGTTGGCGGTGCGCAGGATCCCCGGGCGGGTCTCCTTTTCGTCTTCGAAGCTCGTGAAGAAGAAGAGCTTGTTCTTGATGAGCGGGCCGCCAATGCGCGCGCCGATTTGCTGGTAGTTGAACGTGCCGGGGTTGAACGTGTTCGCGCCCGCCTGACGCCCAACGAAGTCCTCGTTCCGGATGAACGTATAGACCGAGCCGCTGAACTCGTTGGTCCCCGAGCGCGTCACCGTGTTCACGCCGGCGCCGGTGAAGTTGCCCTGACGCACGTCGTAGGGGGCGATGTTCACCTGAATCTGCTCGATGGCGTCGAGCGAGATGGGTGCGACACCCGTGCGATCACCGGGCTGGCCGCCGAGGCCGAACGAGTTGTTGAAGTACGACCCGTCGACCGTGATGTTGTTGAGGCGGTTGTCCTGGCCGGCGAAGCTCGACCCGCTCGCCTGCGGCGTGAGGCGCGTAAAATCGCCGATGCGGCGCGAGATCGTGGGAAGGGCCTCGATCGTCTGTCGGCCAACCGACGTGGCGGCGCCCGTACGCGTGGTACTCAGCGCATTCGGGTCGGCCTGCGTGGTGATCGCCTGCAGCTGCACCGCCGCCGTGCTGAGGCGGAAGCGCACATCGGTGGTGATACCGAGGCTCAGGCCGGGGATCTCCCGCGTTTCCTTGCGGTAGCCAAGGGCGGAGGCCGTGATCTGGTACGGGCCGCCGATACGCATACCGATGATGCTGAAGCCGCCGTCGGCGCGGCTTCCGGTGCTGTAGCGCGTGCCCGAGGGCTGGTGCACGGCGTCGATGCGGACGTTTTCAATGGGCTTGCCCGCAGAGTCGGTCACCGTGCCGCGAATGGCGGACGTGGTGACCTGCGCCTCGACGGGGCGAGCGGATGCGAGGGCGAACAACGCCACGGCACCCGCAATCCAGCTGCGACCAGCACGCCGGATCAGGTGAAACATGAAATGCTCCTGAGATCGTGAGGGGATGGGGCCGGTGGTCCGGGGAGACACCCCGCTTGTACGGAACGCACACCAGCCCACGGAATGTAACGAAACCGGTCCGGGGCCGAGGCGCAGGGTGACGGGACCAGAGGGCCGTTACGGAGCTGTTGCCATTCCAGACTGTGGAGTCTCGCGTGAGAACCTTCCGCACCGGAAAGCCGTTCGCCACGGAGGCCGAGCGCGGTTCGTTTCGGCGCACCTGTGACCCCTCTGCCGTGCCGACTGTTGCCGGGGTGTTCCCGCCCGGCCGAACATCCGGTTCTTCTCGACTCCTCCCACATGACCATGCGACACTTCCGCCAGCTTGCGATCGTTCTCTGGGCGTTCGTAGGTGCTGCCGTGGTGCCGGTGAGCAACGCTTCCGCTCAGGGCCCCACCACCGGTGCCATTTCGGGCATTGTGACCGACTCATCGGGCACCGGCCTCGAAGGCGCCACCATCACCGCCGTCAATCAGGCGACCGGCTTCCGCCAGGCCACCCAGACGCGACGGGGGGGCGCCTACACACTGCAGGCACTCGAAACGGGCACCTACAACGTCTCGGCCCGCCTGATCGGCTACCGCCCCGAATCGCGCAACGATCTGGTCGTGCGCGTCACGCAGAATGTCCGCGCGAATTTCCAGCTCTCGCGCCAGGCGGTCCAGCTCAATGAGCTCGTCACCACCGCCAGCCGCGGCGTCGCCGACTTCAACCCGTCGCGTCAGGGCGCCCAGTCGCGCGTCTCCGACTCGCTGGTGCGTCGCCTGCCCAACCTGACGCGCAACATCACCGACCTCATCCAGACGTCGCCCTACGTCGCCACCAATCCGAGCAGCGGTGGCGTGTCGAGCTTCGCGGGGCAGAACGCGCGCTACAACAACATTCAGGTGGACGGCCTCACGGCGGTCGACCGCTTCGGCCTCAACTCCGATCAGCAGCTCGGGGCCCAGGCCAACGGCCGCGGCATCACGCTCGAAGCCATCAAGGAGTTCCAGATCCTGCTGTCGCCGTTCGACGTGCGCCAGGGCAACTTCACCGGTGGCCTCACCAACATCATCACCAAGAACGGGACGAACGACTGGCAGGGGAGCCTCTCGCTCCAGTACCGCGACCAGCAGATGTCGGCGAATGATCCGCTCACCCGCAACACCAGCTTCCAGCGTCGCATGTACGCCGGCTCGCTCGGTGGCCCGATCGTGAAGGATCGCCTGCACTTCTTCGTGGCGGCCGACGTGAACAGCGAACAGGCGCCCGCTGCCGGTCCGTTCTTCGGCCAGGCGGCAAACTCGCCCGTGCCGGTGCCGGTCTCGCAATCGTCGATCGATCGCTTCAACAGCGGCGTGCAGCGCATCTTCGGCTTCAATGGTGGCGCGGGAACCGCGGTCGCCAACGAAACGCCGCTCTACAACGTGCTGGCGCGTCTCGACCTCAAGATCAACGACCAGCACCGCCTGGTAATCCGCAACAACTACAACAACAACAAGACGCAGGACTTCGGTCGTTCGAACGCCACGGCCAACCCGTTCTTCGATCTGACCAGCTGGGCGTTCCAGCGCAACGATGTCAGCAACTCGACCGGCCTGCAGCTGTTCAGCAATTTCACGAACGGCATTTCGAACGAGTTGCAGATCGGCTACAACACGCAGGATTTCGAGCGCATCCTCCCGGCAGTCGCGCCGGCCGTGATCGTCGAGAACGTGCCGAACCCGAACGGTGGGGTGTCGCGCCTGCGGGCGGGCGCCGAAAACTCGTCGCAGGGCAACTCGCTGTTCCAGGACATCCTCGAGATCCGCAACGACCTGACGGTGCCGGTTGGGCGTCACACGCTCACCTTTGGCGCGCGTGGTGAGCTCTACAAGGCGCAGAACACCTTCACGCAGAACTCGTTCGGCGTATGGACCTTCGCCAATCTCGACTCGCTCGACCGCGGCGTAGCCCGCCGTTTCGAAGTCGGTGCTCCGGTGCCGCAGGGCGGCGATCCGATCGCCCGCTTCACCGCCGCCACGTACTCGCTGTATGCGCAGGATCTCTGGAATGTCACCGATCGCCTGAGCATCACGGCCGGCTTCCGCGCCGACTGGGTCGACTTCCAGGACCAGCCGTTCGCGCTTCCCCGTCTGCAGGGCGACTTCGGCCGCAGCGGCGCGCTCCCGTCCATGCGCCTGCACGCGTCGCCGCGCATTGGCTTCAACTGGGACGTGACGGGCGATCAGAAGAACCAGGTGCGCGGTGGTGTGGGTGTCTTCATGGGCCCGCCGCCGTTCGTGTTCATGTCCAACACGTTCACGAACACCGGCAACAACTTCTCGCAGCTGGTGTGCGACCCGATCACCAACCGTGGCACCACGGTCCCGTCGCCGACGGGGAACTACGTGACCACCACGCCGCCGCCCCGTTGCCCGTCGGGCCAGGAAATTGCCGCGTTCAACCCGAACGGCACCGTTGGCACGGTCAATACGGTATCGGATGACATCCGCTTCCCGCAGGTCGCCCGCGCGACGCTCGGGTACGATCGCGACCTCGGCAACGACTGGGTAGCCACGATCGAAGGTACGTACACGTACGGCGTGAACGACTTCTTCTACACCAACCTGAACCAGGCGACGCCGACGACCACCGATCGCAATGGTCGCACGATGTACGGCACGATCGCCGCGACGGGCACGTCGGCGGGTGTCGCCTCGCGCGCCGCTGGTCGCATCGCCACGTACGTGGGTCAGGAAAACGGCGTGTTCGATGCACGCAACGTGAGCGGCGCCTGGTCGGCCCTGCTCATGACCCAGCTGCGCAAGCGCTTCAACAACGGCTGGGAAATCAACGGCTCGTACACGTACCAGCAGGCGCGCTCGGTGATCGACGCGACGTCGTCGGTGGCCCGCTCGAACTTCATCAACGGCCGCGTGCTGTCGGGCAACTCGCTCGACACGCAGCTTGGCGTCAGCGCCTTCCAGATGCCGCATCGCTTCGTGCTTACCGGCACGTACACGGCGCCGTGGAAGACCGCACCGACGGACATCGCGTTCAATTACACGCTGCAGTCCGGCACGCCGGTGGTGTGGACCGCCACGGGCAATGGCGGTCGCGGTGACCTGAACGCCGACGGCTACATCGGCAACGATCCGATCTACGTGCCGCGCACCGCCACGGATGCGGGCGAGATGCTCTTCCAGAACGCCTCGTTCTTCGTGCCGTCGGTCGGCGCCAGCCGCCCGTTCACGGCCGCCGAGCAGGCGGCGGCGTTCGAGCGCTTCGTGAGCGGGCAGGCGTGCCTGCGTAACGCGCGGGGGCAGATTCTCGAGCGCAACAGCTGCGCCAACCCGTGGTGGTCGACGCTCGACCTGAGCATTCGTCAGGGGCTGCCCGCCGTGGCGGGGCAGCGCGTGCAGCTGCAGTTCGAGGTGTTCAACCTCCCCAACCTGCTGAATTCCGGATGGGGCAAGATCCGCACGCGTGGCGCGTTCCCGTCGCAGTCGGTGCTCAACGTGGTGGGGGCGCAGAACGATGCGCAGGGCCGTCCGCAGATGGTCTACACCTTCGATCCGCGCGACGCCGACGAGACGTTCCGCGTGACGAACTCGGTGGCGAATTTCTACCGCATTCAGGCGGGCATTCGCTTCGCGTTCTGAGTAAAGCGGCGGTGTAGGGGAAGGCGGGGGCTCGTCCTGGCGGACGGGCCCCCGCTTTGTTCAAAAGGGAGGGGGCAGGGGGCGGGAAGCAGGTGGCAGAGCGCAGGGGGGACCATGTAGAAGCGACGAGGAAACGGCTTACGGCGTGGCAATGAGTCAAGGAGCGATGAAATGGTGACACCATGGCGGTGCAGCCCGCACATCGTGCGGCATGCAGAATCCCGCCAACCTTCAGGTGTACCATAGGGCGCTCGATCTTGCTGCCCGTGTACACGAGCACGCAGAGCAGATACCGTCTGGAAAGGCCCCCGGTCTGGCCTCGCAGATGGCACGCGCAGCCTCCTCCATCGCCGCCAACATTGCGGAAGGTGTGGGCCACCCGAGCCAAGGGCGATGCCCCTTCCACCTCAGTGTGGCAATCGCAAGCGCGTTCGAAGTCGAAACCCACCTCCGTCTTGCCGCCCGTGTCGTACGAGGATTCGGCGACATCAACGCCACACTGGATGAACTCCAGCAGGTCCGCCGCATGCTCTACGCCCTGCGGGAGTACAAGCGCAGGCAGCTACTCGAGCGGAAAAACAAAAGGAGGCCGTGAGGCCTCCTTCCATTGCCGTTCCCGTCACCTGCTCCCCGCCCCCTGCTCCCTGCTCCCTCCCTTTTCAACCCAAAGGGCGCGCCACCTGGCGCGCCCAATCCCTCAAAAGATCTTGAGGTTGATGTACTTCCGCGGATTCTTCCGCACATCGATCGCCAGCGAATCCAGCCGCGCCAGCAGCGTGTCCATCCGCGCGTACACCGCCGGGTCGTTCATCAGCTTCCCGGCGGTCCCAGGGCCGTTGTTCACCTTCTGCACCAGCGACTGGACCTGCGTGTTCGTCTCCCGGAAATCGCGCGACAGCTGTTCGAAGCTCGCGCTCGTCGCCCGCAGATTCACCAGCGTCGAATCCACCTTGGCCGAATCCACCGACGACAGCGTTTTCCGCAGCTGCGACTGGGTCAGCGTGAGCTGACGCGACTGCTCGGCCGCCACGGCGCTCAGCTGCGCCACCAGCTTCGTCAGGTCGGCCACCGTCCGGCGCACCTCCCGCACGCCCCCGCTGTCCACGAACTGCCGCCGCGCCTCGTCACTCAGCGCCCGCACGTTCAGCGCAATGGAATCGCCCTTCTCCAGCAGCTGCCCCACGCCCGGCGAGCCCGCGCCGGTGGGAATCGTATCCCCCACCGCCATTTTTCCGTCCACCCCCTTCACCGGCGTCAGCGCGATCAGCATATCGCCGAAAATGCCGTTCGCTTCCACCGAGGCCGTCGTGCCGCTCGGGATGCGATACTGATCCTGCACCTGCAGCGTCACGTCGAGCGTACCGTCGGGGATGAGCTCCACCTTCTCCACGAAGCCCACCTGCACGCCGGCGAGCAGCACCGGCTGCCCCTGCTTGAGCCCCGCGCCCCACGGGAAGCGGGCGTGCATCGTGTAGCCCTTGGCGAGGCCGCCGCGGGCAATCCAGATCGTACCGCCCAGAGCCAGAGCAAGGGCCACCATCAGCAGCAGCCCCACCAGCACTTCGTCGCGTCGCTTGGTAGTCATAGAAAGAAGGAAAGCAGGCTCACGCCTGGATGAACGGAGCCAGAACGGCCGCGACAATGGCGTCGAGCACGAGAATGGACACGGACGCAATCACGACCGCCGTGGCCGTGGAGCGACCAACCCCCTCGGCACCGGCTTCCGTGACATAGCCCTGGTACGAACAGACGAAGGCAATGGCCCCCCCGAAGCAGAACGCCTTGATGAGCGAGTAGATCACCTGAAAGGAGGTGAACGCCAGACGGAGGCCACTGAGGAAGTCGTCGGTGCGCACGTCGGTGGCGATGACGAGCGTGGCCCACGCACTGAATATGGCGGTCGCGTTGGCCAGCACGGTGAGCGCGGGGAGCATCACCAGCGCCGCCAGCAGCCGCGGCAGGGCCAGAAAGCCCACCGGGTCAAAGCTGAGCGTTTCCAGCGCGTCGATCTGTTCGGTGACGCGCATCGTGCCGATTTCGGCCGTCATGCGGGCCCCCACGCGCCCCGTGAGCACGAGCGCCGTGAGCAGCGGCCCCAGTTCGAGCACGATGGACTGTCGCACGATGAGCCCCACCACCGACATCTGGACGCCGGGGAAGAGCTGGTAGCGCGTCTGGAACGCGGTCACCCCACCAAGGAAGGCGGCCACGATGACGGCCAGCGGCACCGAATCCACGCCAATGTTGCGCATCTGGCGGATCGTTTCCGGCAGCCACGTCCCCGGGTCGCGCAGGCCGCGGACGATGTCGCGGGCAAAGTAGGCACGCTTGCCGAACGCGCGCAGCAGTCCCGCCACTCGGCGCTGTGCCAAACCCACCGTGTAGGCAATCGGCATCAGCGGCAGGCGGGACGGAGTGAAGGGAGCATCGTGGGGTCAGGTACGGACACGGGCCATCAGGATGATGGCGAAGCTACCCACGAGGAGGTTCGGAATCCACGCCGCCATGTCCGGGGACACGAGCCCCTTGCCGCCAATGGCCTTGGTCAGCTGGATGAGCACGAGGAAAAAGACCGTCGTCGCCAGGCTGACCGCAATGCCATATGCCGCCCCGCCGCGCTGCGAACTGGTGGCCAGCGGGGCCCCGAACAGCGCAATGATGAGGCAGGTCACCGGAATGGCGATCTTGAGCATCCGCTCCACCTTGAGCGTGTTTACGTCCGCCCCCGACCGTTCGAGCGCCTTGATGAACCGGGTGAGCTCGGCGAAGCGCATTTCGGCCGGGTCCCGCTCGGTGGCGCGCAGCTCCTGCGGTGTTTCCTTGAGTCGCCGGTCCACCAGCGAATCGAAGCTGAATGCCAGGTCGGCCGTCTCGTTGGGGATCACGTGCAGCACCCCCGACTGCAGCGTCCACCCGCGCTTCGCCGTCCAGTGGCCACGCTTGGCGGAAATGAGGAGCCCCGGCCGCTTCGGTCCGCCGCGCTCCTCGATTTCCACGTCGTTCAGCGACTTTTCCTTCACGCTGAGCGTATAGACGCGGTACACCCGCCCCTCATCGCTCGCGAAGGCGAAGTTGTACCGGTCGTCCATGGCGTTCGAGCTCGTGCCGGCCAGCAGCTTGAGCCGTTCGGCATTGGCCGGCGGTGCCACTTCGCTGAACACCAGGTCGAGCCCCATGGCGAAGGTCGCCATGACCAGGATGGGGGCAATGAAGCGGTAGAAGCTGATCCCCGACGCCTTGGCCGCGGTGATCTCCGAGTAGCGCGTGAACGTCCCGATGGAGAACACGGTGGCAAAGAGCACCGCCGCCGGCATGATCATGAACAGCGTATCGGGGATCCAGTACAGGTAGCTCAGCCCCAGCGCCTTGGCGGTGAGCCCCTTCTCCTGGTACTTGCGCAGGTTGTCGACCAGGTCGATCACGAAGACCAGCACCGGGAACCCCATGATCGTCACGCCGAAGATGCGCGTGAACTCCCAGGCGATGTACTTGTCGAGCGGCGTGATGAGCCGTTTGCTCATGCCGGCACCGCCGGCGCCTTGCGCTCACGGGCCAGCTGCTTGCGCGCGCGCCGATCGGCCAGCCAGTCGCGCAGCCCGCCGCCTCGCGACGTATCGGTGGTGTTCTCCACGCGCCAGAGCAACGCGATGCCCACCAGCGAGAAGATCACGTTGGCAATCCACATGGCGATGAACGCCGGCAGCCGCCCCTTGTCGGCGAGCGCCTCGCCACCCATGAGACAGATGTAGTACAACCCGAACACCACGATGCTCACGCCAATGGTGGCGCCCACACCGCCGCGCGGGAAGCGCAGCGCAATGGGCGGGCCGAAGAGCACGAACACGAGACAGGCGAAGGAGAGCGCGAATTTCTTGTGGATCTCCACGGCCAACCCGTCCACCACCTCGCGCTGCGCCAGCAGCTGCTGCTGCGCGGCGCGCATCGCCGTGGCGTACACGCTCACCGTATCGGCGCCCGCCATGGTGGCGGGCGGCGCCGCGGTTGCAGCGGCCCGGGCGACCGAGTCGGCGCGGGCGACCGAGTCGGCGCGAGCGGCGGAATCGGCGCGCACGGAATCGGCGCGCGTCGCCGAGTCGGCTGCCATGGCCGCTGCCGACCGCTCCAGCCCGGGCTGTGCCACGACGGCCCCCGGGGCCGGGGTGGGAGTCGGCGTGGGAGTCGGCGTGGGCACGGGGGCCGGCGGCACCGGCGGCTGCTGCACCGGCGGCTGCGCCGACTGGGCCTTGGCTTTCTTGGGGAGCAGCATGGTGGAGAAGCCGCCCAGCAGCGTCTCGCAATAGAAGGTCGACAGCACCTCCTTGGGCGGCCGGTCACGGCTCACCGAGAGCGTCTTGCTCCCCTTGCTGGCCGCGCGACTGGCCTGATCGATGTATTCGTTGCGCAGCCGTGTGAACTCGCGCGCGTTGTCCATGTACGTGCGGTGCATCTGGCACACCGTCTGTTCGCGGTCGCCCCGGTAGTTGTCCTCCGCGGTGGCCTCGAACTGCCGGATGATCCCGCGCAGCTGCACCGTCTGCGTGCGGAAGAAGCTGCGCTGCAGCTTGCGGGGGTCGGCGCGCACGAACTCCTGCGCGTGGCCGTCCATCAGCTGCAGCTGCAGATCCTCCCCTTTCGCGTCCAGCAGGAACACTCCGCTGTCGGCGTAAATGGTCTGGCGCTCCGGCCCCTTCCGCAGGTCGTAGATGGTCACGTCGTACATGCGGTTCGTCCGTGCATCGACGCGGGCCACCCGCATGAAGAACTGGTCGGTGATGGGGTTCATCACCTGTTCCTTGAGCGCCAGGGTGGGCTTGGTTTTGGCGATGTCGTTGTTCAGGATGCGCAGCGCATGATTGGTGCGCGGCAACAGCTGGTCGTTGAACCAGACCATGAACAGCGACAGCAACAGGGCGCACACCAGCACCGGGGCCATGAGCGACCGCACCCGCACGCCGCTCGCCTTGAAGGCGGTGATCTCATGCTCGGCCGCCATGCGCCCGAAGGCGTAGAGCGTGGCCACCAGCACCGCCATGGGCAGCGTCATGGCAATCGTGAACGGCAACGACAGCACGAAGAACTTGCCGATGGCGGACCAGGGCAGCCCCTTGCCGGCGAGGTTCGCCAGCTGCCGCGCCACGTACTGCAGCATGAGCAGCGACGTCAGGGCCGACAGCGCGAACACGAGCGGGCCGGCATGCTCGCGGATGACATAGCGGGTAAGGAGCTTCACGACGTAAATTCCCCGGTGACCACCCGCTTTATCAAGGGCGCGGCGCCGCTTATTCGCGGGCGACGCGCCTCTTGTTCGAGACCGTACCTCGGCCCCTCGGGCGACAGCCCGGCGGGAAGACCCGTGGTACCCCAAATCCGGAGATCGGTGCGCAGGCTGTTGCTGGCGGTTTTCCGGACGGTTCTCGTGACTGGAATGCTCGCCGGGTCGGCCTCGGCGCAGGTCCAGCCTCCCCGCCCGGATACCGCAGCCCGCCGGGACACGGCAGGCCCCGTTCTGCGCGCCCCCGTCCCCACGCGCGCCCCCGCGGCCGCCGATACCGCCACTCGGGATCTCTTCGGTGACCTCGCCAACCTCGGGGTCGAACTCAACGCCCGCCTCGAGTCCAAGCTGCAGCGCACCCGCAACGAGCGCTGCACCACCGCCCAACTCACCATCGTGGGCAACAACTGCCGCGGCCTGTTCCAGCCCGGCTTCGATTTCCAGTTCAACCTCCGGTCGGGGGGCGTGGTGGCCGACCGGGTCTCCGTGAACGTCGACTACGACTCGCAACGCGAGTTCGACGCCTCCAACAACATCTTCCTGCGCTACCAGGGCAAGGCCACCGAGAAGCTGCAGTCGGTGGAAGTGGGCAACGTCAGCTTCGTCACCCCCACCTCACGCTTCCTCACCTCCGGCATCCCGTCCAACAACTACGGCGTGCAGGCCACGGGGCAGTGGGGCGCCATGCGCTTCTCCTCCATCGTGGCGCAGCAGCGCGGCAACGTGAGCAAGGACAACCTGTTCACGGTGGGTGAGCGTACGCAGCAGCGGGTCGATCGCATCATCGAGGACATCCAGATCGAGACGCGGCGCTTCTTCTTCACCGTCGACCCGCGGCAGCTCCCCGGCTACCCCAACGTGGACCTGCTCAACCGCCCGCAGCTGCAGCAGCTGGCGGCCGCGCTCCCCGACTCGATTCGCCCCGTCCGCCTGTACGTCTACCGGCAGCTCATTGGCGCCGCCAACCAGAACCCGCGCGGCCCGCAGTTCTCCGTGCGCGGGGCCCGCAACCCGTCGCGCCAGATCTACGAGGTCCTGCGCGAGAACGTGGATTACTACGTCGATCCGTCGCAGCTGTGGATTGCGCTCGTGCGCCCGCTCAATCTCAACAACGAACGGCTGGCGGTGGCCTACGAAGTGAGCGTGAACGGGCGCCCGGGCCGCAACGTGAACACCGGCGGCACCCCCGACATCGAGTACACCGACGCGCCGCAGGTGGCCAACCTGCTGTGGGAGCCGGAGCTGCAACCCGACAACCCGGCGTACTTCTTCCGCGAGATCAAGTCGGTCTACCGTCTGGGCGGCGAGGAGCTGGTGCGCAACTCCATTGGCATGAAGCTGGTCACCGGCACCTCCGGCGACCAGGAGAAGCCGGTCGATGCGTCGCGCGCGCAAACGTACTTGCAGCTGTTCGGCCTCGCGCAGCCCACCAACTCCGCCGAGTTCGACGTGGAGAACCGGCTCTGGCCGCGCCCCAACGATCCCAACTTCCGCGCGAATTTCTCGGGTGATACGCAGCAGAAGCTCATCCCCGACTATTTCGTCTTCTTTCCGTCGGTGCAGCCCTTCGCGCGTGCCGGCCTCGCGCAGCCGCTCGCCAACCCGGCCAACGACACGCTCTACCGGTACCCCAACGAGTACCTCTACTCCGCCCAGCGCCCGCAGGCCATCTACCGCCTCGTGGTGAACTACCAGTCGGAGGGAGGCGGCAACTCGCAGGCCATCAAGCTCTCCACCATTCAGCTGCGCCCCAACTCCGAGCGGGTCGTCATCGAGGGGCGCGAGCTGCAGCGCGAGCGTGACTACAGCATCGACTACGACCTCGGCATCATCACCTTCAATCGCCCGGACACGCTCTTCACGCGACCGCGGCAGGTGAGTGTGCGCTACGAGGAGAACCCGCTCTTTGCCGTGGCGCCTGTCACCATCCTGGGGCTCGCCTCGCAGTTTGCGCTCGACAACGGCGAGATCGCCTTCACCGCCATCTCGCAGCAGCAGCGCTCCGCACTCAACCGGCCACCACTGGGCTTCGAGCCGGTGGGCGCCCTCATGGCCGGCGTGACCGCCAACATGAAGTGGGACGCCTCGGCCCTCAGCTCGCTGCTCACCCGTCTTCCCGTTCGCACCGCCAACACCGCGTCACGCATTGCGGTGCAGGGGGAATTCGCCATGAGCCGACCCCAGCTCAACTCGGCCTTCCAGGCGTTCGTGGAAAGCTTCGAGGGCGAGGCCGAGCGCGTGCTGCCGCTGCTCGAAAGCAACTGGTACTACAGCAGTCGGCCGGCACTTGGCGCGTCGCTGGCGGGGGTGGGAAGCAGTGTCTTCTCGCTCAACCGCGCCACCACGCTGGCATACCAGAACAACGGGGTGGACAACACCGGGGCCGCGCCGCAGTTCACCATTCAGCAGATCGATCCTGCCGTGCGCGTGGTGGGGAATGGTCTCCTGGCTCCGGAGCAGCTGCTCTGGCTGACGCTCTACCCGCTGCGCACCGGCGGCATCCTCGACGTGGAACCCGGCACCGCCACCCGGCGATTCGCGTGGACCGTGGGGAACACCAGCCAGGCGGGCCCCACCCCCAGCGGCCGTCGCTGGCGCTCGCTGCGCACGGTGCTGGGGGCCAGCGGCGCCGACCTGTCGCGCATCGAGAACATCGAGTTCTTCGCGCTGGTGAAGAGCGAGGAGGGGAAGGTGCGTACCAACCCCACGCTCGTGCTGGACTTCGGCGACCTGAGCGAGAACAGCGTGACCTTCGCCCCGGAGTCGCTCACCATTTCGCCCCCCGCGCGCGCCGGGTTTCCCGTGGACAGTACGTATCGCGGAAAGCGCTTCGTGGGCTTCAACCGGCTCGACAGCGAACGCGATTCCCTGTCGCGTGCCTTCAATGCCGTCGAGAACGACCGGGGGCTCGCGGGCGATGTGGCCGATACGCTCGTGGTGGTGAACCGCACCGGCGGCGCCCCGGTGGTGACGGTGGAAACGAAGGTGCCGTTGTGTACGCAGTCGCTGCAGGCGGTCCAGCGGCTTGGCGACAGCCGTGCCAACTGCACTGTGCGCAACAACCGGCTCGACGAAGAGGATATCGACCTCGATGGGCGTCTCAACTTCGACGCCGCCGCCATCGAGCAGGAGCAGCTCAAGCGCTTCGTGGTGGACCTGGGCGATCGCCGCAACTGGACGCGTGTGGGGCGCTGCTTCGCGCAGCGCGATTCGTCGGCGGCGGGGGTCACCGCCGATTCCGTCTGCTGGGTGCAGGTGCGTCTCAACTGGCGGGCGCCGGCGGAGGAGCTCAACAGCCCCAATGAACGGCGCATGCGCGCCATGCGCCTCACCGTCATGTCGAGCCCCACCGCGGGGGACGACGCGTTCACGCGCGTGGCGCTTGCGCGGCTGCGCCTGGTGGGAGCGCCCTGGCTCAAGCGCAGCGCCGAACCGCTCTCCGGTATGGCTGGCGACTCCAGCGCCACGCTGGGGGGCTACGTGATCGCCAGCGTCGTGGGCACGCTCGACTCCACCAACGTGCTGCCGTACTCGCCGCCGCCGGGGGTGCTGGAGGTGCCGGAGAACCGGCAGACGGGCTACGAAGTCCAGCAGATTCAGGTCAACGAGCGCGCCTTGCGCCTGCAGACGGGGCTCCCCGGACGTCAGTTCCGCCCCTTCGATCGGGCCGAGGCGTTCTTCCGCTTCCCGGAGGGCACCAAGACCTTCATGGGCTATCGTACGTTGCGGCTCTGGATGCGCGGGCGTGGCAATGGCTGGGGGGTGAACGGCGAGCTCAATGGTTATGTGAAGATCGGCCGCGATGAGCACAACTTCTACATGTATCGCACGCCGCTGAACGCGGGGCCCAGCCAGAGCGATTGGCTCCCCGAGGTGCGGGTCGACCTCACGCGGTTCCAGATGTTGCGCGCGCGACTGGAGAACGCCTTCCTCACCGGCAGCGCCGACTCGGTGCAGTGCAGCGGGGCCGATCTCGAGCTGGTGCGTCGCTCCGGCACGCCGCGCGGGCTCGCACTGCGGCGGTATGCCGTGTGCGAAGACGGCTACATCGTGTACAGCGCCGATCCGGCGGTCACGCCGCCCAACCTCGCGGGTGTGCAGGAGCTCGCCGTGGGCATCGTGCGGGTGGACAGCATGCCGCGTGGCGGCAGCGCCATCATGGCGGGCGATTCGCTGGAGCTGTGGGTGAACGATGTGCGGCTTGCCGACGTGGTCAATGACGTCGGCTTTGCCGGCGAAGTGGGGATGAACATGAACGCCGGCGATCTCGCCGATTTTCGCGTCAACCTCAGTCGGCGCGACCCCAACTTCCGGCAGCTCAACGAGACCCCCACCTTCCTCACGTCGAGTGGCGTGAGTGTGGGCACGACGCTGCAGCTGGGGCGCATGCTGCCGGCGCGGCTCGGACTCGCCATGCCGCTCTCCATCGACTACACGTCCACCGGCGTCGACCAGCTCTTCATCAACAATACCGACGTGCGGGCCAGCGGCATTGCCAACGTGCGTGACCCGAGTGACCGGCGCGTGAACTACGCGCTGTCGGTGCGCCGCATTGCGCCATTGGCGAAGGGCTGGTACGCGCCCCTCGTGAACGGTCTCTCGCTGAATGGCAGCTGGTCCACGGCGGCGGCGCAGAGCGCCTTTCAATCGCTGCGTGCCAACAGCTATGCGGTGGGCGGTGGACTCACGATTGCCAACGAGACCCGCGAAAGCCGGTTGCCGCGCGCCGTCGATGCGCTGGTGGGACTGCTGCCACGCCGGTGGCGTGAATCGGCTGGGGTGAAGGCGTTCCGCGAGCAGCGCATTCGCTGGTCACCCACCGCCTTCCGCGTGAGCAGTACGCTCGCCCGCAATGACAACGCGGTCACCTCCTTCACCAAGGCCGCCACGTCGCTCACCGACACGGGGCAGGTGACCAACGCGCTCACGCACATCTGGCAGAACAACGCGTCGCTCGAGTTCCGTCCCACCACGGCACTGGGCGCCAGCATCAGTGCACGCCAGCTGCTCGACCTGCGCGACTATCGCACCCTGCGCGGTGTCCCCGACAGTGTGGACCGCGGGCAGACCGCGTGGGCCGAGCGGTCGTCGCTGCTGGGGGCCAACCTGGGGCTCGAGCGCGACCGGTCGCTCACCTCCACCTTCAATTTTGCGCCGGCCAGTGCGTCGTGGCTGCGCCCACGCGTCGACTTCACCAGCACCTTCTCGCTGGTCAAGGATCCGAACGGGCGCACCCTGCTGCGCGAGCGTGACAGTACCGGCGCCTTCGTGCTTCCCAAGCGGCTGGGGGCGGCACAGTCGTTCAACCTGGGGACCACGCTGGATGTGGCGCGCTTCGTGTCGGGGCGCACCACCGAACGCAGCACCCTGCGCCGGCTGGGGAGCGTCTTCGCCCCCTTCGATGTGCAGTGGCAGCAGAGCCTCACCTCCAACTACGACAACACGGCCTTCGTACCGGGCTTCGGCTACCAGTTCGGGTTGGGTGGGGTGGATGCCTTCCGTGGGCTGTCGTCGCAGCTGGCCACCACCGCCGGCCGGTTGCGGCGCGCCACCCTGTCGGGGGCGCTCAATCTCCCCTTCTCGCTCTCGCTGCAGTCGCGGCTGGAGCAGGGGAACACGGAAACCTGGACGCGCCGCACGCTCGACGGCTTTCAGGCGGTCATCACCAGCGACCAGCTGGTGCGCCCCGACATCACGCTGCGCTGGAGCTGGCGCCCCGTGCGCCTGCGGCGCTTCGTGTCCATGGTGAATGTGAACGGCCGCTACCTCATCTCGGAGCAGGAAACCACCATCCCCAACGAAACCGGGGGGCTGGCCGACCGCAGCCGCACCGTGGCGCGCAGCCAGCCGCTCTCCACCAGCATCACCTGGGCCGCGCTGGGCAACCTCGCCACCAGCGCCTCCATTGACCGGCAGCGCCGCGAAGACCTGCGCCCCGGCGCGGTCATCAACGGCGACACGCGCCGCCTGTCCTTCGACATCACGAGGTCGTTCCCGCTCCCCCGCAGCTGGAACACGCGCACCGGGCAAATGCGCACCTCGCTGTCGTACCAGAGCGAGGAGACGTCGAGCATTGTCACCGGGACCTCGGTGGCCGGCACGCCGTTGCTCAATGCGCTCGTCCCGGCCCAGACGGCCGTGCTCACCAACAACGGGCGACGCGCCTTCAATCTCAACGCGAACACCGATCTGTCCGACCTGGTCAGCTTCACCCTCACCGGCAGCCAGATCCTCAACTTCGATCGCAACTTCAACCGCCGCACCAACAATCTCATCTTCTCGGCGGTCATGCAGCTGCGCTTCTTCGCGGGGGAGTTGCGCTAGCGCTCGGGAGCGCCCCCCCCGGTTTGCGCTCCCCGCCCCCCCCCTGCCTCCTGCCCCCTAATCCCCGCCTCCTGCCTCCTGCTCCCTGCTCCCCGCCTCCCGCTCCCTGCCTCCTGCCTCCTGCCTCCTGCCTCCTGCGCAGACCCCGACCCCGACCCCGACCCCGACCCGCGTAATCCCGATCCTCCCCGCACGATTCCGGTAACGCTCCCCGCCGCCGGTACCGTTACCCTGCGTTCATGCCCACCGCGCAGGAACGCCACGCCCTCGCCTTTCTCACCGGACTCGCCCTGCTCGCCGTGGGCGTCCGCGCGCTGGGCGTTCAGCGCTTTGACGCGCACGTTGCCGCCGCCAACGCCGGCCAGGCCCCGCCCGCATCGCTCGCCGAACGTGCCCTCGCCGCCCAGGCCGCGGCAGTGGACTCCGCGGCCCGCGCCCCTCGTCGGGGGCGGGGCGCATCCCGCCGTGACACGACACGGCGATCAAGCCGCGGTGCCCGTGCGCCGAAACTACCAACGGCGTCAGCGCCGCCACCGCCGCCCGCACCGGTCAACGTGAACACGGCCACCGCCGAAGAGCTCGAACGGCTCCCACGGGTGGGGCCGGCCCTCGCTCGCCGCATTGTGGAATGGCGGGAACGGCACGGCCCCTTCTCCGCCGCCGATGACCTCCGTCACGTACGTGGCATCGGTCCATCCACCGTTCGCCAGCTCGACACGCTGGTGACGTTTTCCGGGCGGCACAGTCCACTAGATGGTGAGGGTCCCCCCTCGCCGGCATACCACTCCAGCTCCGCGTTCTGACGGAAATCAGGTCTATGGCCGCACCCGCTGCACCGCTCTCCGGTCGCGCCGCCGAACGACTCGGCGAAATGCTCATCCGCGAGGGTTTGCTTACGAAAGAGACACTCGCCAAGGCGCTCCAGGAGCAGGCCAGCAGTCCCGGTCTGCGACTGGGGCTCATCGTCGTCAAAATGGGACTCGTGCCGGAAACCGAGGTGGTGCGCATGCTCGCCCGCCAGTTCCGCATGCCCGCCATAGACCTTTCGCGCTTCGAGGTGGATACCCGCCTGCTCAAGCTCATTCCGGCGGAGCTGGCCACCAAGCACACCGTACTCCCCCTCAAGCGCGACGGCCGGCAGCTCACCGTGGCTATCGCCGACCCCACGGCCATGTCCGTGGTGGAGGACCTCAAGTTCATCACGCGCTACGACATCGTCCCCGTGCTGGCGGGCGAGTACTCCATGCGCGCGGCCATCGAAAAGCACTACGAGGCCAACGAAATTCACATGCAGTCGCTGCTGCAGGACATTGCAGCCGCAGACGACGACGTGGAGGTCCTGGAAAGTCAGGAGGAGAACGCCGACACCGGGGCGCTCGCCGCGCAGGTGGACGAGGCGCCGGTGGTAAAGCTCATCAACGCCATCCTCGTGGATGCCGTGAGCAAGGGCGCCTCCGACATCCACTTCGAGTGCTTCGAGCACGACCTGCGCGTGCGCTATCGCGTGGACGGCGCGCTGCAGGAAGTCATGAAGCCGCCCATGAAGATGCGCGCGGCGCTCATCTCGCGCTTCAAGATCATGGCCTCGCTCAACATCGCCGAGCGTCGCGTGCCCCAGGACGGGCGCATCAAGCTCAAGGTGGGCAAGAAGGTCGTCGACTTCCGCGTGAGCACACTGCCCACGCTCTTCGGCGAAAAGGTCGTGCTGCGAATTCTCGACAAGGGCAACCTTACCCTCGAACTCGAGAAGTTCGGCATTGAACCGCGGGCCGAACGTGACCTCATGGAGGCCATCTCCAACCCGTACGGCATGGTGCTCGTCACGGGGCCCACGGGCTCCGGCAAGACCACCACCCTGTATTCGGCACTCTCCAAGATCAACACCGGCGACACGAACATCATGACCGCCGAGGATCCCGTGGAGTACAACCTCCACGGGATCAACCAGGTGCTCGTGCGCACCGAAATTGGCATGACCTTCGCGGCGGCGCTCAAGGCATTCCTGCGGCAGGACCCCAACGTCATCATGCTCGGGGAGATCCGCGACCTCGAGACCGGTGGCATTGCCATCAAGGCCGCGCTCACGGGCCACATGGTGCTGAGCACCCTGCACACCAACTCGGCACCGGAAACGATCGTACGTCTGCTGGATATGGGGCTCGAGCCGTTCAACGTGGCGTCGGCACTCAATCTCATCCTGGCGCAGCGTCTGGTACGGCGCATTTGCTCCAAGTGCAAGACCAAGTACACGCCTGACGTGGCCGAGCTTGCGGGGGCCAAGGTGAAGCCTGACACGACGCTGGGGTCACTGCGCTTCACCGAGGAAGCGCTGCTCAACGCCAAGCTCAGGGCCGCCCCCGACGCGCTCCCCTTCCTCACGAACCTCTCGCTGGAAACGCGGATCGAGGAGTTGCCCTTCTTCAAGGGGCTTGGCTGCGACGCCTGCGGCGGCACTGGCCTGAAGGGTCGCCAGGGTGTCTATGAGGTCATGTTCATGACCCCCACCCTCAAGAAGCTCATCATGCAGAACGCGGATGTGCAGATCATCCGCGACTCGGCCATCGACGAGGGCATGCTCACCCTCCGCATGGACGGCTGGCTCAAGGTGCTCAAGGGCGTGACCACCCTGGAGCAGGTCATCCGTGAAACATCATCGTAGGAAATTGTAACGGTGGCGTGCCGATACGCCGGCCGATTCGTCCATTTCCCGGAATGTGATTGCGTTCCGTGCCACCTCCCGTGATCCCATGACCGCGTCCGACCAGTCTCCAGTTTCCCTGCGCACGCTGCTCGACGAAATGATCGAGCGGGACGCCTCCGACCTCCACATCACGGCCGGTGGTCGTGCCAAGCTGCGCGTGGATGGCGACATCACGAACTCCGCGCAGGACCATCTCCTCACGCCGCGCGACACCCTGCAGCTGGCGTACTCGGTGCTCACCGAGAATCAGAAGAAGCGGTTCGAAATGGAAGACGAGCTGGACTTCTCGTTCGGCATTACGAACCTCTCGCGTTTCCGCGGCAACGTGTTCAGACAGCGCGGGTGCGTGGCCATGGTCATTCGCCGCATCCCGTTCCAGATCAAGACATTCGACGAGTTGCAGCTGCCGACGGTGATTGCGAGCTTCGCCGAGAAACCGCGCGGGCTGGTGCTGGTCACCGGGCCCACGGGCTCGGGCAAGAGCACCACGCTGGCCGCCATGATCGACAAGATCAACGCGGAGCGGCGCGGGCACATCATTACCGTGGAAGACCCCATCGAGTTCATCCACCGCCACCAGACCTGCATCATCAACCAGCGCGAGGTCGGGGCCGACACCAAAAGCTTCGCCTCGGCGCTCAAGTACGCCTTGCGCGAAGACCCCGACGTCATCCTCATTGGCGAAATGCGCGACCTGGAGACCATTCAGGCGGCGCTCACCATTGCCGAAACCGGTCACCTCGTGTTCGCCACCCTGCATACCAACAGCGCGGCCGAGGCCATCAACCGCATCATCGACGTCTTCCCCAGCCATCAGCAGACGCAGGTCCGGGCGCAGTTGGCGTTCGTACTGGAGGGGATCATCACACAGGTGCTGCTCCCCAAGCTCGCGGGGCGCGGTCGGGCCATGGCGGCCGAGGTGCTGGTGGTCACGCCTGCCATTCGCGCGCTCGTGCGCGACGACAAGGTGCACCAGATCTATTCGCTCATGCAGTCGGGCAAGAAGTTCGGCATGCAGACCATGAACGACGCGCTGTATCAGCTGTACCTGAACCGTGTGGTGAGCGCGGACGAGTGCGTGCGGTCGTCGGGCAACCCCAACGAGTTCCTGCGCATGATCGGCAAGGGGCCCACGGATGACTCGCTCAGCGCCGCCACCCCGTCTGATGTCGCCAAGTCCGGCGGCCGCCTCGCTGCCGGCAGGCGCTAGCGCCGTCCCTCGGTCTCGCTCCCGGTTTCCCGGTTCCCGCCTCTTCCGCACCTTGCTCCGATGCCCACGTTCAGCTATACCGCGCGCACCCAGAACGGCGACCTCAAGTCGGCGACCATCGATGCGCCCAGTCGTGACGATGCCGTAGCGCAGTTGCGGCGCCAGCGGCTCACCATCATCAAGGTGGACGAGTCGAAGGCCACACCGCAGAAGACCAGCGGGTCGGTCAAGATGCGTGACATCGTGATCTTCACGCGACAGTTCTCCACCATGATCAACGCCGGTCTGCCGCTGGTGCAGGCGCTCGACATTCTGGCGCGGCAGTCGGAGAACAAGGTCTTGGCGGCGGTGGTGCGGCAGGTGGTGTTCGACGTGGAGTCGGGCAATACGGTGGCCGACGCCATGCGCAAGCATCCCAAGGCGTTTTCGGACTTGTACACCAACATGGTGGCGGCTGGTGAGGCGGGCGGTATTCTCGATACCATTCTCAATCGTCTCGCCATCTTCATGGAAAAGAACGACGCCCTCGTACGCAAGGTGAAGGGTGCCATGATTTACCCTACGGTGATCATGTGCGTGGCGGCGTTGTGCGTGGTGGTGCTGCTGTGGAAGGTCATCCCCGTGTTTGCTAGCATGTTCGGCAGTGTGGGGATGGAGCTGCCGCTGCCCACCAAGGTCGTGATCGCGTTGAGCGGCTTCCTCAACAGCTACTGGTGGGCGCTCATTGGCGGCATAGGGGGCGGCGGTTTCCTCCTCAAGCAGTACTACGGCACCTCGCAGGGGCAGCTGGTCATCGACAAGCTCATGCTCAAGGTGCCGGTGCTGGGCGACGTGCTGCGCAAGTCCAGCGTGTCGCGCTTCACGCGTACGCTGGGCACGCTCATCAGCTCCGGCGTGAGCATTCTGGACGGTCTCGAGATCACGGCGCGCACCTCGGGCAACCGGGTCGTGCAGGACGCCATCATGGGCAGCCGGGCCAGCATTGCCGGTGGTGACACCATTGCCGGTCCGTTGCAGAAGAGCGAGGTGTTTCCGCCCATGGTGATCAGCATGATTGCCGTTGGCGAGCAGACCGGTGGTCTCGACGAAATGCTCAGCAAGATCGCCGACTTCTACGACGACGAAGTGGACGCCGCGGTGAGCGCGCTGCTCAGCCTGCTCGAGCCCATCATGATCGTGTTCCTGGGCGTGGTCGTGGGCGGCATGATCGTGGCCATGTACCTGCCGATCTTCGACATGGTGAACGCGGTGAAGTAGGGCGGGTGTGTTGTGGCGGCGCAGGTGGTTTGGAGCACTGCCGCGCCACATAAATGGAGGAAAAGGCGCACGATAATTGGAGCGGGGCCGGTCGAGAGACCGGCCCTGCTTGAGCTTTACACGACCAGAGTATTCTGAGAGCCTTCGCTCCACGCTGTGCACTCAGGGCCCTGACGGCGGTATCGGTCGCCGACTCACATGCCTGAGCTCCGTTAGGGCAACCCCGTACCGCTCGCGTAAGCGCGCGTGCAGATCCGGCCGAATGATCAGGTCTGCCCCCTCGCACGTCGCGGGCTCAGCATCGTCCTCCTCCGGATTACGGATCCACCATTGGCGCATCACCACAGCTGGCGCGCCCTCTGAATCGTGCCAGCTCAGCGGTTCGCCGAACTGCGGGGGAGTCAGGGTCAGAAGGCTGAATAGCGAGACCGGTGGAACGATCACGAGCGGACCTCCAAGCCAGTCTGATTCGCGCGTGAGCCCCACCACAGGACCAAACGGAAATTCCGCGCGGTCAGTCGGATTGATTCGTTCGGGCCGCCACCAGTCACCTGCACTGGCAACCCTGAACGGAAACGCATCCGGAGGCGCGGACCTCCCGAGCGGAACGGCGACGGCGCCGCACATCACGGTGACCCTCTCGACCGGCTCTCCGCGGTAGCTCTGAGCGTCGAGTACATACTGGTGTTCCCAGAAGGCTAAGCGCGTCCAGCCAGCGTACCGGGGATCTTCGTCCCCCGCCAGCGGGAGCTGACCCGTCCCTTGAACTACAGACACGGCAGCGACCCACTCAGGTCGAACTGTTCGGCTGGCCGCAAATGCTAAGTGCAAACGAGTGTCAGGCAGAATTCCGTCGGCTAGTTCGTCCTCAAGCCCATTTGCCCATTGACCAGTCGCCCACAGATGCGACCTGAGCCCAGACAGCACTTCGTGCACGGCAACTTGGCGGAGTTCGGTCTCCCAATAGAGCGTAGGTGTCGGGGGAAACGACTTTCCGTCTCTCCCCAACGAAATTCGGAAGCGTGATCTCGCTCGCTCGCGATGACCTTCGGAGTCTGACAACTGAGCGAAACGAAGCGCCACCTTTTCACCGACGTCGGGCCAAAGAGTCGAGACCTGGTCCAGCTCCCTCATGCCGACATCTGAACGCCGTGAACCATCATCATCCTGAACATCCGCTGCGAGCTGCATCCCCTGGGAACTGCTGACTGGGGCACTCGTTTCTTCAACGTGTATTGCCTCTACGAATGGCACCGCTGCTCGCTCAAGTAACTGCGCCGCTATTCGCCGCGCGCCCCATACAGGGCAGTTCGCATACCCCTGCAACTCCTCCGACAAAGCGACCGTAATGCGAAACGATGGCGGTTCGGCCTGGCGTAGAGCGTCGAGAACAAGCAACACGGACGTGACAGAAGTGTTCCGCGCGAGCCACCATCGCAAAGGCTCGATCACGACTTCAGGACGTCGCTGAATCGCCCGGACAATACCAGCTAGCGCGCCCACCTTACATGCGAGGCGTGGGTTTCCGACGCGGGCGAGCAGCAGCAGAACAAGGGCCTCATCAACCGACCAATCCACGAGGGGCCAATCGTCCTCACCGTGAATGCGGAGATTTGCGAACCACCCGCGAACTGGTGCAAGCGGAAGCCTATGCTGCACTACGGAGAAGGCCTCTCGCCATGCCTCCTCGGCCTGGGCCGAGTCTCCCCACGCCGCAAGCCGTTCAACCATGTGTCTCGACATGCCCCCTACGTACGAAGGACGGCGAAGGCTGTATGCGACCTCGTCGGCAATTGTTCGACGCGCAACTGCAGCGTCCAGCTCGATTGCTCGGTCCATGAGAAAACCCTCGGTCTGATCTCCCATTCGGAGCCAGCCATCGCCGCCGCGAGCTTTGGAGTACGAGAGCGCGTACGCCATCGCGGCGACGCTGTCGTATCCCGCTGCTTCGAGCGCACCCGCGATGACCACGAGGGGCTGCACGTCCTCGCTATCTGAGACGTAGACATCTCTTGCCAAGAAACGCAGCAATCGACCCACGTCCTCCTCTCGCCCTGAATCGATGAGTTGGCCAAAATGGTAGCCGAGAGCCGACGCAACGTCTTTCCACCGCGTGGCGTTGTCTATTCGACCATCAGAGCCCGCCCGCCGAAGTCCAGTGAGCAAGTCGACAAGCGTGGCGTCGGAAGGAAATGGAGGGATCCGCATCAATGGCAACAGCGACTGATCGGACCGCCCCGAACGACCGGAATCGCTCGCACTCCTGCTCTGAGCGCCCACGTCGGCGCGAGAGATCTCAGGAATTGAAAGCCCATTCTCAGCAGCGACCTGCGCGACTCGCACGGCGGCCTTGTCATTGTACCGACGGCCATCGCCTGTGACCTCTGCGGCAACGCGGCGCATCAAGATCGTCGCGAACGTATGCTCGCTAGAAGCCAGACGAAGTATCGGTGCCACTCGCGCGTCCGCGTCTCTGGTAGCGCTGTCTTCGTACTCCACCTCAAGTCTCATGGTCGCTAGGACAGAGTCAATAATGGAGGGGTCGCCACCATCCGCAGCAAGGTCCGCTACATCGCCGAGCGCTTGAAGATTCGGCCAACTATCAGAGTCGTCCTCCTCCGTGAAGGTTCGAGCGAGCAGGCCGATAGCGAGAGCCGGATGCACCTTGAGTAAGCACCGGAGCCAAGAGTTGGGTGCTTGCTTTGTCGTTCTTCCGTCCGTGTGCGAGACGACAGCATGAGCGAGCGGCTGCACATCCGTGAGAGCACGCACCGCATCCTCCCGCGACGAGGCCACAAGCGCCGGAGTGCTTTCGATGATGTCGAAAACAGTAGCGTCCTTGTGCCACCCGTAAGCGCCTGCGAAGACTGCTCCGCGCGACCAGGCCTCCCGTGCTCTCTCGACGTCTCCGGTGGCGAGACGAAAGCGAGTCAATCGCATCGCGCACTCCGCATGCGTTGGATAGTACGACCCTGAACGCTCCATTCGAGCCAGTTGATGCTCCGCAGCGCGACACACCGCCGGGCCACCCAAAGGGTCTGCAGCGAACGGAAGCAACACTTCAAGCAGGCCAGTAATCGGGAGAGGCCCCCCATCCTCCCTGTCCATCCTTGACGCAGTTGCTTCGCTGGCACTGGTGAGGGAATCCAGTGCGAACTGCCAGTCATCCTCCGTCCTGAGCAACGAAAGTCCCCAAGACAGAGACTCTTGAATCACGCGCCGGATCGCCCACAAGTCGCAAGCGCGAGGCTTGCCGCTAAACGGTCGAACATCTTTGAGGAGCTGTGCAAAGGCGCCTTGAATGGCCCCTTCATCCCCGGCGCGCCTACTCGCATCAACCTGCGCGAGGTCCAGCACGAATCGGAGCCAACAGCGATACCAACCCTCGCCGGCGACCCGAAGGCGCTCTGAATCGAGGAGTCCCAGGCCGCTTTCAACGTCCGTCGCAATCAAGCGCACGGACGAGACCCATTCTCTCAAATGTGAGGCCTCGTGGATATATGCGTTTGAACCGACCCCGATCTCAATGACGGAAGGGTCTGCACCTTGCAGAATCGGTGGCAGCGGCGCGCCATGGTTGAGGCATTCCACGACCAACTCTGGCGTATCCGCGTGCTCGAGAGCTTTTGTCGCCGCTTCGCGCGCGGCGTCGCGATCACCGTTGCGTGAACCGCACCGGCTTTCGTGGAGACTCGGTTAGTTGAGTGCCAAGCGCTCCGCAGGAGCCGCTTGGGTGCGGTAATACTGATCCTCGAACTCCGCAGGGGAAACATATCCCAAGGGCTCGAGAATGCGGCGGGTGTTGAA
>NZ_JAPZSK010000015.1 GCF_027531815.1 Gemmatimonas sp. | reverse complement strand
CTGCAAGCAGGCCACGATGCCGACGGCGAGATCGCGCTCGCCGGTCCGCGTCCGAATGGCGACCGTGACGGTGCGGGCGGCGACCCGGGCGATCTCGCCGAGCAGGCGGCGGCGGTAGAGACAGTAGGCGCGCAGCCGCTTCGGGATGGTCAGCACCACCTGCCGGTGCGGCACGGGCGCGAGCAGCGTGCTGTCCAGCCACTGCGTCCAGATCGCCAACCGCTTGGCGTGACAGCTGGGGCAGAAATAGCGGGGAACCGATTTCCGCACCGCGACGATCTCGAACGTGAATTTCACGCGGGCTGTCGTGGACCGCACGACACAGTGGCCCGTTGGATTCAACCGGAACGGTCGTGGACTTATCGGACCGGAACTCGACATGACCGGTTTCGACCTTCGTGGCGTAGAAGCCGGGGGGGGCGCCGGCCGCTACATCGACCTTTCCGACGGTAATCTCACTCGTGCGATTCTCGAGGGAGTTGATTTCACCGGAGCGGATTTTTCGCGCGCCAATTTTGCGGGCGCGAGCCTACGGGGGGCGGGCCTGGCGGGCGCAAACTTCACCGGCGCGGCCCTCAATGACGCCGACCTTTCCGGCGCGTTCTACGATGCCGTGACCATCTGGCCGACCGGATTCGACTTCCGAAACAAGCTCATGTACGGCCCGCAGACAAACCTGAGCGGTGTAACCCGGTCGTACCTCACGCTGCGATATGTCCAACTCCGTGGCGCGAACCTCTCTGGTGCCACACTGATCGGCACCAACTTCGAGTACAGCGATCTACGTGAAGCCAATTTGCAGAACGCTGATCTCCGAGAGACCGGGTTGCTCTTCGTGGACCTTACCGGCGCCGATCTGACGGGGGCCAATCTCCTGGGAGCGGTATACAACCCCTCGACGAAATGGCCAGCTGGCGTGGATCCGGTCGCCAGGGGTGCCCGTCTAGTGCCGTAAGGGGCCATCGCCAAACTCGCGCGTCATTTCGCGGCGCCAAGGCTATCCGATTCCCGACGGATAGGCTTGGCGCCGCGTTGTACTTCCGCGGTGCGCGCGCGCTTCAGCCGGCGGTACCACCCACATGCCGCTTGAAGTTGTCGAGGATCGCCTGCCACCCGTCGCGCTGCATCTCCACGGGATGTTCCGTTTCCGGCTCGAACGTCACGGTCACCGTGACGCCGTCGTGGCTGCTCGTGAAGGTCACCGACGCGAGCCGCTCGCCGAAACGGTACGCGATCAGTTCGTGCGGAACGATCTCGGTATACTCACCCTCGAAGTCGAAGCCGAAGGACCCGTCCTTCGCCTCCATACGCGAACTGAAGCGGCCACCGGCCCGGAGGTCCACAGTCGCCGCCGTGGTGTGCCAGTCGGCCGACGCCGCGTTCCACTGCATGATGTCCGCCGGGGTCGTGTAGGCGCGCCAGACTTCGGCGAGTGGAGCAGCGATGGTCGTGCTTACGGTGATCATGCTCATCAGGAAAAGACTCCGGTGGTCATCGAGGGCGGCGCGGCGGCGTGACGTGGATCGCGCCAGACGCTAGCGAATGTATCGCTCCAACACGGCCGCGAGCGACACACCGACCAGATATGCGAGCAAGTCGCGCGGGTCGAAGCCGCTCCCCAGAACCAGATGGCCGAGCGCTGTGGCACGTATCGCGCTCAGCACGGGCGTATGGATGAGCTGGCTCAACTCCACACCGACACACATGGCATAGGCTATTGAGGATCGTGCAAAGCGAGGAGCGGCAGGAACGAGCGCGCCCACCCACCAGGCCATCATCATGGCCCACAGCGAATCGCCCGCGAAATCCCGGAAGGCTGGGGCGAATGCGGTTCCGCCACGATGCACGGCGAGACCGACCGTGATGGTGGCCAGTGCCAGCAGGATATAGCGGTGCCGACTCATGGTGCACGTTTGCCGGAAGCGGGTGGCGCGGACAACGAACGCAAACAAGGAATCGGGGTGACGGCAGGTCACCGCGTCGATGCGGACGTCGGACTCCTTCACGATGTCCAGAAAGAGCGCGCCTCGGGCGTGCGCATCTGCTGCTACCTTCGGGCCGGCGGAGTGGCGATTACCGGAAACGTCTTGGCACCGCCCGCAAGCGGCAACAGTTCGTTCACCAGCGTCATCAGGAAGCGCCCCGGTTCCTCGAGCATCACGAAGTGCGCGGCCCGTTCGAAGGTAATGAACTCCTTGCGCGGCGCCTGAATCTGGTCGAAGTACGCACGCGCTGACTCATACGGCGTGTGAAGGTCGTATCGGCCCATCAGGAAGAACATCGGAACGGCGAACGAGCGCGAGGACGTTCCGCCTCCGGTGATGGCGCGGGCTCCCCACTGGGTGGCGGGAATCAGCGCGTCGGCTTCGCCGGTACTGTACTCCGGCCCCCAGTCCGACAGCTTGAAGAACAGATCGAGATTGGGTCTTCCGTACCAGCCGCCGTCATAGATGCGCGCCCACTTTCGCAGCGCGAGCGCGCGCTCGATCCCCCGTGGTCCCCCGGTCGCCCCCGGCTTCATCGTGTCGAGCTCACGAAGTGCACCCGTATCGTTCGCGGCGCGGGCAATTTCCATCAGGCGCTCGTACAACACATCACGCGCGCCGGTCCCGCCGCCGCCGACGCCCATGCCGACCCACGCATGAAACAGCTCGGGATGGCGCTGTACGAGCGTCTTCGTAAAGCCCGTGCCGGCCGACCAGCCCATCACGATCAAGCGCTGCTGTCCGAGCTTCTTGAGCACGTGGCGCACGATGACTTCAGCGTCCTGCACATGCTGTTCGCTGGTCATCGTCGGGCGAAGGCGGCCAGTGTCCGCTGGGCTCCAGTTCTTGCCGACCGCACGCTGATCGTAGTTGACGACCGTAAAGAAGTCCTCCCACGGCTTCTGGTATGCCCAGGTGGACGCGAGCATGGCACTTCCCGGTCCACCATGCACGAACAGTAGAATCGGATTGGCGCGATTGAGACCGCGAATGGAAATCCACTGCGTGCTCCCGTTCACCTCCACCGGCTCCATGACCTCGATGCCTTCGGGCGTATGAATGCGGCGCAGATCGGCGATACGGCCGATGATCGTGTCGCGACTCATCGGAAACACGGTCGGTGGTGGCGGGGGCCCTTGCGCCGCCATCACCTGCGCTACCACGAGCTGCGCCGTGAACACGGGAGCCAGCATGACCAGGTGTGCAAAGCGCTTCGTCATGGCCGCCCTTCACGCGTAAGAAAGGTTCCGGGTCGTTCTTCCATCATGACACCACTGCTGAGGACCGCGTGACCGTTGCTGAACACATCACGAATCCCGCGTGGACCGCGATCGTAGTGCACTGGTGGTGATATCGATGCCGCGCGAGCGGCCACCGCCGTAGCCATGCCGGGCGGCGAGAAGATGGCGCAGTCACGTCGATAGTCAAACATGTCGCTGGTCCAGTCAGGAATGCCCGACGTATGCGAGAGCCGGTGGCGGAGGGTGATGGGCTGCCACGACGCCGGGGCATCAGGCACATCCACGGCAGGCGGCACCATGCGCGGCTGTCCTGACGCCGCGCATGGTGAGAGAGCGCTCAGCAGCGCGACGGCGACCGGCACCCATGACCGGCTCTCCCGCCTGATCCAGCGGAGTCCCGCCGCGTTAGCGTCTCGCGTCATGGTTCATACCGTCGTGCACGGGGTGATGACAACACATGGCAGGTATATGGTCCGAACCCACGGCCTGTCCAGAGGACGGCGACGAGGCACGGCGTCAATACCCGACTGTGCCGGACCTGCACCCGGACCGTGTCATGGCATCGCTTCGGTGTTCGGAACCGCATCGAGGCCGGAGTACAGAATCTCCTGCACACTGCGTCGCGCCGCTTTCACATCATGACGCCGCAGCGCCGCGAGCAGGCGCATGTGGGCGGGTCGCGTGGAGCCGAAAAATGAACGCGCGGTGAGCGGCTGGGCGGATGTGGCGGCCAGCAGCAGCGGCCCTTGCTGGAGCCAGAGCTGTTCAATGCACCGCACCAACGGCGGGAGCTGGCTGGCGCCATAGACCTGAAAGTGAAAGGTCATGTTCTCCGCGAGACACGCCGGCGCGTCGCCGGCATCGGCCGCGCTCACCACCCGGCGAAACGTGGCGGCGGCCATCCGCAGCTCGCTGGTTGAAATCCGTCGCGCCGCCAGCGCCGCCGCCTCACACTCGAGGATCAGGCGCGTCTCATACAGGGCCGTGAGTTCCGCGCGATCCGGCTTCGGCACCCGCACGCGCCGATTCGCGGCGGATTCCAGCACGCGCTCAGCCGCCAGCCGCTGCAATGCCTCGCGCACGGGCGTGACCCCGATGCCGAGCCGCTCGCTGACGGCGCGCACGGCAATGGCCTCGCCGGGGGCAAAGGCCCCCCGCATCAGCAAGGCGCGAACCTCGTGATAAGCCCGATGTCCGAGTGTCAGCGCCACTGAGGATAGGGATGTCGGGTGGACAGTATTCATGAAAAAACAAAAAAGTTTATAAAGAATGGGTTGCGGCCCCCGAAATCGCCATCTAACGTTTGCCCGGTACCCTACGACCGATCGGCTCCCCCAACAAGCGACCTGTGAATCGCCTGCCTCGCGTGCTCGGCGCTGGCCAGCTCTTCGCCCTCGGCTTCGGCGGCATCGTCGGCGTCGGCTGGGTGATTGGCCTCGGGGCATGGGTGGGACAGGCCGGACCAGTGGGCGCCGTGGTCGCCTTTGTCCTCGGCGGCGCCCTCACCGTATTGGTCGGCTGCTGTTATGCCGAGCTCCTTGGCATCCTGCCGGCGTGTGGTGGTGAGATTGCGTACGCCTATGACATTTGCGGCGCCGGCGCCTGTTTTGCCGTTGGCTGGTTGCTCGTGCTCGCGAACGTGGTGACGCTCGTGTTCGAGGCGCTGAGCCTCTCCTGGATCACGGCGACACTGATCCCTGCCATCCGCTCACAGCCGCTGTATACGCTGGCTGGCTACCCGGTCAGCGCGGGTGACCTGGTCCTGGGAATCGGTGGCATGCTGTTGATGGCCTGGCTCAATGTGGCCGGTCTGCGATTCGCAGCAAAGCTGCAGGATGCCTTCACGCTGGCGAAGGTTGCCATGATCAGTCTGGCCATTGTGGTCGGGCTCAGCGCGCTCTCGCCGGTCCGGCTCGAGCCCCTGTTCGGACCGCCGGCGGCGGAGTGGGTTGGACTGCGAGGCGTGCTGGTCGCCGTGCCCTTCTGGTTGTCCGGGTTCGCCAATGTTTCGCAGGTCGCCGCCGAAGCTGACGCTCGCGTCTCACCACGGAAGATGGGGCTGATGCTCATCTGGTCGATCGTTGCCGCCACCGCGTTCTATGTGCTGCTGATCGTCGCGTGCGCCGGTCTGCTGCCGCGTGCCGAGCTGCTCGCGCTCGAGTTGCCGGCCGCGCAGGTGTTCGAGCGTCGCTTTGGATCGGGGGGGCTGACCCGTCTCGTGCTCATCGTCGCCCTGCTTGGCAACATCACCGTCTGGAACAGCACCCTGATCGCCACATCGCGGGTGCTCTACGCACTCGCGCGCGCGGGGTTGATGCCCGCATCGCTGGCGCGAGTCCATGCGCGACACGGCACACCGGCGCTTGCGATTCTCAGCATATCCGCCATCGCCTCCGTTGGGGTGCTGCTTGGCAAGGAGGCGATTGCACCGGTCGTCAACGTCGCGAGTACCTGCTTTGCCATCGTCGGTGCCGTGGTCTGCGGGCTCGTGCTCGTCCTCAGGTACCGCGACCCGACGCGGCCTCGACCGTTCCGCGTGCCCGGTGGTCTGCCACTCGCGTGGGTGGCGCTGCTCTCGTCGCTCGGTCTGATCGCGGTGTCTCTCGCCACCCCGTCGGGATTCCTGCGCCGCGTGCCGGTGGAATGGCTGTTGCTTGCCCTGTGGATCCTCGGCGGTGCCCTGCTCTGGGTCCGCGTGCGCCGATCACAACCCGAGATGGACGAAGAGCAGCGACGGGCGCTCATCCTCGGAGCGGAACGGGATGGCGCCATTCCCCTCCTCCCCGATGCCACATGACGCACGATCTGCTCACCCTGCAGGGCGCCGCCTTCCGGTACACCGATACCAGCAGCTATCTCGAGCGCGTACGGCGCGGCCTGCCCCCGGTGATCATCTGCTGTGCGGTGAACGGTGGGGTGCAAGGCAAGGAAGTGAATCCGGCGATCCCGGAATCCGCCGAGGAGGTCGCGGACGCCGTGTATGCGGCGTACCGGGCAGGGGCGGCCATGGTGCATGTGCACGCCCGCGATCCGGATGAGCCACCCGAGCCAGCGCGCACGGCGCACCACTGGCAAGCGTTGGTGCGCCTCATTCGTGATCGTTGCGCGGACGTCATCATCAATGTCACGACTGGTGGCAGTGTGGGGATGACCGACGTGGAGCGGCTGGCGAGCCTCGAGAGTGGCGCCGAGATGGCGTCGCTCAACCTCACGCCCGACATGAGTCTCGTGCGCACCAAGGAGCGGCGTGCACCGCTGCGCTCGCCTCGCCCGGCAACGGAGATCGATGATTGTTGGGCAATCACCTTCGGCCTGGTGGAGACGTTTGCGCGCGCGATGCAATCGCGCGGCATCAAGCCGGAGCTGGAGACCTATCACTCGGGCGGTGCGTCGGTGGTCCGGCACCTCATCGAAAAGGGACTGATCGCGGCGCCCTACTGGATTCAAACGGTGATGGGCTATCAGGCCGCGAGTCCGCCCACCGTCCAAGCGGTGCTGGACATGGTGCGCGACTTCCCGGACGGCGCACTCTGGCTCTGTTCGGGGATCGGGCCACATCAGCTGCCCATGACGACACTGGCGCTGTTGTTGGGGGGCCACGTGCGTGTCGGGCTCGAGGATAACGTGTACTACCGTCGCGGCGAATTGGCGGAAAGCAATGCGCAGCTGGTGGCGCGTACGGTCCGTCAGGCGAATGAACTCAACCGCGCCGTGGCGACGCCCGCTGATGCGCGCGCCATGCTGGGCATGACGACGTCACGAACGCGCTGATTGCATCGACAAGACTTCCGCCATCCACCACGATCCCGACCCATGAATCGACTCCTCTCGCTGCTCCTTGTCGCTGCCGTCATCGTTCCCGGTCGCGCCGTTGCGCAGGGGCGTGAGACGGACACGCTCAGCACCGCGTCGCCGCTTGCGCGGGTTGCCTATCTCACGCAACTCGATCGGCTCGATGATACCCGAAGTGACGAGGCGCGGTGCAGTGCGGCCGCGTCGCTGAACGCCTTCGTCCTCCTCGGCGGTAGCATCGACTCGGTCGCCCGTCTGTTCGGCTTACCGCTCGATCACACGATCGGGACCGCGCACCGCGTGCAGGATCGGCTCTATCTGCATGCCGACGTGGACGGTGTGGCGGGTGTGCTCGGCTCGACCAAACCGGTCACCGACGCGACCGGTGCGATCGTCGCTGCCCGTCGATCCGCCGGTGACGAGTTTCATCGCGTCCTTGACGTGGTCGGCCTGCGGGCCGAGCCACTGTTCGGGGCAACGCTGAAGACCGTCGGGGTCCGTGACAGCGCGGTGAACGCGTATCTGCGTACCCGTGAGAACGCCGTGTTCATCGTCGGCGCCGACGCCGATCTCAGTCGGGGCGCGCGCCCGAGTCGCGCGCCGACAGCCGCGTCGGCGAATCACTACATCGTCATCGCGCGCCTGAATCGCGCCTGGTACAAGGTCGACAGCTGGTACCGCGCCGGCCAGCGGACCGTATCGCCGTTGACCGAGGCCGAGGTACGTGGATTCCTGCATCGCACGCCCGTGACGCCCTACGGGGTCGAGCGCCTTTCCGAGGGCGGCCCACGTCTCGCACCGGCGGGATACGACCGCCCCCCCGAAGGGCGGGATCTGTTCAACGCGGCCGCCGGCGCACCCGCCGAAACGCACAGCGCCGCAACGCCGTTGGGTCCGCTCGATCTCTTCCGGCTCGAAACGGTGAGCGAGCCGCAGCTCTCGCCGGACGGGAGGCGGATCGTGTACGTGCGCCAGAGCAACGACCTCATGCGCGACCGGTCCATCACACAGCTGTGGATGGTGAACACCGACGGATCGATGCACCGGCGCCTGACGGCGGGCGACGGGAACGATCGGGCACCGCAATGGACGCCGTCGGGCGATGCAATCGTGTATCTGTCGAGCGTGGATGGCACGACGCAGCTGTTCCGTCGCGACGTGGCCAGTGAGCAGACGACGCGGCTGGCGAAGCTGCCGGCGACACCGGAATGGTTCACGCTCTCCCCCGACGGATCGCAGATCGCGTTTGCCATGCTCGTGGCGTCGCCCGCGCGTGTCCCGACGGGCATGCCTGGGACGCCGACGGGCGCCACGTGGGCCCCCTCCGCGGTGGTGGCGACCGATCTGCGATACCGCAGTGACGGCGTCGGATTGCTGCCGACCGGTCGCACGGAACTGTTCGTGATGCCCTCCTCCGGTGGCACGCCACGACAGATCACCTCTGGCGGCGTGCTGCACTTTGGACGTGCATACGGCGCCACGCCCGGTATCTGGACGCCGAACGGCGCCGCGCTCATCGTCACGGCGAACGGCAATCCGTCCCCTGACATGACCGCACGGTCGTCGGATCTCTTCGAGGTCCGTGTTGCCGATGGGGTGGTCACGCCGGTGTTCCAGCGGCGCGGAACGAATCGCTCGCCCGCCATCTCGCCCGATGGCAAGTGGCTCGCGTTCGTCAGCGTCGCGGATTCGGGGCACGCGTGGACGCAACCACGGCTCTGGTTGATGGCACGCGGTGGGGGAGCGAAACCGCGTCTGCTCTCGGCCACGTTTGACGCGGCCATCGAGGATCCAGCCTGGCTCCCCGACGGCAGTGGCCTGCTGTTTCTGGCCGATCGCGAAGGGCGCGTCGGCCTGTGGCGCATCAGCCTCGATGGTTCGACGACATTGATGGCCGACTCGCTCGGCAGCGACATCGAGGCCTATGGTGGTGGCGAGGCCTTCTCGCAGAGTCGCTATGGCGCACTCGCGCTCACACGAGGCTCGCCGACTTCACCCGGCGACGTCTGGTTCGCCACCGCGGCGGGTGCCCCGGCAAAGCGGCTGACGGCCGTGAATGACGATGTCTTCGCGGAGCGGCAGGTGGGGCAAGTCTCGTCGTTCTGGGCAACGTCGTCGAAAGACGGCCGGCGCTTCCAGTCGTGGATCATCACCCCGCCCGGCTATACGCCAGGGAAGAAGTATCCGATGATCCTCGAGATCCACGGCGGCCCGTTCGCGGCGTACGGGGATCGCTTCGATCTCGAAAAGCAGTGGATGGCCGCGCAGGGGTACGTGGTGCTTTACGTGAATCCTCGCGGCTCGACAAGTTACGGTGAGGCGTTCGCGCGCCTGATCGACAAGGCGTATCCCGGTGACGACGCGGATGACCTGCTCACGGCGGTCGATTCCGTCGTGGCGCGTGGCATGGCGGATCCCATGCAACTGTACGTCACCGGCGGTAGTGGTGGCGGTTTGCTGACGGCATGGCTGACCGCACGCACGACGCGATTCCGCGCCGCCGCCGTGCTCTACCCCGTCGTGGACTGGACCAGTGAAGTGCTGACGGCCGACAACGGCTCGCACTTCCAGGGCCACTGGTTGCGCGGCGCACCGTGGGAGAATCCGACCCACTACTGGGCGCGGTCGCCGCTCTCGCGCGTGGCCGGTGTGCAGACGCCGACGCTGGTGATGAGTGGCGACAGCGACTATCGCACGCCATTCGGACAGTCCGAAACCTGGTTCACGGCATTGCGTCTGCGTGGCGTGCCCACGGAACTGGTGCGGTTGCCCGGCGAACCGCATGGGGCGCGCGGTCGGCCAAGCCACCACATCGCGAAGGTGGCCTACATCACGGATTGGTTTGCCAGGCAGCGCGATGCCGTCTGTTGCATGGCCCCCGCTCCGGTTGCGTCCTCTCCAGCGCTGACCGCACTGGCCGACTCCATGGCGCGCGGCGACTTCGGGTATGTCGATGCCCTGCATGTGCAACGCAACGGCGTGCCGCTGCTGTCGCGCACGTTTCCGCGCAGTTATGTCGGGGTCTATCCCATGAAGACCCCGCCAGGCGCGTACAACTATCAGGATCCGAACTGGCATCCGTTCTATCAGGGTCGCACCCTGCACACGTTGCAATCCGTGAGCAAGAGTATCGTGTCGATGGTCTACGGCGTCGCGCTCGCACGCAAGGACATCGCGACCATCGATCAACCGATCGCGCCCTTCATCCCGGCGCACGCTGCGGCGTTCCGCGATTCACTGCGAAAGAAGATCACCATCCGTCATCTGCTCACGATGACGTCCGGAATCGATTGGCCCGAGGGTGGCGGGTACGGCAGTGATGACGACATTACGCAGCGCATGGAGAACAGCGCCGACTGGGTGGCGATGGTGCTTGCCCAACCGATGGAAACGGTTCCGGGCGCGAAGTACCACTACAACGACGGTGCCGCCGCCCTGCTGGCGGAGGTGTTCCGCGGCGCCACCGGTGTAGATCTGCAGGTGTACGCCGAGCAGCATCTGTTCGCCCCGCTTGGCATCACCCGTTTCCACTGGAAGCGATCATCCGGCGGGTTGACCGATTCCGAGGGTGGGCTGTATCTGGAGCCCGCAGATCTGGCGAAGCTTGGGCAACTGATGCTCGATCAGGGGATGTGGAACGGAACGCGAGTGGTGAGCGCCGAGTGGGTCGCGGAGGCGGTGCGTGGCCAGCAACCGATGGCGCCCGGACAGGCGCCACCCCGCGTGAACTACGGGTTGATGTGGTGGACCGTCGGCCCCGACGTGTTGCAGGATCCGGGGGCATATTTCGGCTGGGGATACGGCGGCCAGTATGTGTTCGTCTTCCCGAAGACGCGTACGGTGGCGGTACTGAACCAGTGGATGTTCCAAGGGAAGGAGATCCAGCCGATCGCCTTCGCACGGCGCATCGAGGCGGCGATCGCGACGATACCATGACAGTGCCTGGCGACCCATCCCCGAACGTGGCCGCTGATGCGTTGCGCGATCTTCCCGCGCGGCGCGTCAGGGTGGGCACCGGGCCGGATGCGATCACGCTGAATGTGCGTGTCGGCAGCGAGACGGGGCCACCCGTGCTCCTGTTGCATGGTCATCCGCAGACGCACCTGATGTGGCATCGCCTGTGGCCTTTGCTGGCGCCGCACTTCACACTGGTTGCACCTGATCTGCGTGGGTACGGCGACTCCGATAAACCCGCCGGCTCCGCCGATCACGCGACGTACAGCAAGCGCGTCATGGCCGCTGACCTCGTCGCACTCATGGAATCGCTCGGCCACCATCGGTTTCTCGTGGTCGCGCACGATCGGGGCGCGCGGGTGGCACACCGCCTCGCGATGGACGATCCGGCGCGCGTGCGTGCGATGGTGCTGCTCGACATCGCGCCGACACTGGCGATGTACGAACAGACGAGCGACGCGTTCGCTCGCGCCTACTGGCACTGGTTTTTTCTCATTCAGCCAGCCCCGTTGCCTGAAGCGTTGATCGGTTCGAACGGGGCGCGCTACGTACGCAGCATTCTGGGCGGCCGGCACGCCGGTCTGGGCCCATTTCCCGCCGACGTGCTTGCCGAATACGAACGGTGCGCGAGCGACCCGGCCACGATCCACGCCATCTGCGAGGACTACCGTGCATCCGCCGGCATCGACCTCGTCCACGACCGTGATGACCGCACGGATGGTCGCCAGCTGCGCGTGCCGCTCCGGGTCCTCTGGGGACAGCACGGCGTCGTGGCGCGGTGCTTCGATGTGCTCCACGAGTGGCAACGCGTGGCCGAAGCGGTTGAAGGACGTGCACTCGATTGCGGCCACTACCTGGCGGAAGAGGCACCTGATGCACTCTCCTCCGAGATCCTGCCATTCCTGACGACCCACGCGCACTGACATGAGCCATCACTATCGCATTGCCAGCATCCCCGGCGACGGCATCGGCGTGGAAGTTCTGCCGGAAGGCATGCGGGTCGTCGAGGCCGTGTGCCGACGCCATGCCATCACGGTGACGTGGGAGCACAAGCCGTGGGCCAGTTGTGCGTGGTACGCCGCGCACGGCGAGATGATGCCGCCGGACTGGCGCACGCAGTTGCTCGACACCGATGCGATCTTCTTCGGCGCGGTGGGCTGGCCGGCTACCGTGCCGGACCATGTATCGCTCTGGGGCAGCCTGCTGCGCTTCCGGCGGGAATTCGACCAGTATGTGAACCTGCGCCCGGTGAAACTGATGCCGGGCATTCCGTCACCCCTCGCTGGGCGGGTGCCGGGTGAGATCGACTTCTATGTCGTGCGCGAGAACACCGAGGGCGAATACTCCAGTATCGGTGGACGCATCTTCGAGGGAACGGACCGCGAGACGGTCATTCAGGAAACCGTGATGACGCGGACGGGCGTGGATCGGGTACTGAAGTTCGCGTTCGAGCTGGCGCAGCGACGCCCGAAGCGGCACCTGACCTCCGCCACCAAGAGCAACGGCATCTCGATCACCATGCCGTATTGGGACGAGCGCGTGGTCGCGATGGCGGCGCACTACCCCGATGTGCGCGTGGACAAGTACCACATCGACATTCTGACGGCGCACTTCGTGCGGCATCCCGACTGGTTCGACGTCGTGGTGGCGAGCAATCTCTTCGGCGACATTCTCTCCGATCTGGGCCCGGCGTGCACCGGCACCATCGGCATTGCGCCGAGTGCGAACATCAATCCCGAGCGGCGCTTTCCCTCGCTCTTCGAACCCGTGCATGGATCGGCGCCGGACATCGCCGGTCGCGGGATTGCGAATCCGATCGGCATGATCTGGTCGGGAGCACTGATGCTCGAACACCTTGGCCACGCTGAGGCGGCGGCTGAGGTGTTGCAGGCGATCGAGCGCGTGCTATCTGACCCACAGGCGCCGCGCACGCCCGACATGGGTGGCACTGCCGGCACCGCAGAGGTCGGACGGGCGATCGCGGCCATGCTATGAGGCGGTTGCGGATCGCGCTGCCGCTGTTCGCCGGACTCGGGCTGGCGCTGCTGGCGCCACCCGACGGACTCGCGCCGCACGCATGGCGCTACTTCGCGGTCTTCGTCACGGTGATCCTCGCGCTCATCACCGAGCCATTGCCTGCCGCCGCGGTCGGATGGATCGGCGTGACGTTCGTTGCCGTCACCGGCGTCCTGTTTTCGCCGGCACAGCATGCGGATTCCGCGTTCAAGGCACCGGCCGAAGCGATCAAGTGGGCGCTGGCTGGTTTCTCCAACGCCACCGTCTGGCTGATTTTCGGCGCGTTCGTCTTTTCGCTCGGCTACGAGAAAACGGGACTCGGCCGCCGCATTGCGCTGGTGCTCGTGAGAAGGCTTGGCGGGCGGACGCTCGGCCTCGGGTACGCAATCACACTCGCGGATCTGGTCCTCGCGCCGTTCACGCCGTCCAACACGGCGCGCAGTGCGGGTGCGGTCTATCCGATCATCAGGAACATTACGGCGCTCTACGGCGCGGGCCCTGACGAAGCGCCGCGCAAGATCGGCGCGTACCTGATGTGGGTGGCCTTCGCCAGCACCTGCGTGACGAGTGCCATGTTCGTCACCGCGCTCGCACCGAACCTCCTCCTCGTCAACATCGTTCGGGATCGCGTCGGGATCGGGATCACGTGGACGCAATGGGCCCTCGGATTTCTTCCGATTGGCGTTCCCCTGCTGGCGGCGCTGCCCTGGCTCATCTTCCGGCTGTTTCCACCGGAGATCACGTCAAGCGCAGAGGTCCCCGCGTGGGCAGCCCGGGAACTGGTGGCGATGGGGCGCGTGACGCGTGCTGAACGAATCATGGCGGGGCTGGTCGGTCTGGCGCTCGGGTCATGGATCTTCGCCGGTCGCTGGATCGACCCCACAACGACCGCACTTGCCGTGATCGCGCTGCTCCTGATCACTCGCACGATCACCTGGGATGATCTGGTCGCGCACAAGGCGGCGTGGAACATCCTCGCCTGGTTCGCCACGCTGGTGGCGCTCGCCGACGGCCTCAGCCGAGTGGGGTTCATCAGCTGGTTCGGGCAGCGTGCAGCCACGGTGCTGTCCGGGTATCCGCCGACCTTCGTGATGTTGATGCTCGTCGTGGTGTTCTTCCTGATCCACTATCTCTTTGCCAGTCTCACCGCGCACACCACCGCACTGCTGCCCGTCGTGCTGGCCGCCGGTGCAGCCGTGCCCGATCTGCCGCTGCAACCGTTCGTGCTGCTGCTTGGCTACTCACTCGGACTGATGGGTGTGCTGACGCCATATGCCACTGGACCAGCGCCGGTGTATTACGCTTGCGGTTTTCTCGATCGCCGTGATTTCTGGCGCCTTGGGCTGGTGTTCGGCGCGATGTTCCTCGCCGCGTTGCTGGCGCTGGGAGCGTGGATGCTGGTGATGATATGAGCGACGCACGGGTCGGGGCACGGCACGATCCGGCAGGGGACGGTCGGCGGAGTGACCGCGGCGGTGATCGACACGTTCACCAATCGGGGCGGGGCGACTATTCACCACGCGTACCGCGCGCTCGTCGCTCGCCAGGACGGCGCTCGCGCCGTATGCTCTCGCGGAGGATCTGCCACCCCTTTGAAATGCCCGTCCCGGCCAGTCGGGTACGTCGCCCTCACCCAGTCCCGCTTCCCCATGCCACGCTACGCCCCGTTGTTGACCGGGCTGCTACTGCTAAGCCTCGGCGCCCCGACGTCCATGCTTTCGGCTCAACGCGCGCGACGCGTGAAGCCGCCCGCGGGGGTGCAGGTGAGCACCTCTGCCAATCTCGAGATCTATGTCGAGTCCGAGGGGACGAAGCCGTACCCCGGCGGTCGGACACTGCATGTGGTCAAGGCCTCTGTCGTCGTCCTGAAGACGGCAAAACACGGACGACAGCGCAAGATCGAGCGCGCAGAGGCCATCAACGCCGACCTGCTCAATCCGGACATGTGGAGGATTGGCGATTTCGACGGCGACGGGTTCGACGACTACCGCGTGGTCAAGGAAATCAGTGCATCCGGGTGCCGGACGTGGTGGACCTGGACCTATCTCCCGGATCGCGAGCGATTCACTCTTGCCTCGACCATCGCGTGGCAGACGGATGCCGCCGGCAAGCCGGTGCGTAACTGCCGGTAGCGGCACGCCGATCGGCAGCAACCCGCCTCAGCGAAGCTCAGCCGGCACGAGCCGGCGGCGGCAACCGCACTGGCGGAGTACCAGCTTCACACCCAAAGTTGGAGGGGTTCGTCACGGGGCACGATTCAGCGGAACCATCCTCAGAGGTGCACCATGCTATTCCGTTCAGTCGCCGCGGCACTGCTGATCGTCACGTCGCTGGTGTGCGCGACCACTGCGAGAGCGGAGGTGATGATCGTGCTGCCGATCAACCTCACCGGGCTCGATCCCGGCGCGCGATTCGTGCAGCCGAAGTGTTACGGCTTTGGTGCGGACGGGCGGATGGGGGAGCTCGCCCGTGGCGCGCTTCCGTTCCAACCGGTCACGGGCGGTCGGTTCGTGCAGACGGTGCACATTCCGCTGCGCCGCACCGAGGCGGCTGGCGGTCCTGTGACTGAGTATGCCTGCGGTGTCGATGTGTGGGGCACTCGCCGCGACGGAGTCGCCTACACCTTTTCCATTCCCGCCTTGCGGGCCTTCTACCGGGCGAGCGAGACGCTCCGGCTTTCACGCAGGGCGTGGGGAATGTTGGGCACGTCGTGGAGCTGGCCTGGTGATGGGCTGGAAACCTTTCGGGGGGTTATCGCGCCGGTCGCCAAGGGATTGTCTCCGGAGTATTTCTCCGGAGGTGTGTTGCTGCCCGACCAGGTCCGCGCGCTCGCCGAGGTCGAAGCGGCGCCGGCTTCTGCGGAATGTCCCTGCGGTTACGGTGCGGGGGGGGCGATGGGGCAGCCTGTGCACCGGCCAAGTTACGGGCCTTCTTGGATCGGTTGCCGAAATTCGAAGTGACGCCACCCGGCGGAGCCCGGAGCGCTCCGCCATCATCGCCGCCGGCACCACCACCGGCAGGACGATCACCCGCGGCCATTACCTCCGAATCGCGCCGGCTCGGCCTCGAAAGCGCACAGACTACGAAAGCCGCCGAGAGCCAGCCGGGTGTACGCACGGCGAGCGCCAGCCCGCCGATCGTCGTGGAGGCGCCCGCAATTTTCTTTCGCGGGACGGGGCGGGATAGGAATTTCAATCGGGGCGGGTCGACTATCCGTCGAGTATAGGGCGCGATCACCGGCCGCGCGAGCACCGACTGGCGGGTGGCGGCGCGCCCGTTGACGCGTTCGTGCGCCTCGAGGGCCGAGGGAACGGCGGTCACTGTGGGGGGAGCGATGCCGGCGAGGGCCCATTCGTCGCGCTGGTGGGACCGCCGCCCACACCGAAGATCCCCGCGTGGTGGCGGGGCGTCGGGCCGTACTCAGGTGACCGGCGGAGCGTCGGCCGACGGACGTGGCGAACGTGACGCCCCTCGGCTCGCGGGGGCCCGCGTCGATGGGGGGCTCCTCGCGCCGGCGTGGGTCGCGTGCGCCGCACGGGAGGCGCGGGTGCGGAGGTGCGCGAGGATCTGGTCGATCACCGACGCCTGGGTGATGAACGCGACGATGCGCATGGCGCCGTGGCAGGTGGGACACGCGAGCGAGTCGACCTCGAAAATCTGCTGCAGCAGGGTCGCCCACCGGCGGCTGGCTTCGGTCGGCGCGAGGCGTG
>NZ_JAPZSK010000014.1 GCF_027531815.1 Gemmatimonas sp. | reverse complement strand
GATACCCGGCATCCGCGGTGATAAGCGTGTCGATCGTGCGCAGCGGCGCGGTGGCGGCGACGACCCCCAGCAATAGCTCCTGCTCCGCGCCCACGCCATGCGCCTGGGCATCGACAATGATCTGGTGCGCGGCGTCGACGGGTGCCACCCCGGTGTAGCCCTGAATGACGCCCTTACTGGTCGCCATCTTCGCGCTCTCGTTGCCGGTGCGATTGTTCTTGCGGACGGCGCCTCGAGCACCCCGCCGATCGGTCGGGTGCAGCGTGAGCCACGTGCGCAGCTCGGCCGCGTCTCGCGCGAGCCGCTCGCGCCGTGCCGTGTCCTTCGCCGCAAGCGATGGCGCGACGTCGCGCGCATCCTCTGCCCGGTGGCGCGCGAGCATCGCGTCCGCCGCGCGCTCCATCTTCGTGGCCTGCCGCTCGAAGTCCGCACGTGTCCCACTCCGATGCTTGGACGCATGGCTCGGCAGCTTCACGCCGTCGATGGCGAACATCTCACGCCCAATCAGCCCCTGACGATCGCAGACCGCGAGTACGGCCGCGAAGATCGGCGCGATCTGATCGCACAGGGTGCTGACGAAATGGGCGATGGTGGTGAAGTGCGGGCGCGAGTCGCCGCTCAGCGCAATGAACGTCACCTGCTCCTCGCAGGCCCGCGCGATGGCCCGACTGCTGACGATGCCGAGCGAGTACGCAAACAGCACCACCCGGAGCAGCATGCTCGGCGCGTAGGCGGGCGCCCCGGTCGTGTCGTTTCGATACCGGGCGTCGAACGGCGTCAGATCGATGGCGTGTTCGAGGAGGTGGTGGAGCGCGTGCTCGAAGGTGCCCGGCAGGAGCTGGGCGGCGAGGTCGATCGCGACGAACTTGGGCTGCGTGTCGACCGGCCTGTAGCGGGCCATGACAGATCTCGACGAGGGACGAAAGCGACCGCAGATTCCCTGTGAGGCCAACGGCTCGGCACCCGAAGAGTTCCGTTTCCACATCGACCTCACGGGACTTTTCCTACAGCCTCGTTATACCGTAGGAACGGGTCGCTTGACCGGTTGTATATACAGATGTAGTGTTCTCCATGACGTTTGAGTGGGACCCCGCCAAGAGCACGCGCAACTGGCAGCAGCGCGGTTTTGACTTCGCGTTCGCGAGCCTGGTGTTTGAGGGGACCTATGTCGAGTACGACGACACGCGCCGGGATTACGGTGAGCGTCGCGTCATCGCCTTGGGACTTGCCGACGGCATCCCGCTCACCGTCGTCTTCACCGATCGCGTGGATCCGAGCGGCGGCATCGTGCGTCGCCTGATCTCCGCGCGTGTAAGCCATCGCAAGGAGCGTCGTCGGTATGCCGAAAGCCTCAAAGCCATCCAGTCGTCCGACGAAGGGTCGGGCTGATCTCGCCCGCTTGCGGCGCATGACGGACGCGGAGATCGAAGCCACGTCACCGCCCGAGTTGCGGAACCTCCCGGAGGCGTTCTGGCAGGGCGCGCGCGTCGTCACGCCCGTCACGAAGGAGGCCATCTCGATCCGGCTCGACAGCGATGTGGTGGCGTTCTTTCGGGAGGCGGGGCCTCGGTATCAGTCCCGCATCAATGCGGTGCTGCGGAGCTACGTCGATGAGATGAGTGCCCAGAAGCGTCGACGGCCATCGAGGCGCGCGTTATAACGAGGCTTGCTGCAGACGGGCGGCACGGTAGCTCGCTACGCTCGCATCTTGTTGGACTGCCCGCTGCAGAAGCGGGGCGTTCGGCCGTGAACGACAACTGGAGCACCGTATGAATCGACCGTACTTCTCGCTGTTCGTGGTCGCGATCCTCACGAGTAGTGCCCTGCGCGGGGCGGCCGATCTGCCGGTGATCGCCGACGGACAGGTGCTCACGGCCCTCCTGCGCGCCGCGCTGGTCGTAGCCGGGGTACTCGCGCTCCGGGCGCTCTGGCAGGGGCGGCGGGATGCGGCGCGGGTAACGGCGGTGTGGGCGCTGCTCGCACTTGGGCTCGTGGTCGCGCAGGAAATGGCCGTGGGATATACCCGCGCCGGCCTTGCGGACCGTCTGCTCGCAACGATGCTGCTGGCGTTCGTCGTCGGTAGCGCGGCCTGGCGCGCGCGACGCGCACCCGTGCGCGTGTGATACCGCAAGGCGGGCCGCGAATGGCTTGCGCCAGTCGACGGCCGGCCGGATAGTCGCCGCGCGCCACGACACGGCACAGCCGTCAGATCGTGCTACGCGCGTGAGACGCCGCGGTGTCCTCGTCATTGTACACCGCGGTTGCCTCGAGAAGGCCTGACGAACTGTTGCTGCCGGCAGCGCTGGGCGGGGTGCGGCAGGCGGTCGCCGTGCTGGCGCACGCCGCCCGTCGGGCCGCACTGCATTTGATGCGCTGCAGCAGAACGTACGGCGTTACGGCGTCTGTGACAGTTCGCGATCGGCTTCAGCACCACTGACTCTCGTGTGTTCAGGATGCGTATGACCGTCGTCGCCGCGCTGACCGTGTCGGCGGCACGTGGCCTGCCCGACGACCCCGCGGTCTCCGCGGACGTGGCGGGGATCTTTGCGCGCGCGCTCCGGTTTGGGGTGGTGGTGTCGGGCGCACTGGCGCTGCGCGCCCTGTGGCAGGAACGTGAGACGGCGAGACGAATGACGGCCGGGTGGGCGGCGTGTGTCGTCGGGTTCGTGGGCCTGTGGAACTTTGTATTGCAAAGTGCAGGCGCCGCTGGCGGAATGGGGGCGGCGCGTGGAGAATCCAGCCGATCATGCGGAACACGCCCTTCCTCCTCGTCAGGCCCAACAGCGCGGGATCCCGGTCCGGTGCTTGCCCCCGCGCCCAGGCGAGCGTCGCCCGTCACCGCCGCGCCGGGGTCGCGTGACGGGGCTGCAGCAGATGGCGGTCGGCGCCTTCTGGTTCAGCCTGATGAGCCTGACCGCGAAGCTCGCGGGGCGCCGGTTGCCCAGCCAGGAGCTGGTGCTGGTTCGGGCAGTGATGACGCTGGGGCTGAGCTGGTGGACGCTGCGGCGGGCCGGGCTCTCGATGTGGGGCGAGCCGCAACTGCAGCGCTTCCTCTGGCAGCGGGGCGTCCTCGGCTGCCTGGGGCTCACCTGCTTCTTCTACTCGCTGGTGCACCTGCCACTCAGCGAGGCGACGCTGCTGCAGTACACGAACCCCATCTGGGCGGCCCTCCTCGCCGCCCTGCTGCTCGGCGAGCGGATCACCCGGCGCACGGCGCTGTGCCTGGTCGCCAGCGTGGTGGGCGTGGTGATGGTGGTGCGGCCGAGTGCACTCGGGGCACTCTGGGGCTCGGCCGTGGTGCCGCTGCCGTCGCTGGCGACGGCGGTCGCGCTCGTCGGGGCCGCCTGCAGCGCCGGCTCGTACGTCACGGTGCGCCGCATGGGGCGCGCCGAGGATCCGCGGCGCGTCGTCTTCTACCTGCCGCTCGTGACGGTACCCCTCACGTTGCCGTTCGCCCTGCCGGGCTGGGTGTGGCCGACGGCGCAGGAATGGCTGCTGCTCACGGCGATGTCGGTGGCGACGCAACTCGCGCAGACCTTCATGACGAAGGCGCTGCAGCGCGAGACGGCCGCGCGGGCGACCGCCGTTGGCTACCTGCAGCTGGTGTTCGCGGCGGTCTGGGGGGCGCTGGTGTTCGACGATCACCCGAGCGGCTGGAGCGTGGCGGGGGCCGCGATCATCGTGGCGAGCACACTGCTCCTCGCCTTCCGGCGCAAGGCCCCGCCACGCGCCGAGGTGGTGGCGGCCGAGCTGGCGGCGGCGAACGAGTGAGCGGCGCCATGGACGGTGAGCACCATGCGGACGCCCTGCGGGCCCGTCTGCAGGCCACGCTCGGATCCGCGCTCCAGGTCGGGGAGCGTCTCGGCCATGGCGGCTTCGCCACGGTCTATCGGGCCCGGGACCCCCGCCTTGAGCGGGACGTGGCGCTCAAGGTCGTCGACGTCGCGGGGCGTCTCGATGACGCGCAGGAAGCCGAGTTCCTGCACGAGGCGCGGGTGCTGGCGGGCGTCGAACACCCGCACATCGTCCCGCTCTACGAGGTGACGCTTCGCGATGGGCTGCTCATCCTCGCCATGCGGCTCGTGCCCGGCGACTCCCTCCAGCAGCGTCTCGCGGGGACGCCGTTGCCGGCGCGCGAGGCCGCGCGAGTGGCGAGCGAGGTGGCCAGCGCGCTCGCGGCCGCCCACGCGAAGGGCATCGTGCATCGCGACGTCAAGCCGGCGAACATCCTGTTCGACGCCGATGGCCATGCGGTGGTGACGGACTTCGGGCTCGCGCTCGTGACGTCACGCTCGACGGCCGAGGCGATGGCGGATGGCTCGGGCACGCCGCACTACATGAGCCCGGAGCAGGCACTCGGCGAAGCCGTCGACGGACGCTCCGATGTATACGCGCTGGGGGTCGTGCTGTACGAGATGCTGACGGGTCTGCTGCCCTTCGACGGGCGCACCCCGGCGGAGTTGATGGCGCGCGTGATCGCCACGCCGGCGCCGAGCGTGCATCAGCGGGCGCCGCAGACGCCCACGGCGCTCGCCGCGCTCGTGGCGCGCATGCTCGCCAAGGAGCCGACGGCCCGGCCGACCGCGAGCGAGGTGGTGGCGGCCGTCGCCCGCATCCGGACGCCGGAGGGGCTGCTGTCCCCGGCCGAGGTGACGCGTCGGGCGCGGTTTCGCCGGTTGCGCCTCGTGGCGCTCGTGGCGGTCACCGCGGTCGTCGTCGTCGCCGGGCTGGTGTACGCGTCGTCGGCGCTCGTGCGCCTTCTCCTCGACGACAGCCCGGAGCCGCGGCTGGCCGCCACGGGTGATGCCGTGCCGCCGGCCCTCGTGGCGGCGGCCCGAAGCCGCGGGCTGCTCCGCCCGGACGAGGTGGTGCGCTTCGCGTTCGTGCCGAGCGAGGAGCGGGCGGGCGACGCGCTGCTCGTCACGGACGAGGCGATGGTGCGCCTCCGCGACCTGGCTGCGCGTCGGTATCTGCGCGGGCAGCTGGATGTGACCTTTTACACCTCGCGCGGGGTGGACACCGACACCACCAACGCCCTGCTCGTCGTGACCCCGACCGGTGGGACGCCGGACACGCTCTACCACCGCCTTCACGGACGGGATGTCCTGCGACTCAGCACGGCGCTCTATTCGCTCCGTCGGCGCGCACCACGCTGACGTGGCGCCCAGCGCCGATCGGCCGAGCCGGCTATGCTGAGAGATTACGGGTGACCGGAACTGCCGCGCGACTGCGGCGCGGGCGGGGCGTCTGTGCACACCCGTTCGGCACAACGCGAGCGGCGTGAGGCGTCGGCTAGATGAGAGGTACTCGCACCCTCAGCACACGTTTGCCACTCAGCCGCCAAGCTCGTCCAATCGCGTCACCGTCGCGGCAAAAAGCTCGTACACCCGGCGTAGTCTCGCGCCATCCTCAATGATCCCCGACACCGCCAGCTCGAGCGGGTCGATCCCAGGCGTCGGATCGGCAAAGAATGCCGTGTCGTCCTTGAGTGCGAGCGACCCCTCGAAGTCTGCGCGATAGCGGTCGCGGAGCGGGGCATCCCGGAACAGCGAGCGTACGAAGTCGGGCGTCTCACCTTTCAGGACGAACGCCTCGTCGAACACCGGATCGTCCACGTGGATATCCAGACGACCAAACCACTCCGCCACTGATGTGGCAAAGTTGGCGCGCGATACCGAGAAGCGGTGCGCCGGGTTGGTGGGGCGTGGTGCCGAGAAGATCGTGGACACCACCGGAATCATGACTTTTCCCGTCATGATCATGGTCACGTCACGCTCCAGAACAATCGGCCCATGCGCGTGTGGAATCTCGATGCGCGCGTTGTGGCCGAACGAGGGAGCGCTCCACGTACCCTGCATTTCGGTGGCAAACGCTTCCCACGTGGACAGATAGGAGCCGTGCAACAGATGGTTGAGACGAGTGCCCATGCTGAATCCTCGCTGCTGAAAATGCGTGCAGGTTTCGATGCACACCAATGTAGCCAGCAGCGCGTCGGGCTGGTCGAAGGTCTCCGTCACGGGATAGGAATTCCAATCGGGGTGGGCCGACTATTCGTCGAGGGTACGGCGGGATCGCCGACCTCGCGAGTGCCGCCTTGTCCCGCATGCCACGGGGGCGGTTGGCATACCAGCCATAGTACCGCGTGGTGACGTGGCCTTTGTCGGGGATGCGCACCAGCACCCGGGCTAGGCACTCGAGCGGGTCGACGGTCTTGGTGCCCGCCGTCTAGCCCTCGGACTTGTCCGACCGGTACGTTACGGCCTTCGCGGTCCGGTCGTAGGTGCGCCGTTCCAGCGCGACGGGACTCCGGGCGCAGTACCGCGTGAGCCGGGTGGCGAACGCGCGATCATCCGCAGGGCCCCAGACGGCCGTATGGACATGGACCCCCGAGTGCGGCCAGGTCAGCATCCCGGCGGCGTGGTCCGCGCCGAAGAGTTCGAGGCGGACGAAGAGCGGGAGCACCGCGCGCCGGAACGCCTCGGTCAAGTGTGCTGTGTCGTGGGCGGGCCACGTAGAGGCAGAAGGCGCGGAGCCGCTTCGGGATGGTGAGCACCACCTGCCGGTGCGGCACCGGCGCGAGCCGCGTCGTGTCCAGCCATTGCGTCCAGATCGCCAACCGCTTGGCATGACAGATCGGGCAGAGGTACCGGCACTTGCCGCCGGCGCCGCATCGGGCATGCACGCTCCGGGACCAAGGAGCGCCGAGCATACGTCCGACTCGGCTGCCAGCCATCACCGTTCCGTTGCGCGACGGGCCATTCCGACGCAACGTCCGGTTTCGCGGGCCTAGCGATGCTTGCTGTTGCCGAGCGGACCGACCATCCGCGTAGCGTGAAGCATCGCGCGGTCCGCTCGCAGCAGAAGCCGGCGTTCGGCGGCCAACCAGCGTTGTACATCGATCATGCTCGGCAGACAGCGGTGCGCTGTGAGCGCCTTCAGAATTCGTGGCAGCAGTACTGAGCGGATGCAACCGGTCGTCGAAGATCCGTTGCTTCAGCAGCGGACTGTCCCGCCGATTCGCTCGTTCCAACAGCCACACGTCTCCAGGAGAGACGGGAGGTGTAGGCAGTATTCAGGACGCTGCATGGGCCGGTGACTCCTCACTCCGACGGTTCATGGTCATCGTCCAAGCCGTTCTCAGTGCAATTGGTGCGATCTGGCTCGCGCGCGGTCTACCAGGCGAGCCCGATATCGCCGCGCAGCGAGTGGCAGAGATAGCCGACCCGCGGGACAGCCAGAGAGCGCTCAGCAATGGGCAAGCCTTCGACGCGGTCCCAGCGTCAGCAGCGATTGCTCCATCACCCATTCCGCACCATCGTCATTCGTAGCCCTTCCCTCGGAGTTACCGACCCGATCGCTGCTGGCGACGCGGCACATCGCGGACGTCGGCTGCGTTATGTCGTTCGCCTGCCGCATCGTTTCCAGGCCCCACAGCAGGGCGCGGATGTCCAGCCGGCAACGAGCCGTGCCGGTTCGGACGATCAGTGCACTCTGCTGCAAGTGCCCGGCCGACCCACTACGGCGGGTTGCGCAATGCACGCGTGCGGTTCAGCCGTGGCGACCATACATTGCAAGCGTCCCAACAACCTCGGAGTTCGCAATGGCCGGAGAGCTGACCGCTGTCCATCAGGCGGTACCTGAAGGGTACATTGCCTTCGGAAAAGAGCTGCCGGGTGCCAATACGCAAGGTGCCCCGCTCGACGAAGCGCGAGCGAACGTACGCGAGGCCGTGGTGCTCGTGAAGGAGGCTAATCGCGCCATGGCGGAAGAAGACCTTGCGGGCGCCGCCGTGATTTACGAACCCCTCCGCGGCCGCTGCCGTCGCGCCGGTGTGAGCTGACGCACCGCCAGCCGCTGCGCCAGCATCGCCTCCGTTCCAAACCTGAGCGTGCCCGCCAGATGCCGATAGATCGAATCAGCGCGCGCCGTCTGACCGGCGGCGCGCGCCGCATGGGCCAACGACTCGCGCGGCACCGGTGTGCTGTCGAGCGCGCCCCCGCGTTCGATCAGTAGAACCGCGACACCCGGCTCCCCGCGCGCCAGCGCCAGCTCTCCGCGAAGCAGCAGGGCCGCACTCTCGTGGCGCACGTTTCCCGCAACCGCACGTCGTGCCAGCGTATCGAGCATTTCGCGTGCAGCGGCCGTCATGCCGCGCCGTGCCATCGCTTTCCCTGCCCAGTACAGCACCGTTGGTTCAGCGACGCCGTTCCGCGAGAGTGCACGCGTTCGTTCGAGCTCTGCGCGTGCACCCGCCTCATCGCCGGCTTCGCCGAGCGCCCACGCGAGCATCAGTCGTGCACGCACTTCGCCCAGCGATTCGTTCTTCATCGCCTGATGCGACTGCGCCGCACTGTCGAACAGCGCCACGGCGGTACGCGGATCACGGCGCCAGAGCGCCAGCAGGCCGAGCGAGCGATAGCCTCGCGACGCTTGACCTGGCGGCCCGCCGAGCATCAGCCGAAATACCGCCGCGGCGGAATCCGGGAATCCTGCACGCACCAGGAGCGATCCGTACTCGTTGTTCTGGATGACATCGGTGCGCCGCGACGGATCGAGCGCAAACGCACGCGCAAACGCCCGACGCGCCACCGCCCGATCGCTCTCCGTGTCGAGTGCGTTGCCAGAAGCCGCCAGGTTGATCCAGTCGACCGGATTCAGTGAATCTGTGGCCAATACCTCCAGATACACCTGCTGCGCCGCCGCGAAGCGTCGCCCCAGAAAAAGGTCGTAGGCCATCGACGACCGCGTGTCGGTATCGCGCGGGTGCCCGGCGAGCCAGCGTTGCTGAATGGCGATCGCGCTGTCCGGTTGACGCCGCCATCTGGCCTGCATCGCCTCGTTGCGCATGGCCTCGCGTTCACTCAGCCGCGAGCGCAGCGACAGCGCCCGCACGAGAGCTTGTTCCCCCTCGGCGGGCTGGTTGGTATAGTGCAGCAGCTGGCCGAGCGCCGCATACGCCGTGGCAAAGCTGGAGTCGAGGGCAATCGCCCGCCGATAGGCGACGAGGGCCGAATCGTACACCCGACGTCGAGAATAGTCGTTCGCGATCGTGTACTCGCGCAACGCACCCAGCGAGGCCGTCGTCACGTCGGGCAGCGGTCGCGGCTGATCAACGTTTCGAGAGGATCTGCCGAGTCGACTGCGCAACTGGCGCGCCACCACGTCCAGCGCCGACAGGAGCGAGTCTTCGTTGACCGCGGTGGTCTGATCGACGCCAAGTGCACGTCCCGTGGCGACATCGACTGTGCGTGCGGACAGCGCGCGTTGTGCGCCAAGCCTGGCGAGCGACGGAATGACGACCTGCCCCGCACCGATGCGCGTGGCGATCTCGAGTGCCGTCCGCTCGTCGACGAACGTGCTGTCGGGACGACGCATCAATTGCAGCGCTTCGCGTACGCGATTCCGTGTGACGACGTTGAGCCGGTCTCCCTGCGCGAGCGCGACGCTCAGCGCCATCGAGATGGACTCGGTTGTCACCAGGTCTCGCGCCGGATCCTGTGTGTCCGCGACCAGTACCCACGCCGCCGCCGCCTCCGCCACCTCGCGCGGACGTAGCACGACCCACGCGGCGACGGCGACGAACGCTCCCGCCAGGCCAATCAGGATGCGCGCGAATCGATGCGGCGACGATGCCGCCGCAGTAGGTGTGAGCACCTGGGGCACCGCGCCCGGCCCTGTGTCCTTCTCCATCGCCGGCGAGGATTCGACATGGGTGGCAAGCGCGCTGTCCGTTTCCCGCCGTGCGGGCAGCGCCGCCAGCCTTGCTTCATGGGTGGCGGACAGCGCGGTCACGCTCTCGTCAAGCTCGCTCTCCAACTCGGCGAGCAGTCGCATCTTGAGCCGCCCATATCGCTCGATCGCGTCGCGCAGCGCGGCGCGTGTCCCAGGCGTGGCGAGTGCCGTGAGCAACCCGATCGCCGCGTCGGCGTCCTCCAAATCCTCGTTGAGCCAATGCTCCGCCAACGCGGCGGCCTCGGCGGGTCGCCCATCGGACAGCAGGCGCGGCACGAGCGTCACGCTGAGCGCGACGAAGCGTCCCGACAATCGAGCGCGTTCTCTCGCCGCCCAGTCATCGAAGCCCGGCGCGCGCTGCAGAAACACGCCTTCCAGAAACGGGCCCGCATACAGCGAGGCCGCTCGCTCCAGGTCTCCGTTCGCCAGCGCCGCGTCGAACAGGCGGACGTCCACGTCGATCGGGCAGGAGTCGGCGAGTAGCACGTCCGTGACGCGCGAGGCAATCGAGTGGCGTCCGAACGCCCGTCGGATGTGCGACAGGGCTTCGGCGAGGTTGTGGCGGGCGCGCTCCGGCGGTTCCTCGCTCCAAAAGAGCGTGGCCAGCAGTTCGCGGGAAACAGGTCTGCTCTGGCCCGTCAGATAGAGCAGCAGCGCGACCTTGCGTCGCCGGCCGGCCAGCTCATGCAGCGCCCGCGCTTCGGTCTCGTTGGTGTCGCTCCCATCAGCGACCTCAAGCGTGAGGCCGCCGAACGTGCGAAGGAAGGCGCGCGGCGAGCTGCGGACAGACGTCGCTGTCGATAGCCCATTGCTCATGCCGGCACCAACGCGATCGAATGGACGTGGCTCGCGACTTCTTGCTGACGCGGGACTTCAACAGAAACGACCGGAGGCCGGTGAATGCGGCCTAAGTTCTTAATCAACAAAACGTTGTGCCTGTTGATCTCGGGTTGAACCGACACGTCAGATTGCTCGTCGATCATCGATATTCCACTTGCCGTACCGTCTCACTTCGGAGGTCTGATGCCCTCGCACGTACCGAAAATCAAACGCTGCGGCCACCGCGCGCGCCAGTTGGCGATCGCCATGTCCGTGGCCACTTTGCTCGCCGCACCCGTTTCGGCGCAGACGACTGTGCTCGGATCCGCCAATCCCAATCTCGCTGGACGACTCAGCGGCTATACGTGCTGCAACGGCGACGCAGTGCCGGGGCAGGCGCCACCGTTCATCTCGGTCACCGCCGGTTCTCTCCTGACCTTCTCGGTCACAGGCATCTCGAACTATTCTTCGAATCCTGTGAGCGGCAACAATCCTGACGGCAATGAGGGAGGATCGCTCACGAACTACGGCGATGGCATTTCGGCACCGCTGAACGTGCGGTACAACGCGCTCTTCGGCGTCTTCCTCGACGCGAACAGCCCGACGGGCACGACAACGCCGGCGCAACTCGACTTCGGCGGTGGGTTGAACTTTGCAACGCTCGCGCCGGGGCTCGGGCAGATCTTCTTCATTGGCGATGGCCTGACCACCGACACGAACCTCGGTCAGTTCAATGGTGCGTCGCAGGTGTTCACTACGCCGACTGGCGCGACGCGACTCTTCTTCGGTTCGGGTGACGGCTTCGGATGGTACAACAACAGCGGTTCGTTCACGGTGACGGCCACGGAGTCGCTCGGAACGACGGTGCCCGAGCCGACATCGGTAGCGCTGCTCGCGGCCGGTCTGGCAGGGATTGGGCTCTCGGCTCGTCGGCGTCACGCGGCCTAGTGTGACGAGTCAGAAGTTCGTGTCAACGAAGACTTCGGGCCCCGCGTATCTCCAGTAACTTGGAGATGCGATGCCTTCTGCGAAGCTGCCCCCGGTTGTACTGAGTGACGACGAGCGTGCGACGTTGCAGGAGTGGACGCGCCGGCGGCGCACCGCGCAGGCGATGGCGCTGCGGGCCCGCATCATTTTGGCGGCGAGCACCGGCGCGACCAACACGGCGATTGCCGCAAAGCTGGGGGTCGTGATTCCTACCGTCGGCAAGTGGCGCCGGCGCTTCCTGCGCCAGCGGATCGCTGGGTTGTTGGATGAGCCGCGCGTCGGCGCGCCGCGGAAGATCACGGATGCCGAGGTCGAGACCGCGATTCGCACCACGCTCGAATCGCGACCGAACGATGCGACGCACTGGAGTACGCGGTCGCTGGCGCGAAAGCTCGGCTTGAGCCAGAGCACGGTGAGTCGCATGTGGCGAGCCTTTGGCCTGCAGCCGCATCGGGTCGAGACATTCAAGCTATCGACCGATCCGCAATTCATCGAGAAGGTGCGCGATATTGTCGGCTTGTACCTCGATCCGCCCGACCGTGCGCTCGTCTTGTGCGTCGACGAGCAGTCGCAGATCCAAGCGTTGGACCGGACGCAGCCGCTGCTGCCGATGAGGCCTGGTCAAGTCGAGCGGCGCACGCACGACTACGTGCGCCATGGCACGGTGTCCCTCTTCGCCGCCCTGGATGCGAGAACCGGCGAGATCATCGGGCGCTGTGAGTCGCGGCATCGGTCGCAGGAGTTCCGGAAATTCCTCGATCAGATCGACCGCAGTGTCCCTGCGGCGCTCGAGGTCCACCTGATTCTCGATAACTACGGCACCCACAAGACCGCGATGATTCGTCGGTGGCTCGCCAAACGTCCGCGCTTCCACGTGCACTTCACGCCAACCAGCGCGTCGTGGATCAACATGGTCGAACGCTGGTTTGGTGAGCTGACCCGCAAGCAACTCAAGCGGGGCGCGCATCGCAGTACCGACGCGCTCGAAGACGCGATCATGACCTACATCGCGCACACCAACAAGGATCCGAAGCCGTTCGTCTGGACCAAGACGGCCGATGAGATCCTCGACAGCGTCAAGCGTTTTTGTCAACGAACTTCTGGTTCAGCACACTAGCGACAGATACCGACCACAAATTGGTTTCGCCATCATCAACGGCATCCCTCCGCGCTGCCGGAACCAGCGAGTGCCGACCGCCGGCGACACACCAACCGTTTCGGCGGCCTTCTCGCTCGTGATTCCCCTCGCACTCTGCGCCCAGAATTGACGCTCGACTTCGCGCCGGAGCGAGGGAGCCCCCGAAGATCGCATTGCGTCACTCCCGGTCAACTGCTTCATCCATCCTGAGGGCCGCGTCCGGCGCCGCCAAGGGTAGCCTCGCGTCAGGTAAGGGGCCGAGCGCATAGCCGATCGCCCGGCGCGACCACGCGTCGAGCAGCACCGCCAGGAATGCCGAATCCCGGCCCACCTTCAGCTACGTCCAGTCGGCGACCCACAGGCGGTACTTGTTGAGCCAGTAATGCAGGAGGGAGTGGTCGATGCCGGCCTGCGTGGCCAAGCCCTTGATGCTGCCATCGCCTGCGAGATACGACTCGACCAACCGGAGCTTGAACTCCGCACTGAACCGCCGATACGACTTGGCCATTGAAGCTCCCCGACGACGACCATCGCCGCATTGCGGCGGTGCTCCGAACGTCGGGCTACACCATGTTTCGGCCGAACGCTGGCCCCGGTGCCGCGCGCCCGTGTTGCGCCTACGTGTTGCGCCTACGTGTTTCGCCTACGTGCCGCACCTACTTGCCGCCCAGCAGGTAGTCCACCGCCAGCATGCTCATGGCGCGCACGCCGTTCGGGAGGGCCCCCTCGTCGGCGAAGAAGAAGGGGGAGTGATTGGGGGCCGCCGTGCGCGGGTCACTGCCCTTGGGATTCACGCCAAGGCCGATGAAGAGGCCGGGCGCCTTCTCCATGAAAAAGGAGAAGTCCTCGCTCGCTGTGACGAGTTCGCTCTCGATGACGCCCGAGGCGCCGGCGGCACGCTGCAGCGTTGGCCACATGCGCCTGGTGAGTGCCGGATGGTTGACCGTGGCGGGGACGCCGGGATCGAAGGTCACGCTCACCGTCGCACCGCTGGCGGCGGCCACCCCCTCCGCAGTGCGCCGGATGCGCGCGAAGATGTCCTCCTTCATGGCGGCGTCGAACGTGCGGATGGACAGCCGCAGCACCGCCGAGTCGGGAATGATGTTGCTGCGGACGCCGGCCTGGAACGCGCCGACGGTCACGATCGCCGGGACCCTGGTGATGTCCACCTGGCGGCTCACGACGGCCTGCAGCGCCGTCACGACCTGGGCGCCGACCAACACCGCATCCACGCCATTCCAGGGCTGGGCGCCGTGCGTCTGCTTTCCCTTGATGATGATCGTCGCGTCGTTGGCCGCTGCCAGCCACGGCCCTGGCCTGGTGATGATCGCGCCATGGGACGCCGGGAACACGTGCAGCCCGAAGACGGCGTCCACACGGGGGTTTTCGAACGCTCCGTCGCGGAGCATCGACTCGGCGCCGCCCACGCCGGTGGGGCTGTACTCCTCGGCGGGCTGGAAGACGAACTTGACGGTGCCCGGCAGCATCGCCTTCATGCCCGCGAGAACCTCCGCCGTCCCCATGAGGATCGCCACGTGGTTGTCATGGCCGCAGGCGTGCATGACGCCGACCGGTGCACCGAGAAAGGTCGCCTTGACCCGGGACTTGAACGGAAGATCCACTTGCTCCTCCACGGGAAGGGCGTCCATGTCGGCGCGCAGCGCGACGACAGGGCCCGGCTTCCCGCCCCTGAGCAGCCCCACGACGCCGTGCCCGCCGACCTCGGTCCGCACGTCGAGACCGAGGGCCCGAAGGTGCTCGGCGACGAGCCGTGACGTGCGCACCTCCTCGCCCGAGAGCTCGGGGTGCTCGTGGATGTCGCGCCGCCAGGTGACCACCTTGGTGGTGACGGCCTCGACGCGCCGCTGGATCTCGGCGTCGAGGGCGCCGACTCCCTTCTGGGCGCGCGCGGTGGAGGCGAGGGCGAGGGTGGCGGCGAGCAGGAGGGCGGGTCGGCGCGTCATGGCAGCGAGCGGCGGGGGGAAGGGGCGACGGGACGGATTGGCTGACGCCGACGTGCGGAAGCCGACGGACCCGGAGGCGGCCGGAAGGGCTTCAGGCGCCACGCTGCCGCCCAGCCAACCCTGATGACAATCAGCGCCGGCTGCCGTCGCCGGTCGGGGTGAGCCAGTCGGCGATCTGCCGCGGCGTCAGGTTCGCGCCGCACAGGACCGTTGCCACCAGCCGTCCATGGAAGCGTGCCGGATCCGCGAGGATCGCCGCCAGTCCGATCGCGCCCGCAGGCTCGATGACCAGGCCGAGGTGCTCATGGATGAGCCGCATCGCGGTCAGGATCGTGGCATCCTGCACGAGCATCGTTTCGTCGACCGTGCCGTCCATGTCAGCGACGGCCTCAGGGACCGGCAGACGAGCAGCAACGCCATCGGCGATGGTGTCAACCTGCTCGTAGGAAACGATCCGGCCGGAGCGCCAGGACTCGACCATGGCCGGCGCTCCGGCCGCGGCCGCACCGACTACCCGCGTCGTGGGCGCATGTGCTTTCAACCAGCGCCCCATGCCGGTAACGAGCGCGCCGTTGCCGAGCGGGACGACGAGGTCATCGAACGCCTCGGGCCAGCGCAGGAGCTCGACCGCGATCGTGCCCGCGCCCTCGGAGATCGCCGGCTGCAGGCCGTCTTCGACCATCTGCAGGCCATGCGCGGCCGCGTACCGCTTCGCCTCGAGCTTGGCGGCGTCGAAGTCGGCGCCGTGCAGGCGTACGTCGGCACCAAGCGCGCGCATGCGCTCGACCTTGAGCGGATTGGCGTGGACGCTGGCGAAGATGACGGCGCCTGTGCCGCGACTGCGGCAGGCATAGGCCATGGCCTGCCCGAAGTTGCCCGCACTGGCGCAGACGACGGTAGCCCCGGCGGCCAGCCCCTCGGCAAAGAACGACGCGCCGCGGCCCTTGAAGCAGCGGATCGGGTTGAGCGTCTCGACCTTGATGACGAGGCGGCAGCCAAGCGTGGCCTCGAGCGACTCGGCACGAAACTGCGGGGTATCCAAGAACACCGGGTCGATCACCGTGCGTGCGCGGGCGATCTGGTCGAGGCTCAGTCGGTGGCGCATCTCGGTTACCACGATATGGGGCGCCCTCCTGCGGGCAGGCAAGGAATGTCGAACGGGGTGGGTCAGCTCCCCGTCGAGCATACCGCGCGGTCGCCAACCCCGCCAGCGCGAGTGGCGGGCGGCGACCCGCCGTCGCGGACGATCCGGACGCTGACCGAGTTCCGGTTGCGGCAGAAGATCGGGGTTCTGTTCGACTTGCTGCTCAGGAAGCCGCCACGTGAGTCGAAGACCTGCAGCGTGCACTGGCCGACATCGTTCCGGTAGGGATGGAGCGAGAGCGTTCCGCCGAATTCGCGGACGAGCGCTCTCGGGCTGCCGACGGTCCCGCCCGAGGGCGCGTGGCCGGCGACCGAACCTGAAAAGTCCTCGGTGACGCCCGTGAAGGCCGCGTCCGCACCGCTTCCTGCGGGGAGAGTACTGGCTGCGTTGCCAGCCAGCGTACGGCCTGCGGCTTCCGTGTCGGCACGGTGCGGTCGAAGATCTCGCGGCTCTCCACGAAGACGCGATAGCCCCCCTCGGTGGACACCCAAATCCGGCCACCAGTGGCCACCTGAACACCGGCCACCACAGGCGAGATGAGGCGTAGCCGGCGGGACGCCCCGTCAGGGGCGTGCACCGCGCGGTGTCGGAGGTACAGCCGCACGAGGTCGAGATCATGCGCCAGCGTCGCGCCGACATCATGGTGCGACTTGACGCGTTGCTGGCAGACAACGCCGTGTTCGTGCTGCCAACCGTGCCGGATCTCGCCCCACTGCTTCGGCTGCGGCCGGCCGACCCGGTGGCGTTTCGCGAGCGGGCGCTGGCGCTGCTGTGCATTGCGGGGCTGGGTGGACTGCCGAAGGTGACCCTGCCCTTCGGCACATTGCACGGGCGCACCGCTCGCCGCACCGCCGCCTTACCGACCTACCTGACCTACTACAACTTGCATCGCCGTCACAGCGCCCTCAACGACGCGCCCCCAGCCTCACGCCTGCCCCTCGCCGTGTGAACAATGTTTTTGTCATTTACAACTAGTGGGTCGTAGTTGAAATGTGGATAGCACGAGAGTTGCAGCACCGAGCGGTATGTTTACCGCTACGATGGATCTCGTGCCCACCTCCGAGAATCGCGGCACGCTCGAGCAGATGCTGCGGCAGACGACGCTGAGCCAGGCGATTGCGAAGCGGGTGCGCGTCGTGCTCGCGCTGGCCGATGGCGATAGCTACGCCGCGATTGGCGCCCGATTCGCTTGCACGGATCGGTTCATCGCCATCTGGAAGCGGCGCTTCGTCGAGGGCGGGGTGCTCGCGTTGGCCGATGCGCCGCGAGCGGGACGCGGCCATGGGATCAGCGCGGCGCTCGAGGCGAAGATCGTCCGCCTGACCCTGCAGACGAAGCCGCCGGCGCCGCTCACGCACTGGTCGAGTCGGCGACTGGCGGCGAAGCTCGGCGTCGCCCACACCACGGTCACGACCGTCTGGAAGCGGCACGGGCTCAAGCCCCATCGGCTGGAACGCTACAAGGGGAGCCCCGATCCCGACTTCGAGACGAAGGCCGCCGATATCATCGGGCTGTACATCGACCCGCCCGTGAATGCCGTGGTGTTCTGCGTCGACGAGAAGACGGCGATTCAAGCGCTGGATCGCACCGACCCGGTGCTGCCGCTGCGGCCGGGGCGGGCCCAATCCCATGGCTTCGAGTACGTGCGCCACGGCACGCGCTCGCTGTACGCGGCGCTCGACGTCGGCACCGGGCACGTGCAGGGGAAGGTCGCCGTCCGCCATACGAGCGCCGAGTTCGTCGACTTCCTCGACACGGTCACCCGTTCCGCCCCGCGGGGGAAGGCGATCCACTTTGTCGTCGACAACCTCTCGGCACATAAGACCCAGGCGGTGAAGGACTGGCTCGCCGCGCACCCGCGCGTGACGATGCACGACACCCCGACCTACCGCAGCTGGCTCAACCAAGTGGAGAGTTGGTTCGCCCGCATCGAACGCGACTGCATGGCGCGCGGGATCTTCACCTCGACCTCCGATCTCACACGCAAGCTGCTCCGCTACATCAAGCTCCACAACGAGACCTGCCAGCCCTTTGTGTGGCGGTACCGCGACCCCACCCGTCGCATGCCTGCTACACGTAAATCAACTACGTCCCACTAGGGACGGTGGCCGAGGGCAAGCTGGCCGATCTCGTCCTCGCGCAAGAGACGTTCCGGTTGATGGCGGCGCTTCAGGACGCCCGCCCGATTGGCGGGATCACTGCGCTCGGCGGGCAGCCCGCCCCCGTTACGATCTTTACCTTCGAGGACCGGGCACATGACGGTCCCGTCACTCCATGACGATTCCTCCGGCAAACGGACGCACGATGCTAACGCGGGCAGAGATCTCACGCTGGATCAACCACAACAGGTTCCTGGTGGTGCTCATTCTCGTTGTCCTGGCTGGCTACACGCTGGGCAAAGACCGGGCCTTGCGTGACAATGCTCGTGAAGTCTCTTCGCTCGCACAGGCGGGCACCCGCTGACGCGAGCAGGCGGTTGGCGGGCGCCGAGAAGACGGCCGTCGTTCGCGCCGCCATTCACCATTCCAGTACGCCCCGGGCGGTCCGCTCGTCACAGACGTCTGCGTCACGTCATCGACTTCCAGAAGGCGGCAAAGTTGGCGGTCTGGAATCAGCTCGATGTGCGGCCACCGACCCAGCGGGGGAGCGGCGCCGGCTCTCGGCTACCTTCGAGGCGGATGTCCGGAACCACACACCTCATCGCGATGACGAACGGTCCGTTGCCACACGAAACCGCAGCACCCGCCGACGTTCGCTATGCCGAGGCGGAGGTCACCATGATCCTGCGACTGGCCACAGAGGGGGACTCGACGGTAGGACGATCGGTCCTTTCGGCGCCAGAGGTATCGCGGCAGGGGCTCGCGCTCGCCGACCTTCATCGCATTGGCGAAGAGGTGGGCATTGCGCCCGATCGACTGACCGCTGCCGCGCGCCAGGTGGATGCGGAGCGAATGGTGACGCAGCGGGTGGATACGAACTCGTTGGAGCTCACGACATCGTTCCAGTTGGCGGAGGCGCCGTCGGAGGAGACATGGGGGCGAATCGTTGCGGTGCTCCGTGATGTGTTCGAGGACTCCGGCGTGGTGACACATGAGGGCTCGCTCCGTCGTTGGCGCAGCAAGGATTACGAACAGCAAGACGTGTCACGCATTGAGGTGAGACTCGAGCCCGATCCGTACGGCACGGGCTGGCGGCTCCTGCTGGCCTCCCGGGCGGTTGATCATACGATGTCGGTGGGGGGAGTCCTCGCAGGCCTGGGCGTGGTAATCGCGGCAATACCACTCGTTACCGGTTTGCCTTCCCGATTTTCGGTGCTGGGTGCCTTGGTGGTCGGATGCGGTGCCTTGGTATGTGCCGGAGGATATCGCTGGCGCGACACGTGGCGGCAGCGACGGACGCAGCATTTCCGCGCGGCTGTTGCGGGGCTGTGTCGGCTGGGGCTCAGTGGTGCGCCGGTTGCGCGAGATTAGTGCGCACGTAGCTGTTGGTCACCAGGAGGCGGGGACAATGATGAGTCGACGCGTATAGAGTGAGATGGACTCCAGCTACGCAGCGGGCGGCCGACGGGACACCGCTCACCGAGACGTACGACGTGGAACGATTCGTCGCCGAAGGAGCGCGCGAGTTCGCCACCCGCGGACTCTGGGAGCAGGAACTGGTCGGCCGGAGCGAGCGCTTTGGGCGGGTGGCGAATCGCGCAGCTCGCGTGGGACCGCGAGACGCCCGATCAACCACTACCCGACGATCTGGGCGGGCCCGCTGGCGCATAGGTGCGTCCCAACGAATCGTTGAGTCTTCGGGACAAGTGCCAAGAAACGCCGACGGCAAGACTGTCGGGGTCGGGAACATGACTCGCCAAGCGGAACAGGTTTTCGAGAATCTGGAAGCTGCTCTCAACGCACATGCCGTGGGCCATATCTGACCGCGGCATTCTGTCGAGGACAAAAGCCTGACGTTCAGTTATCGGAGTTCTCGGTCCGCCAGTCTCACCATTGGCTTTGGACTCATCCTCACGATCGAGACCGTGGTATTGCACCTGTTGCTTCAGGGGCGGTATCCGGCTTTGGCGTGGTTGCTGACGATCGGGAGTCTCCTGACACTCGCATATCTCGCCGCCGACTATCAGCGCCTTGGTCGCGATTCCCTCACGGTGAACGATCGTACGTTGGAGCTGCGAGTCGGCCTGCGCGCGCGGGCGAAGATTCCACTCGAGGCGGTCGTCCGTGCGAAACGCCCCACCTGGCAGGAGCTGCCCGAGACGGGGAGCCCCGATGCGAAGGAATATCGCAATCTGATGCACCCAGCGTCTCCCAACGTGTTGCTTGTCCTTCGGGCGCCCCACACGGTCGTGTTCGCGAACATCATCCGTGTGCCGGTGCGCTGTATTGGCCTTCATCTCGACGATCCCGACGGCTTCGTGACCGCGATCAGCAACGCGCAGGTCACGGCACACGCATCGGACGCGTAATGTCCGTTACGGCGGACCAGCGATTCAACGTAGGCTTCGCCGTGATCACAGGGCTTCGCAACAGCAAGGGAGGGGACCACGGTGACGCGAACAGACGGCACACACTGGATCAGCCAGCATCGGCTCACGCTGGCGCGCATTCTTCTTGTGCTATTTGTCCTGTTTTGGGCGGGCTACACGGTGGGCAAGGACTGGGCATTGCGTGACAATGCGCGTGATGCCGCTACACTGGAGCGCGTGGGCAACCGCTGACGCGAGCAGGCTACCGGGGAGCGCGGATGGCGTTCCAACCGCCGATAGGCCCGGACGCGCCACTGCGTCCTTTCCGCCCCTCCCGCGGCTCCGTAGAATAGGGCCATGACACGCCCACTCTCCCTCGCCGCCGTCGCCCTCGCGTTGCTCGCCGCCTCGTCACTCGGGGCCCAGCCAACGCCATTCAGATGGCCCACGTCGACCCCGGCGAAAGTCGGCCTCAATGCCGCCGTGATCGACAGCCTCGACGCGGAGATCAAGGCGGGGAAGTATGGCAACATCGACCGCATGGTGGTCATTCGTCGCGGTCAGGTCGTGACCGACAAGACGTATCCGCGCGACTACGACAAGATCTACGGTGACTCGTCGCGCGCCAGCGCGTCGCTGAACAATTCGCACGACCCGACCGGGCCCTTCAACTACTTCAACCCGTGGTGGCACCCGACCTACCGGCGGGGCACGCTGCACACCCTGCAGTCCGTGTCCAAGACGGTGGCCTCGGCGGTCATCGGGGTGGCGGTCACCCGTGGTGACTTCCCCGCACTCGACACGCCGATTCTCACGTACTGGGACACCAGCGCGGTGGCGAACCTCGACGACCGCAAGCGACGCATCACCATCCGCCACCTGCTCACCATGACCGGCGGATTCGACTGGAACGAAAGCATTCCGTACAGCGATCCGCGCAACACAGCTGGCGCACTCGAGGCCAGCCCTGACTGGGTCAAGTTCACCATCGACCGGCCCATGATGCGCGAGCCGGGCACCCAGTTCAACTACAGCAGCGGCGAAAGCGCGCTGCTCGCGCACATCTTCTTTCGCGCCACTGGCGTGGACATCGAGGAGTACGCGGCGCGCCACCTCTTCGCGCCACTCGGCATCACCCAGTGGCACTGGAAGCGCACCACCTCGGGCACCATCGACACCGAAGGGGGCTTGTATCTCGAAGCGACCGACCTGGCGCGGATCTGGCAGCTGTGGCTGCAGGGCGGCCGCTGGAACGGCACGACCATCGTGTCCGAACGCTGGGTGCGCGAATCCGTGACACCGCACGTCGCGACCAGCACACGCGCTGGCGCACCGCAGTACGGGTACAAGTGGTGGCTGTACAGCAATCCGGTACGGAAAGACGCGTTCATCTGGGCCGGGTCGGGATTCGGCGGGCAGTTCCCCATGGCGTTTCCCGATCAGGAGATGGTGGTGGTCTTCAATGCGTGGAACATTGCCGGCGGGCCCACGCTTCCCCTGCGTGCTGTGCAGGAACGGTTGATTCGCGCAGCGAAGTAGGCCACACCGATCACGCAGCGGCCCGCATACCCCACGATCACCCCGCGCCGCTACTTCGCCGCTACTTCGCCGGGCCTCGCCGCTGCGGTTCGAACAGTTGCCGCTCCGGAGCCTTCTCGAGACGCGGTGGTTCCGGCGGCGGTGTGGCGCCGCGCGCCGCCATGGGGGTGAGCCACGAGGACAGCCACCAGCGATACTGCTGGTCCCGGTGCAGCGCGAGAAAGCGCGGTCCGGCTCCGGCCATGGCCGAGGCCGTGAACGGCAGCATGGCGCTCTGCAGATAGCGCCCCTGCTCGTCGTAGTAGTCCACCAGCCGTCCCTGCTGGTCGGAGATCGTCCCCAGCAGCACCACGAATCCGCCGTCCACGATGGAGGCGTCCACCACATACGGCTGACGCGGTGCGCTCGCCGCACCACCAGCGTCACCGATGCGCCGAGGCGCGGCATCACCTGGTGGACGTAGCGGTTCCACGCGTGGCGCCGCGTGCGGGCTGTCACTGGCGGGCGCGCTCACGATGAACACGTCGCGTTGCGTGATGAGCAGACACCGCCGCACGTCGCCACTGCCGAAGCGCAGCCGTGCTCCCGTTTCGCCGACGAGGCGATGACGGCCCGTGAGCGCGTCATCCGCAGCGTTCGCCGTGAGCGTGAATGCCTCGAGCACACGGCGCGCCCCCAACGACCGTACGTGCAACAGCGTGGCGGGCGCCACCGTGCACAGGCGCCCGCTGCCACCGCGCAGCAGGGGCAGGTCGCGGCGAAACACGTAGCCGCCAATCGACTCGCGCACGAGGGTGCTGGTGGCGCTGTCCACCACGTCCACCTGCCCGTCATCGGTGACGCGAGACAGGTCGGTTGGCGCCACGATATCTCGCGGTACCTGCGAATGCAGGACGGAGTCCACCCGGGCCGGTCGTGTGGACAGCAGCATGCCCTTGCCATGCAGCTCGAACTGCGAGATGCGCGCGGGCATGTCCTGCAGCAGTGCCACGGTGGTGCGACTGGCGCGGAATACGCGCGGCACCATCGAGCTATCGGTGTGCGGAGTGATGTCGGTTCGCCACTCCTCACGCTTGGCCGGATACACCGTGCGCGCGTTCATGGCCGTGCGCAGCGCGTCCGGTGCATCGTCGGTGGCGTCCACCGACCCCGAACAGCCGCTGAGCGCGAGCAGGAGCACCGCGCCGCGGCACCGAACTACTGGCCGCACACGTTCCAGCGCACCACGGTGTCGTCGTTGCAGCGGTAGGTGCAGAAGCCGCAGCTGTTGCCGCCGATGCTGGCGCAGGCCCCGTAGCCCGGCACCCGCGCGAACTGCGGGCACCCGCGGCGTCGCTGTGTTTCGAGCGCCGAGGGGACGAGGAGCAGGGCCAGCGGCCACAGGTACGCGCGACGCAGGAAACGCGGGAGCCGAAGGTGGCCGGCGAACTTCATGGGGAAAGGCATATCCGTGAACTATCGCCAACGGGAGGCGTCGGCAAGGCCGTCACCGATGCCGACCACGACTTGCGCCTCGCCCCCGTGGCCGTCAGCGCGCCGGCGCTCCATCCGGTGCGAGGTGCCGGTCGAAGAAGTCGAGCATGCGCTGGAAGGCATAGCGCGTCTGGTACCGCGGCCCCAAGTCCCAGCCGTGCGGCGCGTCGGGAAGGGTGACCAGCTCCACGTCGCGGCCAAGCTGCATGAGGTACTGCAGCAGCCACACCGAGTCGCGGTAGAGCACCACGACGTCGCGCATGCCGTGCACGAGCATGAGGGCGTCCTTGAGCCCTGCCGCCTTGGTGGACGAGGAGGCGCGGGCATACTCTGTCGGCCGCTGTTGCGGCGTGTCCATCACGCGCTGTTCGCCGGTGAGTGCGTGCAGTACGTTGGTGGCCGGCGCCGCGGCAATGCCGGCCCGGAACACCCCGGGCTTCGTGAACAGCGACATGCTGGTGAGCAGTCCGCCGTAGCTGCTCCCCCAAATGCCCACGCGCGAGGCGTCGGCAATGCCCTGGGCCACAAGCCACTCCACGCCGCTGTGGATGTCCTCCACATCGATGCCGCCATAGTCCAGCCGAATGCGCCGGCGGAAGGCGGTGCCATGGCCGGAACTGCCTGCCACGTCGAGGGCGAACACCACGTAGCCCTTCTCCAGCAGCACGCGATCGAAGCCCCAGAGCGGGTGCGCGTTGCGGCCGCCCCACTGGTTGCGCACCGTGTTGCTGTAGATCGAGCCCACCACCACGGGCCAGCGCCGGTTGGGGGTGTAGTTCGGCGGCAACAGCAGGCGACCGTGCACCGTCGCACCGTCGGCGCGGCTGGTGAAGGTCACGTAGCGCGGCGCCGGCCACGTGTACGCGGCAAACTCGGGGCGCGGCGACGAGGTCACGCGCTGTTCGCTTGCCGCACCGGGGCGCGCCACGGCGAGGTCGGTTACGAACAGATCGGGGGGTACCGTATCGCTCGAGAAGAGCACGGCGGCCAGCTGGCCGTTGGGAGAGACCACGGGTGTGTGCGTACCGGCACGTACCGACATGCGCACCGCCGCGCCGCCGCGCAGCGGAACGCGATAGATGTGCCGCTCCTCGGCCCGCCCTTCGTTGGCCACCACGATCAGCCCACGCGGCGTGACGGAGAAGCCGAACACCGCCCAGGGACCGCTGGTGATGGCGCGCGGCGCACCGCCTTCCGCGGTGCCCGCGGCATCCACCTGCCACACGTGGTAATCGTGCGCCCGATCGCTCGTGAAGTACACGCTGCGCCCATCGGGCGCCCACGCCGCCCGCCACTCGGCGGACACATTGTTGGCCTCCTGCTCGCGCACGAGCAGGCGCGTGGCGCCGGTGGCCACGTCGGCCACGAGCAGGCGCCGGTCCTTCACGAACACGTCGCTCTTGTCGATCAGCAGCGATTCACCGCGCGGCGAGAAGGCATAGGTGAAGACAATGTCGGTGGGCTCGCCGCCCAGTTCGAGCCAGCGCGGCGGGCCACCGGTGAGTGCCACGAGCCCCAGGCGACGGTGCTCGGAGGGTTCACCGGGGAGGGCGCGGCGCACCGGCGTGGCGATGGTTTCGTCGGGGAGATAGTCGGGAATGAGCCGCGTGCGGATGGGCGTGCGGTCGGTCTCCACAACGGCCAGCGTGCGGCCGTCGGGGGCCCACGTGAAGTCTTCCACGCCCACGCCACTGCGGGCGAGCGTGGTGAGCCGCTGCGGGGCGCCCAGCGTGTCACCGCGCAGATCGGCCACCCAGAGATCGCCGTCGCGCACAAAGGCCACGCGCGCGCCCGACGGATCGAAGGTGGGGCGCTGTACCGCGCCCGGTGGTGTGACCAGTCGCACCGGCGCCTCGCCCGGCGTCACGAACCACAGGCCACCTTGGTGCACGTACAGCAGCCGCCGTGAGTCCGGGTGCCAGCTCACGCTGCGCACGCCTTCGTCGAGTTCGGCGGCAATGGCGGTGCGCTGCTCGCTGTACGAAGGGCCGGGGTTTCGGGGAACATCCGGACGCGGCAAACGCGTCACGCGCTGCGGGCGCAGCGGTTGCCCGGGGACCACGCGCGCCACGAACACGTCGAGGAAGGGCATGCCCTCGTCGTTCCAGAGAAAGGCGAGCGTGCGGCCGTCTGGCGACCAGGTCATGCCGCGCGGCTCCGTGCCAATGAGCGACGGCAGCGAATAGAAGCGGTCGATGCTGTACTCGGGGGTCGGCGCCGGCTGCGCATGGCCGACGGGCGCGGCGGTGGTTAGCAGGAGCGCCGCACCGCCGACACAGACCAGACGCGCGATCATGGCAGCACCCCCAGCGCGCGCAGTTCGTCGTCGAGCCCGGTGAGCTCCCAGCGAATCAGCGCAATGGGGATGGGGCCCGCGGCCAGGAAGGCGTCGTGGAAGGCGCCGAGGTCGAAGGCGTCGCCCAGTTGGCGCTGGCGGTCGGCGAGCAGCTGCTCCACCTGTGCCTTGCCAATGGTGTAGTTCATGCCGTAGGCCGGACGGCGCAGGTAGATGGCCAGGTCGTAGCGCGCGAGGTTTTCCTCCATGAGCGGCACCTCGCGCACGAGGTACTTGATTGCGTCGTCGAGCGTCCACTCGCCCGTCTGCATGCGCAGCTCGGCATGAATGCGCGCGGCGCGCTTGAGCTGTGCAATCCAGAACAGCTCGCGCCCCTTGGGCCGGTCGTCCAGCAGACCGGTATGCAGGTACATCTCCTCGATGTAGAAGGACCATCCCTCGGCGCGCGTCCCATCGCTGAAGGCGCGGCGGATGGGGCGCGGATGGCGCCGCTGCAGCGCGCCGTCGAAACGGTGGCCGGGGATGGACGCGTGCACGTGGTTGTTGAGCGGATCACGATAGGTGAGCTCTTCCCAGAAGTGCCGCGCCCCGCCCCACGCGCTGCGATCGATGAAGAACGCGTCGGTCTCATACTGCGGCGGAATGTCGTTGGGAATCGTGAGCAGCTTCTCGCGCTGCGTGAAGGTGCGAATGTGCGTCTCCGCCTCACGCGTGCGCCGTTCATGCTCCTCGGCCGTGGTGACCGGCACGATGGGGGGCAGGGCGCGGTACTTGTGCCGGTCGAACGCCAACAGCGAGCGGGCGCGGGCAATCTCGCGCTCCCCAGTGAGCCGCACCTGCTCCACGTTCAGCGGGACGAGGCGCACGTGACGCAGGTACCACGCGTAGTCCTCGAGGCCGATGTGCGCGGGCGCCGTCATGCGCGGGCGTTCGGCGGCAAGCCAGCCGGCATAGCCGCGCAGCGCGGTGAGCGCAGAGTCGGCGAGCGGCACGAGCGCCGCATCGTGCTGCACGAGGCGTGCGCGCAGATCCTCGTACCACCCAATGATGCCGGCCGGTGGCGGGTCACGGCGTGGCTCGCCCTGGTTCACGCCATCGGAGCGGGTGAGATGAAAGTGTGCGATGCCGGCCAGCTCGCCCGCCGGTTCGGTGAGCTGTCGGCGCGCGGCCGCGATGGTGCGGGGCACGGCGCGCAGCTGTTGCGTGAGGCGCGTGCGCCCCTCGGCGGTGAGGGGCACCCCGGTGAAGGGAGTGCGCGCGAGCAGGTCGACCCAGTGGCCCGGATCGCGCGCCCATGGGCGCAGCACGCGCAACTCGAAGTCGAAGGCATCGAGCTGTGTACGCACGAGGATGTAATCGACCCGGTCGGCTACCGACCAGCCGCCCGCGTTGAGCGCGGCGTGGCGGGCGCGGAGCGCATCGAGGCCGGTGCGCCACCGGCCAAGCGCCGCGGGGGAGTAGACCGGCACGCCGCCCTCCATTGGCGGCTGGCGCAGCGTGCGCAGCGCCTCGGCGAGCTGCACGAGGCTGTCACGCTGGGCGTCGCTCTGGGCGGCGGCGGTGCCGCGAGGAAGGGCGGTGGCGGCAACGAGGAGGGCGAGCGCGCGCAGATGGCGGCGCGGGCGGAACGGGAGGAGTGAGCGCATCCCCCAACTTGGCGCGCGGCGGCGAGCGCGGCGAGCCGGCCGGCATCGCCGCGCCGCGCGATGCGCGTGGCAGCGTCGTGCGGTGCGCGATATGCGGTGCGCGATATGCGCGCAGATCCTCGCCCCGGCCCATGATGCCGCCGGTGTGCTCGGCCAGGTCCTTGCCCCCGGTGCCATCGCTGCGGCGGCCCCGGTGTGGGGACTGCCCGGGCCGTGACCATTGGCAATGTGGTGAGCGGCCGGCGAAGTTACCCGCTCGCGATCTGGTAGCGCAGGCCTCCCCCACCCCCACCCGCTGTCACGTGATCGCCCGCGCCCTCGCCCTCGCACTCCTCACGCACGCTCCGGTCGCCCTCATTGCTCAGAGCGCCCGCACCATCCCCGGGTTCGGAATGGGCTATGTGCCGCCCGCCGGGTGGACCCTCGCCGGCGCCGATGGCCGGGTCGAGGCGTGGGGGCGAACCGGGGCGTCCGGCGCGCTGATCGTGTATGGCGGGGCCTACTCCCGCGGTGACCTGGCGATCGCCGACGGCTTCACCGTGCTCCAGGGGGTCCGGCTTGATGAGAAGGCCACCACTCTGCTGGAGCCCCCAGCGGCCCGACGGGTGGGTGGCCTCGACGTGTGGACCACCGCCGCCCGTGTGCGGGCCGAGAGCGGCGAAACGGTCATCCTGCGCATCCTCGCCCGTCCGTCCGGCAGCGGTACCATGCTGGGCGTGGTGAGCCTGGCTGCGCCAGCCGAGGATGCCGCTTTCCGTGCCGCCGCCGAACGACTGGTGACCACGGTGCGCCCGGGGACGCCGGTCACCGATAAGGCCGCAGCCGGTGCGCTCGCCGGCGCCTGGCGGCGACAGGAGTCGAACATGTCGTCGACCGGGGGCTACGTGAGCGAGGAAGGGTGGGACCTCGCCGCCGACGGTACGTTCGTGCACTGGACGACCAGCACCGTCTCGCTCCCCGGCGCCGCCGTCGAGCCCACCCGCACCCGCAACACCGGCCGCTGGGAGGTGATCGGCGGCGCGCTGGTCGTTACCGCAGCCGATGGCCGCATAACGCTTCCGCTGCGGCGGCAAGGGCGCGAGGTCTACATTGCCGGCAGCCGGTTCCTGAAGCGCTGAGGGGGCCGGCCACGCGGTCCGGCGTTACCGCAGCCAGCTCCAGCCCAGCGCGCCGATGCAGGCAAGGATCAAGGTGATGCTGATCCACCCACCGGCTCTCACCCACCGTGTCGATCGCGACGCACCCATCAGCGCACGATCGGACGACAGCAGTTGCAGCGCGACGACATGCAGCGGCAGCACCACCGCATTCACCACCTGACTGGAATAGATCAGCGGAATGAGGGGCAGATCCGGCAGCGAGACGATGCTCACCGCGGCCACGGTCAAGCCGATGAAAGCGGCATAGAACCACTGAAAGTGGTGCGAGTCGAGATCGAGTGATGCCGGCTCACCTACCCCCTCCGCGATCGAGTAAGCCGTGGCGATCGGCACGATCGCCGCGGCCAGCAGCGAGGCGCCCAGCAAGCCGGCGCCAAACAGCACGGTCGCGAATCTCCCGGCGAGCGGTCGCAAGGCCAGTGCGGCGTCACCTGCATTCTCGATGTGTACGCCGGCCGCGTTGAGGGTGGCCGCACAGGCCACCGCAATGGCGAGCCCGATGACCCCGGTCAGCACCGAGCCGATGATCACGTCGATCCGGGCGAGCCGCAGCTTGTCCATCGTGATCTTCTTGTCTACGGCGTAACTCTGGATGAACGCGAGCCCCCACGGGGCGAGCGTCGTGCCGAGGGTCGCCGCCACCGCCACCCAGCCAGCCGGGGTCTCCGGCATTCGCGGAATCACGGACGAGTTCATCACCGCCGACCAGTCCGGTCCGGCGAGAAACCCGTCGACGATGTAGAGGGTGAGGGTCGAGGAGATGACCAGCAACACGCGCTCGACCCGATGGAATGAGCCGAGCACGACCACCAGCGAGATCAGGATACCGGCCAATGGAGCGCTGATCCAGGACGGAATGCCGATCAGCCCACCCGCCGCCGAGATGCCCGCGTATTCCGCGCAGATCGTACCGAAGTTGGCGGCCAGCAGGCCGGTTACGGCGGCGTATCCCGCGCCGTGTCCCCATCGCTGACGAATGATGCCGACGAACCCTTGTCCGGTGGCCGCCCCGATCCGCACCGCCATCAGGTGAAACTGAATCAACAGAATGGTGGAGGCCGGAATGATCCACAGGAGCCGGTAGCCGAAGTCGGCCCCAAGCATCGAGTAGGTCGTGATCCCGGCCGGATCATCGTCGGAGAGGCCGGCCAGAAGACCGGGCCCGAGCACGGCGAAGAACGCCACCAGTGCGGACCTGCCGGATCGCTGCGCATCGGCAAACCGGAACGCCGTGCCGCGATGGTGGTGCGCGACGGCGTGTGGGGGGGCGCCTGAGCGCTCGCGGCGGGTACGCGCGCCACGGGCCGCGCGACGATGGAATGACGTCACCTGCAAAGCATAGCGACCGCCTCGCGATTTGGCGGTACGCACGGTCCGGCCACATGCCGGACGCGCGAGCGGATCGACCTCGCGGATCTGCCGGAGGAGCCGGGTTCCCCGCCGGACCGGACTGGTCGGCGGTCCCCAACGGCCCGTCAGACGCTCACAGGCTGGATCTGCTCTGCGGGCGCTGTCAAACCGGAAACGATGACCCGGTTGCGTCCTTGGCGTTTGGCCAGGTAGAGCGCGGCGTCGACCCGCCTCGCCCAGGCTTCCTGGGTATCGCCTACGATATGGTTGGCCACGCCGACGCTCACCGTGATGCACTGGCCTGTCGGCATTTCGGCCTGCTCGATGCGCGTTCGCAGGACCTCCGCCAGTGCAGCAGCCTCGGTCGCCCCGCACCCCGGCAGCAGCAGCGCGAACTCCTCCCCCCCGATTCGAAACAGCATGTCGTCGCGACGCTTGCGCGCCTTGATGAGCGCGGCCACGCGACGCAGGACCTCATCGCCGACGGCGTGGCCGTAGGTGTCATTCACGCGCTTGAAGTGATCGACATCGAGCGTCAGCAGCGTGCAGGTCTGTCCCTGGGCGGCGGTCAGTTCGATGCGGGCCAGTTCCTCATCGAAGCGCCGGCGGTTGTATGCGCCCGTCAGGGCATCGGTGACGGCCTGATCCTGGAGGGCCTGCTGCAGGTCATCGATGACGTTGAGCACCACGTTGATCATCCCCAGCGTGAGCGCGAGCGTGGCGGCCAGCCGGGCCGCGAGTGCCCCTCCCAGGCTGTCGTACGCCATCAGGGAAACAGCGACCACGATCACGCTGCTCACGCCCAAGGCCCGGCCTCGCGGCAGGATGAAGTAGCAGATGAACAGGGTGGGATAGGCCCACAAAGCGCCGTTGATGCCTTGGAAGGCGAGCGACGCAAAGACCACGACCATCAGAATCATCGCCAAGGCGAGATGCGGAACAGGCGGCGGCAGGTTGCGGCTGGCAGCCCGGCCGTCGATAAAGAGCACCACCTGAGCAATGGCGATGACCACCGCGAGCCCCCATCGCCCATGCAGCAGGTGGGTCATCGTGAAGGGCAGCAACAGCAACGCCGCAGGCAGGCTGAGGGCAGCCACGATGCGCGTCCGATACGGCGTAAGCGATTCGGAGTCCAGCCGGAACCAACGTCTGATGCGAGTCGTGGACTTCACGGGAATGGTCTCGCTGATGCCCTCACGCGCGTAGCGCTCGCGCTGGGCATTCACGCGGATCGTCTCCTGGTTTCGCGCACGGGCGGCGCCTTGGGGCGTGGCAGGGTTCCAGAGCGCCGACGGCGGCGACGGGAGAGGGATTCCAAACAGGGGCGGTCGACTGCTCGTCGAGTGTACGGCACGACCGCCGACTTTGCCAGCGCCGCGCGATGGGGCGGCGGGGTGCCTGCCGTCTCGCGCACGCCCCCTGGTGATTGGTACACCAGCCATGGCCCCGCCTCAGGACGTGCCCCTGGGGTGCGATGTGCGCGAAGACCCGGGCCGGAATCGATGCGCGCCCAACTTCGGCCCCGGGCGATCCCCGGTGTCCCACCGGCACGCTCCTCGCCCTTATGTGGGGCGGGGCCAGGCGCGCCACACGAACAGCCCCCCCAGCGCCATGAACCAGAGCTGAATCCCGGTGGTGGACAGCACGATGGACACCGGAGGCGTCATGCCGAACAGTTCGAGGCCGGGCAAGGCGACGAGCGCGCCGGCCGCGAGCCCCGCCACCCCCGCCCAGGCCGGTAACCGCCGATCGCGCAGGATCAGCAGGCTGGTCGCAATGGCCCAGATCGCGGCAAAGGTCGCCACGCCCAGCGCTTCGCCGATGGCGCCGCCCCAGGCATTGATGGCGGCCTGCGTGGCTTCGATGGCGCCGCGACCTTCCGCCGACAGCCCCGGGGCAGCGTGGAGATCCATACGCCACCGGGTCGCCGCGACCACCGCCGACCACGACCCACCGGCGACGGTCGTTGGCGTTTCACCCACCGGCACTCCGGTGCGCAGCGCAAACCCCGTGGCGCCAAGCGAGTACCGCACCACAGTGGAATCGGTGCCGCCAGGCGCCAATCGCTGCGTCTGGTGGGGCCGCGCCTCATGCCGCCAGGCACCGCTCGCACCGACATCCGTGGACATGAGCGCCCCGCGTTGCCGACCTGAGAGCCATCTCCGATGCGCTCGACAAGATCCTCGCCCTGCGCGCGAGCAGCACCGCCAGCAGCGCTGTCGAGTCGCAGATCCGCGCCATTCTCGATGGCGTGACCCCGGCGCGCGAACGCCTGCGGGCAGCGCAACAGAAGCTTGCCGCCGATATCGCCATGATCACGGGGACGTCCTCGTGCGCGAGTTGACGGCTCCGGCCGGATCGGCCGGCGCCCTGCGGCGCAGTACGCATGGTCGTGGCGCCCCTCGCCGCTCCGCTCTCTGGTGACCGGACGTCCGCCGGACGCGAACGGCGGGAATCCGTACAGGGGTAGTGCTTCGGCCACCGGCGCCGTACCCTAGGGCACACGCTCTCCCCTACGGTCATGACTTCGCTCTCGCGTCCCCTGCTGGCCTCGCGCCCGGCGTCGCTCGGTGCCACCGCCCTGCTGTCGCTGCTGCTCACCGGCATGGCCGGACCGGCCACGCCTCAGCCCCCGCGCCAGCCGCCAGCACAACCCGCCTCCTTCGTCATTACCGGCGCGCAGATCGCCGACGGCACCGGCGCTCCGCTGCGTGCCGCCAGCGTGCGCGTGCAGGGCGACACCATTGCCGCCGTGGGCAACGTCACGCCGCGCCCGGGTGAGCCGATCATAAACGGCACCGGCATGGTGCTGGCCCCCGGCTTCATCGACACGCACAACCATTCGTCGTCGGGGCTTGAGGTGGAGCCCGCGGCGGTGTCGCAGGTCTCGCAAGGCATCACCACCGTGGCCGTGGGCCCCGATGGCAGCTCGCCGTGGCCGGTAGGCGAGTATCTGCAGCGGCTGCGCACCAGGCCGCCCACCGTGAACGTGGTGACCTTCGCGGGACACGCCACCATTCGCCGCGAGGTCATTGGCTACGACTACAAGCGCAAGGCCACGCCCGCCGAAGTGGCGCGCATGGCGGCGTTGGTCACGCAGGCGATGAACGAGGGCGCCTTTGGGCTGAGCTCGGGGCTCGAGTACGAAGTGGGGAGCTACTCGGCCACCGACGAGGTGGTCACCATGGCGCGCGCCGCCGGGGCCAAGGGGGGCATCTACATCTCGCACATTCGCGACGAAGCCGATCTGGCCATGGACGCCATGCGCGAGGCCATTGCCATTGGCGAGCAGGGTCAGGTACCGGTGCAGATCACGCACATCAAGCTGGGTACCGTGGGCGTGTGGGGGCAGGCCAACCAGGCGGTGGCCATGGTGGAAGCGGCGCGCCAGCGCGGGGTCGATGTCACTGCCGACGCGTATCCCTATCTCGCCTGGCAGTCCACGCCGCGCGTGCTCATTCCCAACAAGCGCTACACCGACTCGGCCAGCGTGCGCCGCGGGCTCGATGACATTGGCGGCGCGAAGAACGTGCAGATCACCCGCTGGGGGGCGCACCCCGAGTTCGTGGGGAAGCGGCTCGACGAGGCAGCGCGTCGACTGGGGGTGAGCGACATCGAGGCGTACATCCGCTTTCAGGGGGATGAGGAATCGGGGATGATTGGCCACGCCATGACCGAGGAGGACCTGCGCGCGTTCTACCGGCAGCCGTGGGTCATGGTGGCGAGTGACGGTGGCATTGCCAACAACCATCCGCGCGGCGCGGGCACCTTTCCGCGGGTACTGGGGCGGCTCGTGCGCGAGCAGCAGTGGATGACGCTGGCCGAGGCGATTCACAAGATGTCGGGCATGCCAGCGGCGCGCTTGGGGCTGCGCGATCGCGGCACGATCAAGGCAGGCATGAAGGCCGATCTGGTGCTCTTCGATCCCGCCACCGTGATCGATCGCGCCACCTTCGAGCAGCCGCGCGCGCTGTCCACCGGCATGCAGCGCGTGTGGGTGAACGGCGCGCTCGTGTGGACAGGCACGGCGGTTACCGAGGCACGACCGGGGCGGGTGCTGGCGCGGCCGTAACCGCGGCACGGGGGGCCATGCCGGGTGCTGCGTCAGCTGCGCGGGTCGTGGACGACGCCGATGAAGAGCACCGTGCCCGTGAAGCGCTCACGGATCATGAACACGAACGGACGGTCGAACTCGTAGATCGGGGGCAGGCTCACCGGCATGATGCCGACGGCCGTCGCGGCACCGGCCCGCGCGCCACGCTCGGTCACCGCGATCGATACCCCGTGCTGCACGAAGCCGATCTTCGTCCGGACGTTCGTCACGAGCCGCGGGAACTCCGCCGCATCGCTGAAGGCCTGCGACATGCCGAGCGCCATCAGATCCCCGTTCAGTTGGCGCGACGCCCGCAGCGTGAAGCGTGGGAGGCCCAGGAACGCCAGCGTTTGCGGCTCCAGCGAACGCACGACACTCCCCACGAACGCCGTATCCAGACGCTGAATCACGGCATCGACCCCCCCGGTCGTCGGCATCAGCAGCAGCATGCTGTAGGCGCTGTTCCCGAACGGCAGCTCGGCGGCCACACCGGTGCGGCCGGCTCCGAGGTCGATCGACGTGACGCGGAATCCGCCCGTGCGCCGCATCATCGGCGTGGTGACCGGCGCGCCGGACGCCAGGGTGAACGTCCCATCGAGGCGCGTGTTGCTCACGTCGAAGCGATCGCGCCAGGCGCCGTCGAAATAGACCGCATTGACCAGCATCATCTGCAGATCCTCGGGCGGCGCCTGCTCCAGCAGCGTCGGGATCAGGCCACGGGTGCTGCGCTGGACCCACGTGTTGACCGAGTCGCGCATGACCGACGCCGTGGCCACCGACTGCACCGGGGCCGAGAAGAACTCCCGCGCCTCGCGCACGAAGCCGGTGTCGGGCACCGCGCTCGTTCGTGTCCAGATGCCGTTGCCGATCGACACCGTGACGGTGGAGTCGAGCGTGGGCAGCAGCGCGAGCAGACTCTTGTAGGCGGCATTGATTTCCGCACGCGAACGCCCGCCCCACCCGAGGACCTGCTGCATCTGGGTGAACGTGGTCCCGGTCGCGCCGTTCATGGTCATGCCGAGGGCCACCTGCACACTCAGCGGCGAGAGCAGGAGGTTGCGTGCCTGGCCGGAGGCCGTGCTGGGGGACGCGGCCTGCTTGAGCAGCGTGTAGGCAAACGCGTTGACGCCGGCCACGCCCTGCTGCTCCGTGGCGGTGAGCGTGCGCGGGAGGGCCGTCAGCGAGTCGGCCTTGCCGGCCGGTTCCGGACCGGCCGCCGACCCGTCGCCGCACGCTGCCGCGGCGCTCAGCAACGTCACGGCGGCCAGATACCGCCAATGGGGGGGCCGACCGACGGCCGCATGGATTGTCCGGGATATCGTCATGATGAAAGCGGGTGAGGCGTGACCCTGCAGGCGACCAACCGGCGCGCCGCGTTTCCTTGCTGCTCTACCCGGTCTCCATCGCTGGCGTCACCGAAAGATCCCGATGGCGCCCGCACCGGGACGTGAACGCGCCAGCGAGCCGTGTCATCCACCGGTCACGAACCGAACGTCCCGTCGGGCCGGACCGGCCCTGCCCTACACAGCGATCAGGTGAACCCCGCTGGGCGGGCGCCGGAGTTCCGGCATCTTCACGGGGTGTCCTCATTGCTCCGCCTCCGTCCCCGCTTCGCCGCTGCCGCCATGCTCGCGCTCACCATCGGCTGTACGCCGCTCATCGACCGCTTCGACGAGGCGGTGGCGACCGCGGCGGCGAGTCAGCCCGACACACCGCCAACGGTCGTCACCGAGGCCAACGATGACCTCGTGGACTTCGCCAGCGACGACCGGCACGCGCTCCCCGACGACGGCGAAAGGTGGACGCCGCCGCTGCGCGGGCACCGCGACGTGGACGGCCTCCGCCTGCCGCGCGAGGGCGACGCCATCTGGCACTACGCCGACAAGCCGGTGTGGCGCTACGGGCGCTTCACGATCCTCCGGCTGCAGTACAACGTGCCGGATGTCGATCTGCCGCGGGCGGCGGCGATCGGGGCCCACGAGGCGACGGCGCGATAAGCGCGCACGGCACGCCGACTCGCCCCCGCGAAAATGCCGGCCGCGGACGCCGAGGCGGTGGCAACCGTCGGGACGCCCGGTTTCCGCACGCGCGGTCTGACGAGCGCCCCCCGACGCTGCGCTGCGCGTCAGCCAGGTCGCTTGACGCTGCGCAAGGCCGGGGCGGGCGGCAGGCCGGTCACCTCGAGGATGTCGTGGACATCGAGTGTCTCGCGCGTGAGTAGCGCGGCCGCGAGCGTGTCGAGTGCCGCGCGATGCACCGTGAGTTGGCGAGTGGCTTCGGCGTGGCATTCGGCGATGATGCGCTGCACCTCGGCGTCTATGGCCTGCGCGGTCCGTTCGCTGTACGGGTGTGCCCCCGGCCCGCCCGCCACCGTGCCCAGATAGGGATTCTCGCGCGGCGCGAGCTGCACCATGCCGACCACGGTGCTCATGCCCCAGCGCGTGACCATGTTGCGCGCGAGCTGCGTGACCTGTTCGATGTCGTTCTCGGCCCCGGTGGTCGTCGTGCCGTACACCAGCTCTTCGGCGGCCCGGCCCCCCAACGCCCCGATGATGCGGGCGCGCAGGTAGCCCTCGGGATAGTTGTAGCGATCGCGGTCGGGGCGCTGATAGGTGACACCGAGCGCCTGGCCACGTGGAACGATGGACACGCGCTGCACGGGATCGGCACCGGGCACGACGAGGCCGAGGATGGCGTGGCCGCCCTCATGATAGGCGATGCGCTCGCGGTCGTCGGGGCTCAGCAGCAATGGCCGTTCAGGGCCAAGGATGATCTTCTCGAGCGCGTCGAGGAAGTCCTTCGGCGTGACATGATCCTGTTCGCGCCGCGCGGCGAGGAGTGCAGCTTCGTTGACCAGGTTGCGGATGTCGGCACCGGACAGGCCCGGGGTATTGGCGGCGAGATCGGCGAGACTCACCTCGGGTGCCAGCGGTACGCCGCGCGTGTGCACCGCAAGAATGGCTTCACGCCCGGTCTTGTCGGGGAGGTTCACCACCACGCGTCGGTCGAAGCGCCCGGGACGCAGCAGCGCCTTGTCGAGCAGGTCGGGCTGGTTGGTGGCGGCCAACACGATGATGCCCTGGCGGCTGGAGAAGCCGTCCAGCTCCGTGAGGATCTGGTTGAGGGTCTGTTCCTGCTCGCTCGTGCCACCGAGGGAGAACTGCCCACGCGCGCGGCCCACGGTGTCCAGTTCGTCGATGAAGATGATGGCGGGGGCGTTCTCGCGCGCCTGCTTGAAGAGGTCACGCACCCGCGCTGCGCCCACGCCCACGATCATCTCCACGAACTCGGCGGCGCTCATGGAAAAGAACGGCACACCCGCCTCGCCGGCGACCGCCTTCGCCAGCAACGTCTTGCCGGTGCCCGGCGCGCCGACGAGCAGGACACCCTTGGGCGCCGTACCACCAAGTCGCGTGTACTTCCCGGGGTCGCGCAGGAAGTCGACGATCTCCTTGAGCTCGTTCTCCGCTTCGTCGATGCCGGCGACGTCGTCGAAGGTGACTCTGGTGTCCATGGTGGTGTCAAAGCGGCGCGCCGTGCTGCGGCCGAATCCCTGGAGACCGGCACCCATGTCCGGCTGTCGCGCGAGGCGGCGGAAGAACCAGACATAGATGCCGATGAAAAGCAGCGTCGGCACGAGGCTGAACAGCATGCCGAGGAAGGACGTCTTCTCCTGCGTGGAGACGGCACGGATCTCCACCCCCTTGGCGGCGAGCAGCGCTTCCAGACCGGGGTCGGCGAAGGCGGGGACGGTGGTGGTGAAGGTGGTGACGCTGCGCGGTGCGGCGGCGGTGGTATCGCGCGGGTCCTTCCACGACACCGGGCGCTGGAAGCGCCCCGTGATGACGTCACCGCGGGCGTCGATCGACGCCACGTTGCCGTTGGCGACCTCCTGACGGAAGCGCGACCAGGGCAGCGTGGGGGCTTCGTCCTTCGGGGCGCAGTACTGCACGAGCAGGATGTTCGCGACCACGACACCCAGAAAGAGCAGCCAGGCGCGGCGCGGCATCTTGGGGGTGCCGGGGGGTGGGCTGCCCGATGGAGGTGACGCGGGTTTGGTGGGGGCGGTCATGACCGGCTCCCCGGCCGCCGGTCCACCACGCGCCGCGCCTTCCCCGCCGAGCGCTCCAGTGCCCCGGGGTCCAGCACCACCACCTGCGCGGTCACGCCGCACAGCGTCTTGATCCGCCCCTGCAGTACGGCCCCCACCGTGTCGCGATCGGCCCCGCCCGCCTCCGGCCGCAGTTCGCACCGCACCAGCAGCTGGTCCAGCAGCCCCTCGCGCGATACCTCCAGCTGGTAGTGTCCCGACAGCGCCCCCTGCTGCAGCACCAGCTCCTCCACCTGCGACGGGAACAGGTTCACGCCGCGGATGATGAGCATGTCGTCGCTGCGTCCGCCAATGCGCCCCAGCCGCCGCATGCTGCGCGCCGTGGGTGGCAGCAGGCGCGTAAGGTCGCGCGTGCGGTAGCGCACCAGCGGCATCGCCTCGCGCGTGAGCGTGGTGAATACCAGCTCCCCGTCACTCCCGTCGGGAAGCACCGCCCCGGAGTCGGGATCGATGATCTCCGGGTAGAAGTGGTCCTCCCACACCACGGGACCGTCCTTGGTTTCCACGCACTCGCACGCCACGCCGGGGCCCATGACCTCCGACAGCCCGTAGATGTCCACCGCATCGATCCCTGCGGCCTGCTCGAGGTCGCGCCGCATCGCCTCGGTCCACGGCTCGGCGCCAAACACCCCCGTGCGCAGCGACAGGGCTGCCGGGTCCTTCCCCTGACGCCGCACCTCCTCGATGAGCACCTGCATGTAGCTGGGCGTCACCATGATGAGGTCGGGACGGAAATCCTCGATGAGCTGCACCTGCTTCTCCGTCTGCCCGCCGCCCATGGGCACCACCGTGCACCCGAGCCGCTCGGCGCCGTAGTGGGCCCCCAGCCCGCCGGTGAACAGCCCGTAGCCGTACGCCACGTGTACCAGATCCCCCGCGCGCGCGCCCGCCGCGTGCAGGCTGCGCGCCATCAGGTCGGCCCACCGGTCGATGTCCCCTGCGGTGTACCCCACCACCGTGGGGCGCCCCGTGGTCCCCGACGACGCGTGCACCCGCGCCAGCTGTGCGCGCGGCACCGCCAGGAAGCCGAACGGGTACTCCTCGCGCAGGTCGGCCTTGGTGGTGAAGGGGAACCGCGACAGGTCGGCCAGCGTGCGGCACTCCGACGGATGCACTCCGGCCGCGTCGAAGGCGCGCCGGTAGTGCGGCACGCGGTCGTAGGCGTGCTGCAGCGTTGCGCGCAGCCGCGCCAGCTGCAGCGCCGCCAGCTCGTCGCGGCTGGCCCGCTCGATCGGCTCCAGCGCCGAGGGGTCCGCCCCCGCCATTACGCCGCCCCCGGCGGCGGCCCCATGGGCACGCCTGGTACCAGCGGTGTCCCCTTCATGGTGCGCGAGCGCCCGCGAAACGCTGCCACCCGCTCCCCGCGCTGGTTGGACACGGCCACGTCGTACACACCACTGCGTCCTCCCTTGTGCACCTCCACCGCCAGGGCGGTGAGCACATCGCCCAGCCGCGCCGCCGCCAGCAGGTTGACGTCGAAGCCCGCCGCGACGGTCACCTCGTTGTAGGCGTTGCAGGCAAAGGCGAAGGCGCTGTCCGCCAGCGTCGCCACCAGCCCGCCATGCGCCACCCCGTGCCCGTTCACCATCTCCGCGCGCACGGTCATGGTCACGGTGGCGGTGCCGGGTCCCACCGCTACCACCGCCATCCCCAGCCACTGCGAGGCGTGGTCCCCCTGCCACATGGCGTCACGGCACGCCTCGGCCACCTCCTGCGGCGTCATCGCGGGCCCCGGGCGGCGGCATCACCAGCTTGCGTCGCACCGCCTTGCGGTGCACCGCACGGCAGTGCCGGTCGCACGGGAGAAGGACGCGGTGGGCGTGCTGGGCGTCGAAGGATGTCCGCGAGGGGCATGAGGGGAGATGGCGGTAAGGTGGCTGGGAGCTGGCTTGGAGCTGGCTGGGAGATGGCGGGGCACGGCGGCGCACGGGGACGCGGTGGAATATATGGGTGATTCGAGGCCGGCCGCCGCGCCTCGGCGCATCCGCCATCCCGGCGACCTCCAATGATATCATACGGCCGGACGCGGCCCCCCCGGGGGAGCGCACGGCTCCATCTGGCCAGCAGGCGGCGGTTGCAGTCCCATTGATCCCCGGCCGCCGCGCTTGCCACCTGGCGATCTTGGGGCCCACCATTCGGCATGCACCCCGACCAACAGCTCGTTCAGCTCCTCGCCGTCGTGGCGATCTTCCTGACCTTCGGCATCGGCGAGGTGCTCATCGGGAAGTTCTTCGCCCCGGAGGCCGGGCGAGAGGACAATCGCCTCGACGTGGCCGTGGGCATCATGTTCCCGATCGTGTCCGGGAGCGTCTTCGCGGCCGGTCGCGCGCTGTGCGCGTGGCTGTTCCCCGACCTGCGCGATGCGTGGGCGGACTGGCCACTCTGGGCCATGATCCTCACGCTGCTCGTGGCCGACGACTTCACCCAGTACTGGTGGCACCGGCTGTCGCACACCAGCGTGCTGTGGCCACTGCACCGCGCGCACCACAGTGCGTCGTACATGAGCGTGCGCGTGGTGTACCGGAACAACCTGTTCTACTACGCCATGATGCCCGGGCTCTGGCTGGGTGGGGCGCTGCTCTACCTGGGCTTCGGCTGGACGTTCGTGTGGTACAGCGTGGTCAAACTCTGCGTCATCATCGGCGCCCACTCGGCGGTGCGCTGGGATCAGTGGCTGTACCGGTACCGTGTGCTGCACCCGCTCGCGTGGGTGCTGGAGCGCACCATCTCCACGCCAGCCACGCATTACGCGCACCATGCCCTCACGCAGGACGACGGCATAGGCCTGTACCAGGGGAACTACGGCAACCTGCTCTTCCTCTGGGACATCCTGCTCGGTACGTCCCGCATCACCCGGCAGTATCCGCCGGCGTACGGCCTCAAGGACGACCGGCGGCACGGGCAGGAGCGGTGGTACCACCAGCTGTTCTATCCACTCTTGCGCTCGAAGCGGGCAGAGACGGTGCTGGGGTACGAGAAGCACCTGCCGGTGGATTGACCGCGGCGGCGGAGTCGGGTCTTTCCAGCGCGTCACCGACGTAACCCCGGCGCGGTCCGGGGAAACCCTGATGGTTGCGCCTTCGCGGCGCACGAGATTCGCAAGTGCGAGGGCGCGGCTGGCGCAGCTCTCAGCGGTGCTGGGGCCGGCGTGGGGGGCGATCATGGCCCAGGCGGCGGCAGCCCGGCCGGGCCGCCGTTTGTGGCGTACCACAACATGGACTGGCAGGATCTGGACCTGGAGATCGGCATGCCCTTCGCCACGGCGCTGCGCGGCGCCGGCGACGTGCAGGCCACGACGCTGCCGGCCGGTCCGGCCGCGGTGTGCGCCGACACGGGGCCCTACGACCACATCGGGGCCGCGCACGACGCCTTGCAGCAGTGGCTGGTGGCCCAGAGCCGGCAGCCGGTGGGCCCGGCATACGAGTTCTACCTGAACGATCCCGTTACCACGGCCCCGGCGGCGTTGCGCACCAACGTGCTGCGGATGGTGCGATAGGGCGGGGCACTGGCCGGCCCACCGGAGCGCACGCCGACCGCCTACCCGAGCGCGGGCCGTGGGGCCAGCGCGGCGTCCGGCAACTCCGCGACGATATGCAGCAGGTCCGCCTCCGTCACGATGCCCACGCGGTGCTGGTCCTCGCGCACCGGGAGGCACCCGATTCTCAGGGACCGCATGAGGTGAGCCGCGCGCTGCACCCGTTCGTCCGGCCTGATCGTGGCCGTGGGCGCCTGCATGATCTGGCGCACTTCGATGGTGGCGTTGTGCTGCATGCGCTCGACCTCGCTGATCCGGACCTGCAGGGTTGAAACGGCGGCGCGCATGAGATCCCGATGGCTGACAACGCCGACCAGCCGCCCATGGTCATCCACCACCGGGACATGCCGCCCATGTGCCCACTTCATGATCGCTTCGACAGCGCGCAGGTGCTTGCCCGCTTGGATGGTGAACACCTTGGTGGTCATGATGTCTCTGACGCGCACGGAGAGCTCCCTGCCTGGCGGGAATCGGTCGAACCGGTGGCCAACCGCCCCACCCTGTCACGAGGCCCGTGGTCCTCACAGGCGGCGCCGGCATGGTCGGCGGCAGCCTGGGGCATGGACGGACCGCACGACGCGTTCAGCCCGCCCTGCCGCCCGGTTACGGGTAGCGGCGCACACGCGTCGGGTGTGAACCAGAAGCGCCGGAAACGCCTCGATGGCCGGGGCGTCCCGCTCACGCGGACGGCGCGCCGCACGTGTCGCACGATGCAACACACGACGCCCCCCACGACATGAATGCCGTCGTTTCGCTGGAAGAACTGGAAAGGAGCTGGCAACGCGTCGACGCGTTGATCGCGGTGCGCAATTGGCTTAATGGCGCGATCCTCCTGCTCCTGGTGCTGCTACAGCGCTGGGGCTACCGGGATCTGGCGTGGGCCCTCTGGACCAACCTCGTCTGGACCAGCGGCGCCATCCTGGCCGCGAGTATCGTCATGCAGTTCGCAGGCATCGATCGTTCCGGTCACCGGATCGGCTCCTGGCTCCAGCTGGTGATGGGCACGGTGGGTGTCGTGATCGGCAGCAGCATTCTGGGGTTGCTGCTCAGCGTGTTTGCGGCGCACGACCCGGCACGATTGCTTGGCCCCAACGGCTTCATCAATGCGGACACGCTGGAGGTGCTCCGGCACACGACGGTCCGCTATGCCCCCATCCTCTTGCTGGCCGTGGTCGACCTCGTGTTCGCGGTGCGGATGAGCAGACAGGCGCGGGTATCCCCCGCATCGTACCTGGGCGACCATGTGGTCAAGATGATTGGCGCTCTGGTCGTCGGTGGTCTCGTCGGCATCGCGCTGGCCCGGCTCTTCTCCACGCGGATGGCGGAAATCGGGCTCGGCGTGTTCTTGCTGATCTGGTTCATTTTCCCGTGGCGCATCGTCGCCAGGGATACCATTCAGGACCAACGCGCCGAAGGACGGCCGGCGCTCTATGCGGGACGGCGGCTGCCGCTCATGTTCACGGAGCGTGCTGGCCCCGCGGTGGTGGCCATTACCCTCGTGCTTGCGCTGATGTTCGGCGCCTGCGGGTTGGGCCTGCTCAACTTTGGCCTGCGTCAGTTCGGCACGCACGGGGTGGCCCTCCAACCGGCGATCCTCGTGCTCATGAGCCTGCCCGTCTGTGGCGTGTTCGTGTTCCTGGCGCTGGTGTCCTTCACCCTGGCCGCTTCGGTCAAGCGGGTGACCGTCACCGCCGAGGGGGTGGCGGTCAGTGAGCGAGGCTGGGTGATGGCAGACGACAGGTCGTGGCGAGGACGGCTGGCGGCGACGTTCCGCTCAAGCCACTGGCGGGCGGCGCCAGGCGACTACACCCGGATCGAGCAGCAGCTGCAGCCCCACAGGAGCTCCGATGGACCGGACTACGACGAGCATCGGCTGGTGCTGAAACACCGTGGCGATGCGCTCAGGGACGTCGTGCTCTATCGTGCGTTCCATGCCCGGCACATCGACACGGTGAAGACGTACTATGCCCAGCTGCTGCGCGTGGCGCCGCGCTCGTTGTAAATGGCAAAGACGTTGTTCACACAGCGATGGGCAGGCGTGAGGCCGGTAGGGCGTCGTTGCGGGCGCTATGCCGTCGGTAAAAGTCGTAGCAGGTCAGGTCGGTCGGTAAGGCGGCCGTGCGTCTGGCCGCGCGACCGTAGGCGGTGGCGTAGGCGCATTCGGTGAGCAGCGTGCGAATGAAGCGCTCCGCCTTGCCGTTGGTCTGCGGCCGATAGGCTTGGGTAAAGCGGTGGCTGATCCCGAGCTCGAGGGCCACGTGGGCAAAGTGGTGCGAGCGATCGGCACTGCCGTCATCCGTCGGCAGGGGTTCCACCGCGATGCCCTGCGCGGCGTACCACGCCACCGCGCACCGCAGAACGCCGGCCGTGGTCTCCGCCGTTTCATCGGCGAGGACTTCGTCATCGGCCAACCGCGAGTGATCGTCGATGGCCACGTGCGTGTACTCCCAGCCCATGCCCGTAACGCGCGTGCACCTTTTCGCGGGTGCTGGCGCGGCTGTCACCGCAGCCCCGGGGGGCGCATGCACACAGGGGGCGGGAACCGGCACCGGCCGATTCCCACCCCCTGCAAGTGTTGCGAGACGACGCGCCGCGCCGGTCAGTACCCCGGGTTCTGCGTCAGCAGCGGGGAGACGCGCAGGTCGCGAATGGGCAGGGGGAAGAGCGCCTGACCCGCACGGTCCTGAATCCCCTTCACCTGAATCACGCGCCCCAGCCGGACGAGATCGGGCCAGCGATCGCCTTCGAGCGCGAGCTCGAGACGACGCTCGAGTTCGATCTGGCTGATGACCTCCGCCTGCGTGGTGACCTGAGTGCCGAAGGTGTGCGGCGCCAGCCCCGCGCGCACGCGCACCTTGTTGTACTGCGCCACCGCCTCGGGCAAGCGATTGAGCCGCGCCAGTGCTTCGGCCTTGATGAGCACCACCTCGGCCAGACGAATCACGTGCACGTGCTCCGTGCCCGGACGCGCCGACCACTTGGTGCCGTTGAGCGGACGTGCCGCCACGCCGCTGGGGCGCACGGTCACGGTGCGGCGGATGTCGCCGGCGGGGTACGCCGCGTCGAGTCCGGCGCTGGGCGCCACTTCGGCGCGCCCCACCGAGAGGTAGTAGTTGCTGAGGCCATTGCTTTCGGTGGCGTTGAAGGCCACGCGGAAGATGTCCTCGGTGGTGTTGCTGCCCAGCGCCGAGAAGAGGTCGGCGTAGGGCACCACCAGCGTGTCACGCCCCGCCAGCACCTGGTTGGCCACATCCAGCGCCGCCTGATAGTCGGCCTGGCTGTTGGCGTTCCCCGGGAGCCCCGCGCGGTAGAAGAGCACGCGGGCCCGCAGTGCCCGCGCCGCCGTGGGGGTGGCGAAGCGCGTGTTGGTGGTGTTGCGCGTGAGCGTCTGGGCGCTGTCGAGATCTTTGAGCACCTGCGTGTACACGTCGTTGACCGGCGTGCGCACATAGCTCTTGGACTCGTCGGGCCCGGTGGTGACCTTGGTGGGGATGGGCACGGGGCCCCAGTACTTGACCAGGTTGTGGAAGCCGAGGGCGCGAATGAAGTACGCCTGTCCCATGACATCGGAGCGGGTGGGCTCCGGGATGGCGCTCACCGTGGGCACCTTGTCGATGATCAGGTTGGCGCGATTCACGCTGGAGTAGATCGCCGTCCAGAAGGCGGTGACTTCCTGGTTGTCGGCCTGCATGCGGTTGGTCTGCATCTCCCCGAGGAACTGGAAGGTGCCCGACCAGACGGTGTTGTCGGCGGCGAGATCGCCCACGAGCTTCGCCGTGAGTCCGTAGTAGCTGCCGCTCTGCAGGGCGTCGTAGACGCCGTTGAGGGACGCGGTGGCCGTGGCGGCGTCCTGAATCATGAGGTCCTGCGGGAGCGAGGTGACCGGCTCCGTCTGCAGAATGCCGTCGCAGGCAGTGGTGGCGACCACGGCGGCCAGTGCGGCCAGGCGCGCGAGCGATCGGGTGCGAGTCTTGAGGGAAGTCATGATCACCATCCGGCGTTGATGCCCACGGTCCAGGTGCGGGCCAGGGGGTACGCGTAGAAGTCGACGCCGAGCGAGAGATTCGCGTTGGTGCCGGCCGAGTTGACGTCGGGGTTGTAGCCCGTGTAGTTGGTCCACGTGACGAGGTTGCGACCGCTCACGTAGAGACGGGCGTTGTCGGCGCGCACCTGCTTGGCGATCGACGCCGGGAGACGCCACCCGAGGGTGACTTCCTGCAGGCGCACGAAGGAGCCGTCCTCGATGAAGCGGTCGGACATGAAGCGGGCGCCGCCGGTGCTGCCCATGCGTGGCTGGTTGGTGATGTCACCCGGCTTCTGCCAGCGGTTGCGCACGTTGGCGAACTTGTTGTCCGACGAGTTGCCGCCGTCATCGGCGAAGAGCCGGTTCATGTTGAGGATCTCATTCCCCTGCGTGAACTGCAGGAAGGCGCGGAAGTCGAGTCCCTTCCAGCGCACCGAGTTGGTGAGACCGCCGAAGTAGTCGGGCTGCGCGCTGCCCAGATTGGTGGAGAGGTCGGCGGTGACCGGCGTCAGCGTTTCCCCACCGTCGCCGCGGCGATAGATGGCGTTGCCGGTGGCCGGATCCACGCGCAGGAAGTCGTAGATGAAGAACGTGCCGATGGGCTTGCCCACCATGGCCACGCTTGTGAGGCGTCCCGAGGTGGTGGAGTTCACCGGCTGTCCGTCGGAGAGCGCGGTGATGAGATTGCGGTTCCAGGTGATGTTGAGGTCACTGGTCCACTCGAAGCCCCCGGTGCCGGGCCGGCGGATGTTGATCGTCTGCAGCTGCATGTCCACACCGCGGTTGCGCAGCGATCCCACGTTGTCGGCCACAGTGCTGTAGCCGCTGGTGGCGGCCACTGGGCGGTTCACCAGCAGGTCGGCAGTGGCGCGGTTGTACCAGTCCACCACCAGGTTGACGCGTCCGTTGAAGAAGCCCAGGTCGGCGCCGATGTCGGTTTCGGTGGTGCGCTCCCAGCGCAGGTTGGGGTTGCCCAGCTGCGAAGGCGCGAGCCCCGCAATGCCGGCGTACGGGTTGGCGGCGGCGAGGGTGCGGCTGCCGAAGTCGGCAATCTGCTGGTTGCCGGTGGCGCCGCGGCTGGCGCGCAGCTTGAGCGTCATGAGACGGGAGAGCGCGCTGGCCCAGCTTTCGTCGCTCACGGTCCACGCGCCGGAGAGCGCCGCGAAGTTGCCGTAGCGGCTGTTGTCGCCGAAGCGTGACGAACCGTCGCGCCGCAAGCTGGCGGTCACCACGTAGCGCTCACGCCACGTCCAGTTGGCGCGGGTGAAGTACGACACCAGCGTGTTCTCGGTCTCGCCGCCGTCGAACACCGACACCTGCGCGGCGTTACGCACGTAGCGCTCGAAGCCGGTGGGGAAGCCCGTGCCGGCCACGTAGTTGAAGTTCGTGTTGTTGCGCTCCTGGCTGGCGCCGGCCGTCACGCGCAGCGTCTGGTTGTCGGAGTCGATGACGTCCCAGTTGCCGAAGGTTTCGGCCAGCAGGCGGAAGGCTCGCGTGCGGCCGTCAGCGCCTTCACCGCCCACGCTGGTGCTCACGGCGCGATCCACCTTGGGGGAGCGCCAGCGCAGCTCGTCGAGCGCGTAGAGGTCGGTGCCGAGGCGCGCGGAGATGTTGATCTTGTTGGTGAGCGCGTAGCGGGCCTCGAGGTTCCCCAGCGCGCGCAGCGTGCTCACGTTGAGCGAGCTGTAGGTGGCGGTGGCCACCGGGTTGGAGTAGATGAGGCCATTGGCGATGCCGGCGAAGCCAAAGGAGTTGCCGCGCACCGGCGAGAAGGGCTGCATGGCCAGCGCGTTGGTGACGACGCCGTCGATGTTCTGGTCGCCCGGCACGCGATCGTTGGACTCGCGGGTGAGGCCGATGTTGGAGGTGATGGTGAGCTTGCTGGTGGCCTGCGCGTCGGTGTTGAGGCGCACCGCCTGCCGCTGGTAGTCGGAGCCGATGACGATACCCGTCTGGCGCGTGTCGCTGCCGCTGAGGAACATGCGGAGGCGGTCGGTGCCGCCGCTCACGCTCATGTTGACTTCGCTCATGGGCGCCTGACGGAAGACAGCGGCCTGCCAGTCGGTGTTGATGCTGTCGGTGCCCGGGGCGAAGCGCGGGGCGAGCCCCTGGTTGGTGCGCGCCTCATTCATCACCGCCACGTAGTCGGTGGCATTGAGCAGGTCGACGGTGCGTTCCACCTCCTGCGAGGCGGTGTAGGCGCTCATGTTGAAGCGGAAGCGGTTGCCGCCGGCGCCACGCTTGGTGGTAATGACGATGACGCCGTTGGAGCCGCGCGACCCGTAAATGGCGGCGGCGGCGGCGTCCTTGAGCACGTCAATGGAGGCGATGTCGTCGGGGTTGATGCCCGAGATGGGGGTCATGCGCTGGCCGCTGGTGCCGGTGATCTGCTCGAACGTGCCCTGCAGCATGGGGACGCCGTCGATCACGTAGAGCGGCTGGCTGCCGGCGTTGAGCGAGGCCGGGCCGCGGATGCGCACCGACACGCCGCCGCCAGGCTCACCGCTGTTCTGCATGACCTGCACGCCGGGGACGCGCCCCTGCAGCGCGTTGTCCACGCTCACCACGGGAATGGCGTCGAAGGCGCTGCTGTCCACACTGGCAATGGCGTTGCTCACGGTGGCGCGGCGGCTGCTGCCGTAGCCGGTGGCCACGATGGTGCTGAGCACGGCGGCCACGGGGCGCAGGCGGATGTCCACCGTCACGGTGCCGCCGGCCGTCAGGTCGACGGTGCGCTGGAAGGCGGCATAGCCCAGACGCTGCGCACGCACGGTCACACGACCGGCGGGGACGCCGGTCAGCTGGTAGCTGCCGTTTTCCGCGGTGGACGCGCGCGCGGCACCGCCGGCGACGGTCATCTGCACCCCCGCCACGGGGCGGCCGGTGGAGGAGTCGGTGACGGTGCCGCGTACGGTGCCGGTGGCCCCCTGTGCCTGCAGGGCGTGGACGGCCGACGTGGCCAGCAGGACTCCGGCCAGCGCGACGAGAGCGGCTACCCGCGGCAGTGCGGGCGCCCTCCCCGCCACGACTGACCACAACCATCGACGAGCGAGCATGACATTCCTCCGGGAGCGGGATTACGGGACGGGGACCTTCCGAAACGGCTCGGAAAAATCTTGGCGAGTATACGGCCTAATCACCGACCCGGCGAGAGTGAATGCGGCCGTGGCTCCCTATCCGCTTGTCCCACGTCACGCGGTTGACCGTCGTATGGATACCCCTGCGCCCGCCACGAGAACGACCAGGGCCGCCACAGCGGCTAGCCACAGCTGGCAGCGCGCTCACGCGCCAGAGACTTCGTGAAGATTCCCCGAAGACGCTCAAGTTCGGCGACGAGCTGCCGATCTTCCGAGGGCACCTTCGTTGTCCGAAAAGAGCACCCCGCCGGTGACGGCGGTCCGCAGAGCCAGCCAACTCACCGAGTCGTGAGTCCGGGCGGTCGCCGAAGCGCGAAGTTCCCTCCCGGGGCCATTCTGGTTCCCGGCATTTCGTTGCATGGCTCGGACGACATTCGCCCTCAAACGGAGCGTTGTCGTGAAGCACCTGCAGGTACCATTGGCCATTCTGGGGGTTGGGCTCCTTGCCGCATGCACGGAAGGCCCCACGCAAGCGGCATTGTCGATTCCGACCATTCCGCCAACACCCTACATCGTCGTGCTGCGTGATACCGCGTCCGACGTCGCCACCGCCACCACGGCGGTCGTTGCGGCGGCCATCGCCTCGGACCCGAGCGGGTCTTCCCGCTCGGCCGCGGCACGCACCTTGCCAGCACTGGACGACGAGAACCTCTTTCCGTCACTGCACGCCGCCGTCGTGACCGTTACGGAAGACCAGGCCGCCCGCATGCGGGCCAACCCCGACGTGGCGGCCGTGGAGGCGGTACTCCCCACCACCCTGTATGCCGCCACGTTGCAGTCCACCCCGTCGTGGGCTCTCGATCGCCTCAACCAGGCATCGCTGCCGCTCGATGGCCGGACGACCCGCTTCGGCGGCGACGGACAGGGGGTACGCATTGCGATCTTCGACAGCGGCATTCGATGGACGCACGCGGAGCTGTCCGGACGCGTCGTGGGAGGCTTCGATGCCTTTGCCAACGCGCCCAAGCAAAGCGGTGACGCCCATGGGCACGGGACGCTCGTCGCGTCGCTGGCGGCGGGACGTACGTACGGCGTCGCCCCCAGTGCCACGGTACTCGACGTTCGTGTGATGAACGCCTCGGGATCCGGCAGCTCGCTGGAGCTGGTGCGCGGGGCGGACTGGGTGATCGCCGAGAAGCGGCGAGTTGCGGGCCCCATGGTGGCCAACCTGAGCCTCGGCGTGGCCGGTGGCAGCACCGTGATCGATGCACTCGTCGACCGCCTGCGTGCGGCGGGGATCGTGGTGGTGGTGGCGGCCGGGAACTCCAGTACCGATGCGTGCACCGTCTCGCCTGCGCGGGCACCCGGCGCCCTGACCGTCGGTGCGTCGGCCAATGGTACCACGGATACCCGCGCCGCGTTTTCGAACGGGGGATCGTGCGTGGACTTGAGCGCCCCGGGGACGACGATTCCCGGCGCGGGCATGTCGAGCGACGCCGCTCTGGTCACGGCATCTGGAACGTCGATGTCATCGCCGCTGGTGTCCGGTGCCGCCGCCACGTATCTGGGCGTGGCCAGGACCGCCACGCCAGATGCTGTGGCGGCCTGGTTGCTAGGCGAAAGTGTTGTGGGACGCCTGACGGGACTGCTGCCCAACACGCCCAACCGGTTGCTCTCCGTGCAGCGGCTGCCCGGGGTGAGCGCCCCGACGCCGGCGCCGACGCCGACGCCCAAGCCCACACCAACGCCGACGCCGACACCCACCCCGACCACGGCGAGCTTCACGCTGACGTCGTCGTGTGTGGCGCGGGTATGCACCATCGACGCGAGTATCCCCACCAACACGTCGACCGCCAATGCCAACACGGTCGTGTACACGTGGACCATCGGTGGGGTCAGTTCCACGTCTGGCACGAACCTGCGGCGCGTGGTGCTCACGTTTGGCTCCCCGGGCGTCGTCACCGTCACCGTGACAGCGCGTCTGGGTTCCACAACGCTCGGTACGGCCTCGAGCGTCCTTACTGTCAAGTAGTCGGGGCGTCAGCGACACTGACCCCTGGTGAACAATTACCCTGTCATTTGGAGCTAAGGCACAATCCTCACGTGCGCCGCAGGGCGGCGCGCGGCGCGCCTGAGGAACAGGAGCCCCAGGGCCATGAACCAGAGCTGAACTCCGGTGGTGGACAGCACGATCGAGACCGGTGGCGCAATGCCCAGCAGTTCGAGGCCGGGCATTGCCACGAGTCCGCCGGACAGGAGCCCCGCCACGCCAGCCCAAGGGGGCAACTGCCGGTCGCGCAGGATCAGCAGGCTGGCGCTGATGGCCCAGATGGCGGCAAAGAGCGCCACGCCAAGCGCTTCCCCGATGGCTCCGCCCCAAGCGTTAATGGCCGCCTGCGTGGTTTCGATTGCCGCGCGGGCCTCTGCCGACAGGCCAGGATGAGCATAGGCGTCAGCCAGCGCCAGACTGCCCGTGAGCCACCGCAGAATGCCAATCGCCCGCGCGAGCGACGACGCGACGGCCGCCCCGATGGCCACCAGCGCCAGCGAGCCGAGCGGGCCCGGACGGGCCGCCAGCCGAACGGTCACGACGCCGGTGGCCAGAAAGAGCAGGGAGTAGCCGAGATACAGGCCGTATCCCAGGCGTACCGCACTCACCTGGTCCCGCAGCAGCGGCAGCATCTGGGACGGAGGAAAATCGAGGCTCTCCGGCCACTGGATTGCGCCGCCAAGCACGGCCATGGGCGCGAAGATGCAGACCCCCTGCACCAGCAGGACCAGACCGGCTGCCAGATACCGGCGTCGCGGCATCTCGCCGGCGGCATGCAGGAAACCGCCCGCTTGGTGTCCGGACGCGGGCACCGCGCCGTGCTGTTCGGGGCGGTGGCTCCGGGTACTCAAAAGCTGTACCCCAATCGCAAGGCCCCAAGTGGGAAGGGCGTTTCCCCCACCTGTCTCGTCAGCGTCTTGTCTTCGAAGATCGGCCAGGGATTCGACTTGTAGACGACCCGGGCAATACCGAATTGGGGCACGATGTACAGCTTCCTGCCCGGGAACTGGTACTTGTAGCCCACATATCCCGACATCAACCAATCGAAGCTGTTGTAGGTCTTGCCCGTGGTGACGTGGTCCTGCAGCACGCCCAGTCCGGTGGTCTGCGAAAACTCGGCATGAAGCCCGCGCCAGACGTACTGCCGGTAGCCGCTGGCCACGCTGTAATCGGCAAAGCGTCCTTCCGTTTCACGATCCTGCGGGAAGTCCACATTGACCCCGGCGTAGACATCCCCACGGAGTTGCCCCTTCTGCCACAGCTTGGCGGTGACGTGCGTCCGCGTTGCCCCGGGAAAGAATGGCCAGAGGATATCGGTTTCGAGACCGAATCTGCTTTCCGGCGTCTCGGCGCGGGCCTGCGCAGAGGACGCACGGGCGCTGCCAATGGCCGGCGCTGTAGCGGGGGGCCGACTCGCGTGGCGGCATCCGGAGCCGACCAAAGCCACGGCTGCCAGCAGACACAGGCTGATACGCATTCGCACTCTCCAGCGGTGGAGCGGGATGGGTGTTGGCGCTGGTGGCGCCAGAGACGCACGAATGATTGGAGAGGCGCCGGAACGCCGCCTTGATCCAGGTCAAGTCCCGCGCGCGAGTTTCCGGCGTAAGCGACTCAACGCTTCGGGGGTAATGCCGAGATAGGCGGCAATCATGTGTTTCGGGACGCGTTCGAGGATCTTCGGGCGCTCCGTGACCATCGCACGGTAGCGAGCCTCGGCATCCTGGAGCACCAACGCGGCCGTGCGCCGCTGGGCCGCCGCCAGTACGGCCTCGGCAATGAGGCGCCCTCGGCGCTCCCACGCCGCCGACGAGGCATAGAGGCGCTGCAGCTCCGTGTAGCCAAGGAGCCAGACCACCGAGTCCTCAACGGCATCCACCCACTGTGTGGCCGCGGTTTGGGACACGAAGCTCCCGTAATCGGCCGCGACGCTCTCCTCGAAGAAGAAGTTCCCGGTGAACTCCCTGCCGTCGCCCACCAGGAAGTACCGCAGCAATCCGCACTCGACGAACGCCAGGTCACGGCACACCTCGCCGGCTCGCAGGAGCGGCTGCCTTGCCTGGAGCGCCTTGCGTCGCAGGAGCGGCCGGAGCACGCTCCATTCGGTGTCGGTGAGGGGGGCGGGCCGCGAAAGCACCCGCCGCACGACCTCGGCCCCTTCGCTCCCGCGGACTGTGTCTGCCATCAGACCGAGGGTACCGACAGCAGCGGCACCGGCGCTTCGGGAGGCACGCCACGTGTGGTGAGTTGTGTCCAGAGGGCGGGGCCTCCTGCAGCGACATGGCCAAACACGAACATGCGTGCTCCGGTGGGTGGGGAAGGGTATCGGGGCCGAGCCGGTCGAGTGGTCCGGGCGCCGGGCTTGACAATCAATGTTAACAGTGTAACCTAAAAGACCATGGCTACCAAGGAACCGCAGGACGGCCTGCTTTCGCGAGCTGAACGTCTCCGCCACCGGTCGGCGGAGAGGCGTGAGGCGCAGCGTGGGCGGTTGCGGGATCTGCTGCTGGCGGTCGCGGAGGAACAGCTGCTCGAGAAGGGGTATGGGGCCTTTTCCTTGCGGGAAGTGGCGGAGGCCACGCAGTACACGCCTACCACTATCTACCGCCACTTCCGCGATCGCGAGGCCCTGATCGCGGCGGTCCTGGAGAAGTGGTTTCTGCAATTCGCTCGCGCGCTCGATGAGGCGGATCGTCCCGAGGCCGCCGCCGGCGAGCGCGTCCTCGCCCTCGGTGACGCCTACCTGCGCTTCGCGCTGGCGCAGCCGGCGCGGTACCGGGTCATGTTCGTCGACCGACCGGACATCGGCATTCTTCCTGACGGAACGGCAGACCTCCATAACGATCCGGCGTTCGGCGTGCTCATTCGGGTCTGCGAGGCCTTGTGTGCGGCCGGCGAGGCGAGATCATACCAGCCCCTTCAGGTGGCCATGATGCTCTGGCTCGGCTTGCACGGGACGGCCTCGATGTCTGCGTGTTCGCAGATCGTCGACACGCGGGCGGCACAGCAGATCGGGATGGGGATTGCCCACCTCCTGCTGCGCGGGCTCCGCTCCACCCCCTGAGCGGCAATTTTTTGCGGCTTTGGTTAACACCAATCTTTTTCCTACCTCTTCACACAGGAGTGTTCATGTTCACTTTGCGCACCATGCATCTGGCGGCGGCTGCCGCCGCGCTGCTCGTGGCGGCGACTCCACCACGGCTTGATGCGCAGGGCGCACGCCCCGCAACGGCCGGGCCCGCTCAGCCCGCCCGCACCGGCACCATTCAGGGGCGCGTGCTCGACCGCGACACGCAACAGCCCATTGCCGAGGCGCAACTTCAGGTGGTAGGCAGCACCATTGGGACCCTCTCCGACAGCGAGGGCCGGTTCACCATCGCCGGCGCGCCGGTCGGCACCCAGACCATCCGGGTCCTGCGCATCGGTTATCGCCCCACCACGGTCAGCGACCTGCTCGTCAACCCGGGGCGCCCGACACAGGTGGAGGTCCAGCTGGAATCGTCGGCTGCCACGCTCGCGGCCACGCGCGTCGTGGCCGGGAACGCGTCGTTCGTGGCCCCGCGCAACACCCCCGCCTCGCGCATCACCATGAGCTACGAGGAGATCCGCCGCGCTCCCGGGGCCATTGGGGATGTGAGCCGCCTGGTGCAGTCGCTCCCCGGCGTCCTGACCGGCAACGATACCCGCAACGACATCATCTCGCGCGGCGGCAGCCCCATGGAGAATCTGTTCCTCGTGGATGGTATCGAGGTACCGAACATCAACCATTTCGCGGGGCAGGGAAGCACCGGCGGGCCCATCGGCATGATCAACAACGAACTGGTACGCGACGTGGCCTTCTACGCCGGCGCGTTCGGCCCGCGCTTCGGCAATCGGCTCTCCAGCGTGCTCGACATCTCGTTGCGTGAGGGCAGCAGCGATGGCCGCCGCACCGAGTTCGACATGAGCAACGCCGGGGCCGGCATCGTGACCGAGGGGCCCCTCGGTTCCCGCGCGACCTACATACTGTCGGGTCGGCAAAGCTATCTCGATCTCGTCGCGCCGCTCATCGGTCTCACGGCGGTGCCCTACACCACCAACTTCCAGGCGAAGGTGGCGTGGCGTCCGGGGGCCCGCGACGTCGTCAAGCTCGTGGGTATTGGCGGCTTCGATCGTATCGACTTCACGAGCACGGCAACGGACACCGAGGATCCGGATCCGCCGGGCACGACTCGTGTTCGCGGTGATCGCTGGACCGGCGGCGTCTCGTGGCAGCGCCTGCTGGGGGCCCGTGGCGTGGGCACGCTCGTCGCGAGTGCCAGCACCGGCGCCAATGACGTGCGCGTGCGCGAAGAGGCGTTCGGTGCCACTCCCGTGTGGGCCAACGATGCCCGCGAGAATGAGTACATTCTGCGCTACGACGCCACCTTCAACTTCCCCCGATTCGCCGACGTGAACGTGGGGGCCACGGCCCGGCGCCTGACCATCAACTCCGCGGTCGCCTCGCCCTTCGGCGTGAACAACCCCTTCTCGGCCGCCCGCACGCGCGTCGACACGGTGGCCGTGGATCGGTCGGACGATGTGGACATCGCGGGGGCGTATCTCGAACTCGTGCGCACGGTCGGGGCCGTCGACCTTGCCGCGAGCGTGCGCGGCGACCGCTTCGGGCAGTCGGAGGCCTCCCGTCTCGCGCCTCGCGCGGCGGTCACCTGGCGTCCGACCGGCAAGCTGAGCCTGTCCGGCACGTGGGGGCGCTACCACCAGCAGGTACCCATTGTCTTTACGGCGAACATCCCGGCCAACGCCTCACTCTCCCCCATGCAGGCCGATCACGGCGTGCTGGGCGCTCGCTGGACCCCGCGCGAGAATCTGTTGCTCAGCGTGGAGGCCTTCGACCGCCAGTACCGCGACTATCCGGTGGCGCGCGCCTACCCGCAGCTGTCGCTGGCCAACACCGGTGACCAGAACGGGGTGTCGGACCTGCTCTTTCCCATGACGAGCGAAGGCACCGGCCGGTCGCGCGGGCTCGAACTCTTCCTGCAGCAGAAGTTCACCGGCGCCACGTATGGCCAGATCAGCTACACTCGCTCCCGGGTCGAGCATCGCGCCCGTGACGGCCAGTGGCGCCCCGGCGGGTACGATGCGCCCAACTTCTTCACGGCGATCTTCGGCGTGAAGCGGGGGACCAACTGGGAGTTCTCCACCCGTGGCAGCTACTCCAGCGGTCGCCCGCTCACGCCGCTGAACACGGTTGCCGCCGCGGCGCAGAACCGGCTCGTGTATGATGTGCAGCGGATCAACAGCGACCGGACACCGGCCTATGCCCGGCTGGATGTCCGCATCGACCGGCGCTTCCTCGTGCGCGGATCGTGGCTCTCGACCTATATCGACCTGCAGAACATCACCAATCGTGACAACCGCTCGGTGCAGCAGTGGAACAGCAAGACGCGAGACGTGGAGTGGCGCGAGCAGATCGCGTTCTTCCCGGTGCTTGGCATCAACTGGAAGTTCTGAGGGCTGATGCCGCCGGCGTCCCGCACCGTGTCCCGCCGCCGGTGACGATCGGCGTTCCGCACCCGATCGCGCTGGCGGCGAGTCCCCCCGCACGTCCCCGGCGATTTCCCACGCCGTTCGATCGCCGGGCCGTGCACCCGCTGGCGCACCGGGCGGCGGCGGCGCTCATGGACACCCTGGGCTCACCGGAGGCGCAGGGATGGCGCCTGCACGAGCCGGGGAACGGCAAGATGTTCGGCGTGCTGATTGTCGCGAGTCCCGACGGCGCGCTCGGCTATCTGCGTGCCTTCTCGGGCATGCTGCAGGGCCAGTGGGAGCTGCCGGGCTGGGCGCCCCCCACCTTCGATTGTGCACAGCGCGATGTCGTGTGGGGACCCGGCGAAGTGGAGATGCTCGACTTTGCCGCCCAGCGCGCGGCGCTGCTGGCCACGGCGCCGACCGACGGGGATACCGCTCGCCGCGCCCGCATCACGGCGGCGGTGGCGGCGCTCGATGCCCGGCGTACGGCTCGCTCCCGTATCCTCCTCGCGCAGATTCAGGAGAGCTACCGCTTCGTCAACGCGCGCGGCGTGGTGCGTACCCTGCGCGAACTGTTCGCGCCGGCGGCCCCCCCTGCGGGGGCCGGGGATTGCGCGGCCCCCAAACTGCTGGCGCAGGCGTTTCGCCTGGGGCTCACGCCAGTCGCGTTGGCCGAGTTCTGGTGGGGCGCGCCGTCGGTCACCGGGGACAAGCGCGAAGGGGTGTTTTACGCGGCCTGCCGTGGCAAGTGCCTGCCCATCCTCACGCACATGCTGGACGGGCTCCCCGCCGATCCGCCGCCATTGTTCGGGGCTGCCGCCATTGATCCGGCCGAGCCGCGCGTCGTGTACGAAGACGAGCAGCTGCTGGTGGTGAACAAGCCCAGCGGGCTGCTCACGGTGCCAGGGCGCAGCGCGTCGTTGCAGGACTGCGTGGTGTCGCGATTGCGCGAGCGATATCCCCACGCCACCGGCCCGCTGGTCGTGCATCGGCTGGACATGGACACGTCGGGGCTTCTCCTGGTCGCGAAGTCGCTCGAGGTGGCCAAGACCCTGCAGCGGCTGTTCGCGTTGCGGGAGATCGAGAAGCAGTACGTGGCGGTGCTCGATGGTCTGGTGGCGAACGATGGGGGACACATCATGTTGGCGCTCCGTCCCGACATCGACGACCGGCCGCGCAACATTCACGATCCGGTGCATGGCAAGCCAGCGCATACGGAATGGCAGGTGCTGGCGCGGGACCCGGGAGGCCACGGCGGGCGTACGCGCGTGCGGTTCACGCCGCACACCGGGCGGTCGCACCAGCTGCGCGTACACGCGGCGCACCCGGCGGGGCTGAATGCGCCCATCGTGGGGGACCGGCTGTATGGCCGCACGCCGCCGGACGACGACGAGCGGTTGCTCTTGCATGCGGAACGGCTCGCCTTCGTGCACCCCGTGACGGCCAGGCCGGTGGAGGTGCAGGCGCCTGCCCCCTTCTGACGACTCGCGATAGCTTGGGGGATGCCCGAGTTGCACGCGAGCCCGTCATCGTTACCGGTCGTCTTGTCGACCGCCGACTGGCAGGCGCGCGCGGCGGCGCATCGTGCCCGGATCCAGCCGTACACGCAGGCGCGTCGGGCGCGACGCGCGCGCGGGGCGTCGCATCCCGTGCAGGACTTCCTCTTTCAGTATTACAGCTACTCCGCGGGGAAGCTGGAGGCGTGGCACCCAAACGCACACGAGGCCATTGCCGAGAGCACAGAGGCACGTGAGCGGTTCACGGCGCCGGTGTACGGCGCTGCCCATGGCATCCTGCGTCGTGATGTGGCCACCATGGCCGCCGGAAAGCGCGCGACCATGGCCGAGGTGCTGGCGCTGTTGCGGGCCACGCGTGATCGGCCGGCGCACTTTGGCTGCTACGGCATGCACGAGTGGGCCATGGTGTACGGCGGGCACGACATCCGGCACGACGGCGTGGCGTCGCTGCGGCTGCCGCAGCAGCAGATCGACGCCTTCGTGGAGAGCCGACCGGTGGTGTGCAGTCACTTCGACGCGTTCCGCTTTCTTGCGCCGGCAGCGAAGCCGTTCAACCGGCTTCCCCTGGCGTACGAGACACGGTATGCGGCCGAGCAGCCCGGGTGCATTCACGCCAACATGGACCTCTACCGTTGGGCGTACACGTGCATGCCCTGGGTCGGGAGTGACTTGCTCGCTGACTGTTTCGAGCTGGCCATGGCGCTGCGGGATCTCGATATGCAGGCGGGGCCGTATGATCTGCAGGCGTTCGGCGTGGAACCCGTGCGCATTGAAACCGCCGCGGGGCGCGACGAGTACCAGCGGCGGCAGCGGGCGTTGAGTGCGCGAGCGCGCGTGCTGCGGGGGCGACTCATGGACGTGCTCGCGCAGGTGCTCGCCGAGTAGATTCGGGGGAACGGCGCTATCGAGTTACCGGGACGCCGTACCGTGCCTGCAGCACGGCAAAGGCGGCCTCAAGCTCACTGGGAGCACCACGAGGTACGCCGGGGCCGATGAGTCGTTCGGCATTCTCGATGCGGGTGCCTTCCATGGGGTGCGTGGAGACCCATTCGAGATAGGCCGGCACGTTGCCTGATTGCTCGCGCAGGCGCGCGAAGAAGCGCACCATCCCGCGCGGGTCGATACCGGCGCGTGTGGTGTACACGATGCCGGCCGAATCGGCCTGCAGTTCGTCGGTCCGACTGAACTTGGCGGTGAGCGCGTTTGCGCCCAGGTTGATGGCCACCTGCGACAGCCCCGTGTCGCAGAGCCCGGTGAAGAGACACACCACGGTGACCGCGGCGGAGAGCCCCTGCTGCTTGCGCGCCTGCTGCGCCCCGTGCGACAGCCGGGCATGCGCCACCTCGTGGCCAAGCACGCCACCCAGTTCCGCGACATCGCGCGCGCTGCGCAGCAGCCCGGTGTGCACGTACACGAAGCCGCCCGGCAGGGCGAACGCGTTGACCGACGAGTCGCGCACGATGCGGAACGTGTAGGGATACGCCACCGGTCCACCGGCCTCCACGAGGGCGTTGCCAATGGTGGCGAGCGCCTGTTCTCCCTCCGCATCACGCACGACCTGAACGCGTCGCTCGATCTCAGCGGCGGCCTCGGCGCCCAGCTGCCGCTCCTCGGTGGCGTCCATGGAGCAGCCGGCGAGGAGCAGTGCGCAGGCGGCCGCCCGCGCAGCTGCCCCCAGCGACCCGAGCACCCCAGATGGGCGGGGCGCGGCGACACGAAACAGTAAGGTCATGGTAAGTGAATCGGCAGCCGAACTCAGGGGTTCCGGGGGGTCGCCAGCGGCAGGAGAGCCTCGCCATGCGGGGCGTGGACCCCCGGCGCAAGATCGGGAGAGGCAGGCCGTATACGCGCCTGCGGTACGTGGCCGACGTGGAGCAGTGGGACTCTGTCGCTGACAAGTACGCCACCCTGGGTGGCATCGTGGAGGCGTTCATCACGGGCGATGGGTTCCGTTCCCCTTCCGTGCAGTGCCGCATTGATCCGCTCAGGCACGATCGAGATCAACCTCCGCAAGGGCGCTTCTCCTCGGGCTCGCTCGTGGGGCGTTGCGCGTGCGCTCCCACGTGAACTGGGGTCAGGCGATCGTGGGACGCGCGCGCGGTTTCACACGCACCCGGGGCCGTTCGTTAGGGCGCACGCTGCATGGATGCCATGGCCCGCGCGAGTTCCGATTCTTCCGTGCTCGCCACGACCACGCCGCCGCCCTGCGCCAGCACCTCGCCCGCGCGCGTCTTGCTGACCGCATCCACCAACGCGACCAACATGGAGGAGTTGGTGGTGAGCCCCTCGCCCATCTGCGTGAGCAGCGCGTCGGGGAAGCCGAGGTCGAGGAAGTAGGCGGCCAGCGCTCCACCCGCCGCCAGGGTGATGGTGCCGACGCCGGGCAGGATGAGCCCGGCCAGCGCGCCCACCAGCGCGCTCTTGCCCACGCCCCAGTCCTGGGACTCGGTGAACTCCACCTCGCCACTGGCATGGCGGGTGATCACGGCCACGTTCCCGAGGCCGATCGAGGCGGACTTGAGGAGCGCCACGCCGCTCTCGGCGCCGCCGGGGGTGTTGAAGCTGGCAATCAGAATGTGACGGACGTTCGCGTCGGACATGGCATCTCCGGAAGAAGGTGGGGGTGCGTACCCCGCAGGAGGGCGTTGGTGCGATCTGCGCGTCCGGCTCGGCCGACGCTCACCACGGTGAGCAGCATCCCGGGTCCGCTCAATTGCCGAGTCGCGCCACACCCGGTAGCATGGAGCCATGCCCATCTCGCTCAGCGGTCGCCGCCCCCCGCGCCGGTGGCGCCCCGTTGCCGCCTGTTTGCTGGCCCTGCTCTCGGCCTGCTCCGGCGGAGACACCGGTGGCGCCGCCGCCGCCCCGCTGGCCGACGGGACCTTTGCGCGCATCCAGCGCACCATCGTCGAGCCCAGCTGTGCCGGGTGCCACCGCAGCGGCAGCAGCGACGCGCGGCAGTCGGGGCTGGTGCTGTCGGCGGATTCGAGCTACCAGCAGATGGTAAGCGCCCCGTCGCTCCATCCGAAGGCGCGCGCCGATGGCCTGCTGCGCATCAAGCCGTTCCGTGCCGACAGCTCCCTGCTGTACCACAAGCTCGCGTGGATCCCCGGCCACCACAGTGCCGACTACGGCAACCTCATGCCTATGGGTACCACGCAAGGGCTCAGCATGGGACAGCTGGAGTACGTGCGCCGCTGGATCGAAGCGGGGGCGCCTCGCTCGGGACACGTGGTGGACACCGCCGTGCTGCGCGATGCCCGGCTGCAGGTGGCCAGTTTCACCCCCTTGGCGCCACCAGCGGGCGCCGCCGGGCTGCAGCTTACCGTGGACAGCTTTCCGGTGCCGCCACGCAACGAACGGGAGCTGTTCCTGTACCGCACGTTGGGCAATCGCGAAGCGCTCTACGTCACGCGCATCGAATCACGCATGCGCCCCGGCAGCCATCATCTGCTGCTCTATACCTTCGACGAGTCGCGCACCACGTTCCCGTGCAACCTGCGGCCACCGGCCAACGTCGTGCGCGACCTGCGCACCGCCGAGGGCGTACCGATTGCCGTCAACATGCTGCCCATGGCCTGCCATGTGTTCTTCGCTGGCGCCATGACCCCGGAATTCGACTATCGCTTCCCGCCCGGGGTGGCGCTGCGCCTGCCCCCCAACGCAGCCATCGACCTGAACGTGCATTACGTGAACAAGTCGCCGGCGCCGTTCCCCGGTCAGGCCGCGGCGAACCTGTACACGGTGGATCGCAGTGCCGTGCGCATCGAGGCGCGCACGCTCAACCTGGCCAACACCAGCTTCACCCTGCCGGCGCGGCAGCGCACCACCATCCGCACGGTGTTTCGTACGCCGGTACGCACGACGGTACTGGGGCTCACGTCGCACATGCACGCGCTGGGCGAGCGCTTCGAGATTCGCGTCCTGCGCACCAACGGCACCGAGAGCAGCGTGTACGTGAACACCGACTGGGAACACCCGGCGTTCCTCAATTTTCCCACGCCTCTCGTGCTCGAGGCGGGGGACGCGCTGGTCTCCGTGGTCACCTACCACAACACGACCGATCGGCCGGTGGGGTTCGGTCTGCTCAGTACCGACGAGATGAACATCATCTTCGGGTACGCGTACTAGCACCGTCGCCGTCACATCGCCCTGCCGCGGACGCCGCCGCGTCATGGACACCGGTGCGCTGGCAGGTTAGCGTAACCGGTGTTATGCGAACCATCGCCCGCATCATTCTCCCACCGTCCCGCCGGTGAGTCGCCCTCGCGGAGATCATCGGGCGCGGCGTGAGGCCATCGCCGACACCGCGGCGCAGCTGATTGCGACGCGCGGTCTCGATCAGGTGACGCTGCGTAGTGTTGCCGCGGCCCTCGGCGTGACGACCGGCGTGCTCACCCACTACTTCCCCTCGAAGGACGCGCTGCTCCGCCACACCAAGAACCGCGCCTTCGATCGGTCGTTCGCGCGTGCCAGCGCGGCGGCGGTGGGGCCACCCGGCATGGAGCGGGTCCATGCGGTCGTCGCGGCGGTGTTGCCCCTCGATGCCGAGCGTCGGCAGCTCTGGCGCCTGCTGGTGGCATTCTACGGCAGTGCCGTCGGATCGCCAGCACGGCGACGCGGGCAGGAGCGACGCATGAACCGCTGGTACGCTCTCTATCGGGAGGCGGTGGCTCCGCTTCGGGAGACGGGCGAGATCCCCGGGGATGCCGATGTGGCACGCATTGGCACGGCACTCGCGCTGTTCGTAGAGGGGCTGGCCATTCACGTCGTCATGACGTCACCCACGGCGAGTGCCGAGTGGCAGGAATCCTTCGCCCGCGAACAGGTACGTCGTCTCGTTACCGGCTGATCGGAGTCATTCATGCGACATCTTCCCACGGCGCTTGCTGCCACCTTCCTGTCATCCGCGGCGCTGTCCGCGCCGGTGCTGTCCGCGCAGGCGCCGCCGGCGCAGGCGCTGCCGGCGTCGACACCGTCCGCCGCGGCGCCGTTCCGTACGGTCGCCTTCACCACCACCGAAGGCACGTGGGTATCGCTCGACGTCAGTCCCGATGGGCGCACCCTCGTCGTCGAACTGCTGGGCGAGCTGTACACGCTGCCGGTTGCTGGTGGTCGCGCCCAGCCGCTGCTGACCGGGCGGGCGTTCCAGTCGCAGCCGCGCTACTCGCCAACGGGAGCACAGCTGGTCTACATCAGTGACGAGAGTGGCTCCGACAACGTGTGGATCGCCAACGCCGATGGGTCGGGTGCGCGACCGCTCACCCGCCTGCCACGCGCCGGCATGTTGTCGCCCGCGTGGACGCGCGATGGACGCGCCATCGTCGTGACGGTGACCACGCCCTACACCACCCGCGCGGCCGAGCTCTGGCGCTACGACGTGGCCACCGGTGAGGGCACCCGACTGCTGGAGAACACCAACGGCCCGGCGCAGCCGCTGGTCTCGGCGCCGGCGCCCGGCCCGTACGGCCCCCTGCCGAGTCCCGATGGCCAGAGTCTCTGGTTCAGCTCCGTTACGCCGCGCCCCTACGGCAGCCGCAACGGCCCGAGCAGCAACATTCTCCGCGTGCCGGTGGCTGGGGGGGCGCCCACGCCGGTCGTGGTGGAGGGCATGCCCGCCATGAAGCCGTTGCTGTCGCCCGACGGCGGCACGCTTGTCTACGGCACCGTGCGTGAGGGGCGCACGGGGCTCAAGGCGCGCGATCTCGCCACCGGCGCCGAACGGTGGCTCGCGTATCCCGTAGACCGTCATCAGCTGGAGTCGCGCGCCTCGCGCGATGTGCTACCGAACGCGGCCTTCTCGCCCGACGGTCGCTGGCTGTACGCGGCCTTCGGCGGCCGCATTCACCGACTCGGCGTGCGCGACGGCAGCGACACCGTCATTCCGTTCACCGCGAGCGTGTCCCTCGAGGTAACGCCCACGCTGCGCGCGCCGCAGCGGCTCGATACCGGGGCCGTGTCCGCGCGGATGGCGCACCATGTGGCCACGGCCCGCGACGGTCGCCGAGCCTTCTCCGCACTCGGTCGCATCTGGCTGACCAGCACGACCGGTGGGGCCCCGCAGCGGCTCACGCGTACCCCGCAGGCGCGCGAATTCATGCCCGCGTGGTCTCCCGATGCGCGCTGGATCGCCTACGTGACGTGGAGCGAAGAGGGAGGCGCCCTGTGGAAGGCGCGCGCGGACGGGCGCGGCGCGCCGGTGCGTCTCAGTGCCACGCCGGCGTTCTGGCACGCACCGCGCTGGAGCGATGATGGGGCGACCATCACGGCCACCACGGCGCCGCTCGCCTCCACACTCTCGGCGCCCCCTGGTGGTGTGCCCGCCGATGCACAACAGGTGCGCGTTCCCGCCCAGGGTGGCGCGGTGCAGCTGCTGGGTCCCGCCGCGCGAAACGCCGCGCCTGCCGGCACCAGCGTTGCCGTGCCCGTTCCCGTGTCGCTGCCGCGAGCCAAGGCCGTGGGCACCGTCGTCCTGCGCGGTGCGACCGCCATCACCATGCGCGGCACGGAAGTCATGGCCAACGCCGATGTGCAGGTGACCAACGGTCGCATCGTGCATGTGGGTGCGCGTGACGCGCGCCCCCTGCCTGCCGAGGCGCGCGTGATCGACGTGCGCGGCAAGTTCATCGTGCCCGGCTACATCGATCTCCACGCGCATTGGGGGTCGGGGCAGGGGACACTCACGGTAGCCGACCTCCCGCAGCCCGAATCCACCAACGGACTGGCCAATCTCGCCATGGGTGTCACGACCGTGCGCGACCCCCAGGTGTCACCCGACATCTTCGCGGTCGCCGACATGGTGGAGGCCGATGGCGTACCGAGTCCGCGCGTCTTCTCCACGGGGCCGGGTGTCTTCGGCAGCATCGACTCCCAAACGCTCGACGACATGCGGCGCACGCTGGCGCGCTACCGCGACGTATATCGCACGCCCTACATCAAGGCCTATCAGGTGGGCAATCGTCAGCAGCGGCAATGGCTCATCGAGGCGGCGCGTGAGTTGGGCATGATGCCCACCACGGAGGGGGCGGCCGACGGCAAGGAAGACATCACGCACGCCATCGATGGCTTCAGCGGCCTCGAGCATGCGGTGCCGGAAGCGCCGCTCCACGATGACCTCATCCAGCTGTTCGCGCGCACCGGCATCGTGAATACGCCCACCGTGGTGGTGAGCTTCGGCGCGGCATTGCCGGTGTATCGCCTCCTCGCCGAAGAGCGGCCGCACGAGGATGCGCGGGTGGAGCGCTGGTTTCCCGACGGGCAGCTCTTTCAGCGCAGCTCCAGTCGGCTGCTCTGGTTTCCCCCGGAGGACTATCAGGATCGTGAGGTGGCCGCGGGTGCCGCGGCCGTGCTGCGCGCTGGCGGACACATCGGCCTGGGCGGCCACGGTGAAGTCCAGGGCTTGTCCAATCACTGGGAGATGGCGCTGCTCGCGCGTGGCGGCATGCACCCGCACGAGGTGCTGCGCGTGGCGACCATGGAAGGGGCGTACGCGCTGGGGCTCGAGCAGGAGCTGGGCAGCCTCGAAGCGGGGAAGGTGGCGGATCTGGTGGTGCTCGACGGGAATCCGCTGCACGACATTCGCCACACGCGAGAGGTGGCGTACGTGATGAAGGGCGGAACGCTGTACCGGGGCGGTACGCTCGATCGCGTCTGGCCAACGGCGGCGCCGCTCACCCTGCCGTGGGCCCTGCGCCGCACCGGCACCCCCACCATGGCCGCCGTGGACTCCGTGGTGCGCCACACCATGGAGCGGCTGCGCGCGCCGGGAGTGGCGTTGGCCGTCATGCGCCGCGGAGACGTGCTGCTGGCACGGGGGTACGGCGTCGCGGAGCTCGAACATCAGACGCCCGTTACCGAGGAAACGATCTTCCAGTCGGGGTCCATGGGCAAGCAGTTCACGAGTGCCGGCATCATGGCGCTGGTGGAAGACGGCAAACTGGATCTCGAGGCCTCGGTGCGCCGCTATCTGCCCAATGCGCCGGCTGCGTGGGAGCCCATTCGGCTGCGCCATCTGCTCGACCACAGCTCGGGATTGCCCGACTACACCGGCGACGGATTCGACTATCGGCGCGACTATACCGACGAGGAGCTGCTGCGCATGGCGGCGGCACTCCCGCTGGAGTTCACGCCCGGTACGCGCTGGAACTACTCGAACACCGGCTACGTGGTGCTCGGCATCATCATGACTCGCGTGAGCGGCATGCCGTACCACGAGTACCTGCGCCAGCGCCTCTTCACGCCGGCGGGGATGCCCACGGTGCGTGTCATCACCGAGAGTCAGGTCATCCCGCATCGGGCGCGCGGATACGTGCCCGTGCCGGGGGGATGGGAACATGCGACCTGGGTGGCACCGCAGCTCAACACCACCGCCGATGGTTCACTGTTGCTGTCGTTGCGCGACATGCTGGCCTGGAACCGGGCCGTGCGTGCCCGCGCCCTGCTCAGCCCCGAAAGCTGGCGGCGAATCTTCACGCCCATGACCCTCAACAGCGGTCGCACGCATCCCTATGGCTTCGGCTGGTTCATCGGTGAGGCCGGTGGTGCGCCGCTGTACGAGCATGGCGGCACGTGGCAAGGGTTCGTGACCCAGAATTCGTACTACGTCGGCAGTGATCTCAGCATCGTGGTGCTGTCCAACGGGCGCACCATGGCGCCGGCGATGATCGCGTCGGCGGTGGCCGCGCTCTTCGACACGACGCTGGCGCCGGTGCCACCGGTGACCACGCCACGCGCCGATCCAGACACGGCGGCCACGGCGTATGTGGCGCGCATGCTTGGCAAGGTCGCCAGTGGCCAGCTCGAACTCGCCGACTTTGCCTTCGTGCGACAGACGATCTTTCCTCGGCTCAAGGCGGCCGTGACCTCGCTGCTGAGCGGCAAGGGTGCTCCCACTCGCATGGAGTATCTCACGCATCGGATGCTTGGCGACGACGTGGAGACCGAGTACTACGCGTGGTTCGGCCGTGAGCGCTATCGGGTGATCGTTTCGCGTGGCCCGCAGGGCGGGCTCACGGGCTTGCGGGTGCAACCGGAGCCCGTGCCATGATGAACGGGAGAGATTCACGCCTGCCGGTGCGGGGGGCGCGGCGTGTGGCGGTATCCTGCGCGGCGCTGCTGGCCGCCTGTACGGCGCCACCGGTGTACGATGTGCTGCTCACGGGAGGCACGGTGGTGGATGGCACCGGAGCAGCGGCCGTGGTGGCCGACGTGGCCATCGTGGGCGATTCCATCGCGGCCATTGGTCCGGCGCTCAACGCGCGTGGTGCAAAGACGATCGTGGACGTGCACGGGCACGTGGTGGCGCCAGGGTTCTGGGACAATCACGCACACCTGGTGACGCTGGACTCGCATCCACTGGCCGAGAACTTCATTCGGCAGGGAATCACCACCATCCTGGCGCCGCAGCACAGTCAGGACCAGCCGTTTCCGCTCGATCAGTACATGGCGCGTGTACGCATGGCCCCCAACGTGGGACTGTTCTCGGGCCATACCTGGATCCGCAAGCGCGTCATGGGGCTCGCCAATCGCGCCCCCACCCCGGCAGAGCTCGCGTGGATGACGGCGCTCGTGGACTCGTCCATGCAGCAGGGGGCGCTTGGCCTCGCCACCGGGCTGGAGTACACACCGGCCACCTACGCCGAGCCGCCGGAGATCATGGCGCTGACCCGCGTGGCGGCTGCGTACGGCGGTGTCTACGTCACGCACATGCGCGATGAAGGCGCGGGTGTGCTGACCTCGGTCCAGCAGACGCTCGACGTGGGCAACGCGGCCGGTATTCCCGTGCAGATCAATCACCTCAAGGTTACGGGTGCGGCCCAGTGGGGGTGGAGCGCGCGCATCCTCGCGCTGCTCGACTCGGCTGCCGCCGCCGGTACCGCCGTGGCGTTCGATGTGTACCCCTACGACGCGTACAGCACCTACTCCGATCTCATGTTTCCGGCGTGGGCGCTCGCCGACGGCCCGCCGGCATTCGCGAAGCGCGTGGCCGACCGGCCCACGCGGGCGCGGCTCGTGCGCGAGATGCGCGCGCTCTTTCCGCGGCAGACCGGGCCCGGTCCGGAGACGATTCGCTTCCGCGAGGTCGCCGCGCATCCGGAGCTGGCCGGCCGCACCTTGGCCGACTACCTCGATACCCTCGGCCAGCCCCGCACCGTGGAGGCTGCCGTGGAGGCGCTCATCGCCCTGCAGCTCAAGGGCGGCTTCATCGGCGTGTTCACGGGGATGGACGAGGGCGATATCGAGCGTTTCATCCGGCATCCCCGCGCCATGTTCGAAACCGACGGCGATCTGGTGACGCCCGGCATCGGGTACCCGCATCCGCGCAGCTATGGGTCATTTCCGCGCGTGCTGTCGCGCTATGTGCGCGAGCGACGCACGCTCACGCTGCTGGAGGCGGTACGGCGCATGACGCAGATGCCGGCAGCGTGGCTGGCGCAGGCCAACCGCGGAACGCTCGCGCCAGGGATGGCCGCCGATGTGGTGGTCTTCCATCCGGATTCCATCGCAGATCGCGCCCAGTATACCGATCCGCATCACTACGCCGACGGGGTGGTGCACGTACTGGTGAACGGCACCTTCGTATTGCGCGCGGGCGTCATGACCGGTGCCTTGCCGGGGCGGTTTCTGCCGCGCATGCGGCCGTCGGCAAAGCCTGCTGGTCGTGCGAGCGTCGGCAGCCCCCCAGCGGCGCCACGTTCGGCTGCAACGAGGTAGTCTCCACCGATGTCGAATTTCCCCGAACTCCCCCTGGGATACACATTGGTGCCGCCCGGTCACATCGCGAGTGTGGTGACCTTCCTCGAGATGACGTCGCCACCCGCGAACGTACACACGGGTCGCGAGACAGTCGCGTTCAGTCTCGAGCGCCTGGGCGCCACCGATGTGGACCGTTACCGCGAGCTTTTTCGCACGGTGGGGGCGCCGTGGCTGTGGTTCTCACGCCTGCGGATGCCGCGCGAGATACTCGAGGCGCTGCTGGGCGATACCGACGTGGAGGCGTACGCGGTGTGCGATGGGGCCCAGGACATTGGCCTGCTTGAACTGGATTTCCGAGCGCCGGCTGAATGTGAACTGGCATTCTTCGGCCTCGTGGCCGATCGGGTGGGGCAGGGAGTCGGTCGCTGGCTCATGAGCGAGGCGCTCATACGCGCCTGGCACCGTCCCATCCATCGCCTGCATGTGCACACCTGCACGCTCGATCATCCGCAGGCGGTGGCCTTCTACCAGCGTGCCGGCTTCATCCCACATCGCCGTGCGGTGGAAGTGGCTTCGGATCCGCGGCTCACCGGTGATCTGCCGCGCACTGCCGGGGCGCAGGTGCCGCTCCTTCCTTCCGAATGACCCGCCCGCTCCCGACCTGTACCGCATCGTGGTCGAACCGATACACAGGGGTCATCTCGCCGTCGTCGTTGTCGCCAGCTTGACAGCATGAACCGTTCTGTCGTTTCCGCTCTTCTGGCGTCCGCGCTGCTGTTCGGGTGTCAGCCTTCTCCCGCGAGCACGCCCGCTCCGGTACGTAAGGCCGTGTTCATCCTGCTCGACGGTATACCGGCCGACGTCATCGAGCAGGTCCCCACTCCCGCACTGGACGCGATCGCGGCGGAGGGCGGTTATGCGCGCGCGCATGTCGGTGGCGAGCTGGGCGGTCCCACGGAGACGCCCACGGTGTCAGCGCCAGGCTACATGAGTCTGCTCACTGGTACCTGGGCGAACAAGCACAACGTGCGCGGCAACAGCAACCAGTCGCCCAACTACGACTACTGGAATCTCTTCCGCATTGTCGAAGCGGCCGACTCCACCTTGGTCACGGCCATTTTCTCCACGTGGCTCGACAACCGCACCGTCCTGGTGGGTGAAGGGCGCCCCAATGCCGGTGCCTTCCACCTTGATCATGCGGCGGACGGCTTCGAACTCGACACGGTGGCCTTTCCGCACGACCGCGCGTCGGCGTACATCCGCGCCATCGACGAGCATGTTGCCGAGCGCGCCGCCGCGTACATCGCCGAGCGCGGGCCTGATCTGTCGTGGGTGTACCTGCAGCACACCGACGATGCCGGGCATGCGCATGGGGACAGCGAGGCGTTTCACGTCGCGGTGCAGGAGGCCGACCGACGCGTGGGGCGTATCTGGGCCGCGGCGCAGCGTCGCGCGCGACTTGGCGAGCAGTGGATGGTGGTCGTTACCACCGATCACGGGCGCGACGCCCGCACAGGCAAGGGCCACGGCGGGCAGTCCGCGCGCGAGCGGACCACCTGGATGGTCATCAACCAGCGGCCGCTCACCCCGCGCTTCACCAGTGGGGCGGCGGCCATCGTGGACATCGCCCCGACCATCCTGCAGCACCTGCGCATTGCCCCGCCGGTTGCCGTGGCGAAAGCCATGGAGGGGGTGTCGTTGGTGGGGGCTGCAGGTCGCCGCTGACAACGCGTGCCGTTCAGGCAGAAGGACACAGCGCCCACCTTGCGGTGAGCGCTGTGTCCTTCGGTGTGCCGGAGGGGCTACGGATTGCGGTCGGTGCAGCCGCTGAAGGCCGTGTTGTTCCGCTCGGCGAATGACGGTGTGAGCGTGACATCTGTTCCGTAGGTGCCGCCCTTGAAGTACGCGCCGGTTGGCCAGACGGCGGTCGCCGGTCGCGCATACTGACGCTGAAGGCGACGCAGATCCCCCACCCGTGTTGCGGTGAGATAGAACCAGAACGCCCGCTCCCTGAAGAGGAGCGAAACGCGCGCATCGGCGGTGCCGGGATCGGTCAGCGGCGGCAGGATGTCGGCCGCCGTACCGATGTTGCGCAGGGTGCGCACCGCGGCATCGGCACGCGGTTCGTTGAGCTTCGCCAGCCACGTCATGGCATCCCCACGGCGCAGCGCCGCTTCCGCCTCGATGAGTCGAGCCGTCACCCCGCTCACCAGCGGAGTGGGAGCCGAGCCATTCGGGTACCCGAGGACCGTGAAGACCTGGGTGGAGCCATCCTGTCCCAGGCGCGACGTGGTGGAGGTGAGCACACGCGGGTCGCGCGCTGAGCGGTAGTCGAGCCCATTGCCGCCTTCGCGATCCGACGGCCCGAAGTTGGCGGTGTTCACCATCCAGTCGAAGATGCTGTTCACCAGGGTGGTCTGCGAGAACTCCACCGCATACTGCCAGCCGGTGGGCACGGCAATCGACCCCGCGCCGTCGCCACCGGCACTGACGGTGGCCGCCGCCGCCTCGAACTGCCCGAGATTGAGCTGCGCCCGTGCTTTCGCCACACGCGCCAGATAGCGCAGGTTCTGGTCGGTGGCCGCGTTGCCCAGCGCGGCCAGCGCGCTGTCCGCCTGCGCAATGGCTCGCTGATACAGCTGCTGCGTGGTGACGAGGGTGGCCGCCTCCGGTGCAGCGTCGTTCACGCTGGCGAGCGGTACGCCGTTGCAGAAGAGCTCCCCGCCGATGTTGAGCGTGATGCCCTGCAGCGCGTAGAGCTGCCCCACATCGCGATTCCGCGTGGCACTGGCCGGCACGAACTGATTGAGCGCACGAATGGCGCGCACCACCTGCGTGTAGCTGTCGGAGAACTTGTTCCACGCGGCTGCGGGGAACGTATTCTCGTTGAACGCGCGCTGGTCGATGTGGTCAGCCCCGGGACGGGCATTGATCAGTTCATCCGACAGCAGACCCACGTAGATGTTCACCCCCACGTTGGTCGTACCACCGAAGAACTGGGCAAAGTCGCGGAGTGCGCCAGCCCGGAGGGCCAAGGCACCGTTCGGGCTCGCCGCGTCCTCCGGGCGGATCTGATCGGGCGTTTCCACACCCAGCAGGCGTTCCCGTTCACAGCCGCCGAGCGTGGCAAGCAACACGAGGGCAGCTGCGCGACGGAGCCGGCGCGACGATGCGGCCGCGAGGGCTCGCTGAGCAACAGTCATGTGGGTGGTCATGTCAGTACCCCAGGTTGACGCGCAGCGTCCAGTAGCGGAGGAGCGGCGCCGAGAAGAAGTCGTTGTTTCCCCCACCCGCGTTGTTCGCTGCCCCATTGGTTTCCGGATCGATGCCGGGGAAGCGGTTCCAAAGCAGGCCCAGGTTACGGCCGACGAGCGCGATCGTGGTACTGCGGGCACCCAGCTTCGAGCCCATGTTCGAGGGCAGGGTGTACGAGACCGACAGCTCGCGGAAGCGGATGAAGTCATTGGGCGTGAAGTACCCCCACACCGTATTGCCCAACCGCGCGCTCGTGGTGGCCACGGCGGCGGCCTGATCGGCGAGCGGCGCCGACTTGTCGTTCACGGCGCGGCAGTTGCCCGAGATGCACCGCTGATTCTCGAACCCCCACTGGTTGTAGTGGCCGCCGCGATAGTCGAACAGTGTGCTGATCTGCAGGCTGTTCCTGAAGAATGCAAACGTGTTGGACCATCCGGCTTCGCGCACCGGAAGCGTGGGCCCCTTGTACTCGGCGGTGTCCCCCACGACGATTTCGTTTTCCGTGAGGATCCCGTCGCTGTTCGCGTCGGCGAAGCTCTTGATGGGGCGCGCCCACAGGGCAAAGGTGGGATAGCCCACCACGTTGCGCGCACCCTGCGTCACGGCGAGCTGCGCGCGCCCCGCATCCACGAGCTTGTTGCGGATGATCGATCCGTTCAGGCGACTGCTCCAGTCGAACCAGCTGCGCGAAATAATGCGCATGTCGAGCGCCAACTCGGCGCCGGCATTGGTGACGGCGGCAATGTTCTGCCACTGGCTCGCCCCGGCGCCGAAGCTTGGCGGCAGCGGATTCTGGAAGAGCGCGTCGCGGGAGAGCTTCTTGAAATAGGTGGCTTCCACGTTGACGCGCCCGTTCAACAGCGCCACATCGAGGCCGGCTTCGGTCTCGGTTGTAACCTCCGGACGAAGATCGAAGTTGCCGATGGCGGCCAGACGCAACGCACCGACTTCCGTGCCACCCAGCGGCACGGTGTTGGCACTCAGGAACTGCAGCGCCGCGATGGTGCTGGGCTGCACGCCCGCCTGACCCCAGGCGGCGCGGAATCGCAGATTGTTGAGCAGCGAGGACTGCGGGAACCACGACTCGTCGCTCATGACGTAGGAGACCGCGGCGCGCGGATACAGCGTGTTGCCGGCATTGCGGCCGAAGGCGCTGTTCTGGTCAGTACGAACGCTCCCGGTGAGGAACAGCCGATCATTCCAGGCAAAGTCCTGCTGCAGGTAGGCACCGTAGGTGGCGTTCTCCGACGTGAACTCGCTGCTGGTGCGAATGGACGCCGAGTTGGGGGTCTGGGCGCCGGGTGGCAGCGTATAGCCCTGAACCACCGTTTCATACTGCGTGTCCTTGAACCACTGCGCCCCCACACTCGTCTTCGTGCTGATGGTGGGGGTGAGCGTGAAGCTCGCCGTGGAGCCAAGATCGACCGAGTAGCGGGAGAACGCGCTGCGCGTGGCGTCCTTGCCGCCCGTCTGTCCCGGTGGACCCCAGCCGGTCACCGTTCCCTCGTTGGCACGCGCAAAGCGGTACGAGTACCCGCCCACCTGATCGAGACCCACCACCGCCCGGTTGGCGAGCCAGCTGAACGGCTTCCAGTTGAGCTGCGTCGAGCCGGTCAGTCGCTGATCGCGCCGCGACTGGCTGACCGACAGGATGTCGCCCGTGAACTGCGCCGAATTGCCGTTGAAGGCCGTGCGAAAGCCGGGAGCGAAGTACGACTGGAACGACAGGCCCGCGAAGAACCCGCCGTCGAACGGGCTGAGCAGCGTGCGGTCGATGTAGCCGGTATTCACGGAGAGGTCGGCGGTCTTGCCAAGCGGAAACGTGAAGTTGCCGCGAATGGACGTCTGATCGAGTTGATTGGGCTCGATCTGTTCGGCCGTCGGTCGTTTGCCGCGCGCGGTGGTCAGGCGCGTGATCTCGGCATCGGGCATGCGGTATGGCCCGGTTTCTTCCTGCCGCTCCACGCTGAAGAAGTAGCGCAGGTTCTCGGTGCCACCCGAGGCATTCACGCCGAGCTGCAGACGGGGCTGCGTGGCGAACGGCGTGGTCTCGGGGTTCATGAGCGGATTGAACGTGGTGAGCGAGTCACGCACGCACCGCCCGAGGGACTGGTCGCTGATGCGGCACAGGACCGAGGCCGTGCCGGGGTTGCCGTTCACGACATTGCGGCCCCAGGCGCGGTAATTGTCGAAGAACTGCGCGGGCTGCTGCACCTGCCCGTACTCGGCGGCGACACCCCAGCGCGTGGCGCCGGTGCGACCGCGCTTGGTCTTGATGACCAGCACGCCATTGGCGGCTGCCGTCCCGTACAGCGCGGAGGCCGACGGACCTTTGAGGATGTCGACTGACTCGATCTCTTCCGGGTTGATACCACTGAAGTTGTTGATGCGCTGCGTCGAGTAGTTGCCGGGAACCGGCGAGTTGTCGATGCGCACGCCGTCGATGACGATGAGGGGCTCGTTTGACAGCGACAGCGAACTGGTGCCGCGGATGCGGATGGAGGAGGACGTGCCTGTCTGCCCGGAGCCCTGCACGATCTGCACGCCGGCGACCCGCCCCTGCAACAGCTCGTTCACGTTGGTCGCCGCGGCCTTCTCGGCGAGGGAGTCGGCGCGCACCGTCGCCACCACGTTGCCGTACGACTTGCGCGATTGTTCACCCGTTGCCGTCGTCACCACGGCGTCGAGGGTCTTGGCGGCGTTGGTGAGCGAGAAGTCCGCCACCACCTCGCCGTTCGCCGGTACCGTGACCGTCTTCGTCGTGGGCTGATAGCCGAGACGCACGACGCGAATGGTGACGGATCCACTGGGAACGCCCCGAATGACGTACCGTCCGTCGTTGTCCGTCAACCCGCCGAGACGGGTGGTACTCACGGAGACCTGGGCGGCGGCAATCACATTGCCACTCCCCGCCTCCGTGACACGTCCTCGCACCACGGCAGTGCCTTGAGCCCATCCTATGGAGGGCAAGAGGACGAGTCCCACAACTGCCACCGAAATCTTGCCGCGCATCTCACGCCCCTCGTTGGTGGAAGGATTGTGTCACAACTCGCCCACCAAACTGCGGTTTACCGGCCGCGGTCCGCCATGCCTGATTCTGGAACGTTTCGTGAGCTCCCCTCGTGGTGTGATGGTGGATTGACGGCGGATTGACGCCGGAATCACCGCCGGTACGTCACCCGTCCTCGCGACACGGTCAGCACGACGTTCCCGCGCAGCAACGCACGCGGCGCGGCGCGAAACGGATCGACCGTCATGACCGTGAAATCCGCCCGCTTGCCCACGGCAATCGTGCCGCCGTCGCGTTCGTCGAATCCGGCAAAGGCCCCCCACGCCGTGTACCCGCGCACGGCCTCTTCGGCGGTCATGCGTTGCGCGGGGTACCACCCGCCCGGCGGCGCGCCGCTGGTATCCTCACGGGTCATGGCGGAATGCAGGCCGTAGAACGGGCTCCAGTCTGAGCCGGGAAGGTCCGACGAGAAGACGAGTGGGGCCCCGGCTTCGCGCAGCGTACGCCATGCGTAGGCGCCGGCCATACGCTCGGCCCCGACACGCGTCTCTGCCCACCCCTTGTCTTCCACGGCATGCGGGGGCTGCACCGACGCCACCACGCCCATGCTCGCGAAGCGCGCGATGTCGGCGGGGGCAATGACCTGCGCATGCTCTACGCGATGGCGCTGGTTGCGCGCGGCGGGCGCCGCACGCTGCACGGAGTCGATGAAGTTGAGCGTGGCGCGATTGCCCGCGTCGCCGATGGCATGAATGCCCACCTGAAATCCGGCCGTCATGGCATCGGCCACGAGGCGTTGATCGAAGCCGTAGGCGCCCCCACTCACGCCCCGATGCCCCGGGCGATCCGCGTAGTCGGCCAGCATCTGCGCACCCCGGGAGCCAAGGGCGCCATCGTAGTACGCCTTGACCGCACGCACGACCAGCATGCCATGGGGGGCGCTGAAGGGGCCGCGGGCAATCCACCGGCGAATCAGCGCCGAATCGCGGGCACTGAGCATGGCGTACACACGCAACGGTAGCGAGTCGCGGCTCGCCAGGCGTTCGAAGCTGTCCATGACGTCGGGCGCCACGCCGGCCTCGTGCACACCGGTGTAGCCCGCTTCGGCCATCACGCGCAGCGCACGCAGGAGCTGCGCATCCCGCTGCGACGGTGTTGGGAGCGGCACCGCATCGTCGAGCAACGGCACCGCGCGATTGAGCACCAGTCCCGTGGGGTTGCCTTGGCCGTCACGGCGAATCTCCCCGCCGGCGGGCGATGGCGTTTCGCGCGTGATGCCGGCGAGCGTGAGCGCGCGTTCGTTGGCCCACGAGGCAAAGCCGTGCAGGCTGCGCAGGATGACCGGGTGATCGGGGACCCGCGCGGAGAGCAACCGCTTGTCGGGATAGCGATTCGCCCATGCTCCTTCGTCCCACCCGTACCCCAGGATCCACTCCCCCTTGGGGGTGACGGCAGCACGCGACGCAATGCGTGCTACCGCCTCCTCCTCCGTCGCCACGCCGGTGAGGTTCACCCGGTCCAGCGACTGTCCCAATTCGGCCACGTGCGTGTGCGCATCAACGAGGCCCGGCAGCAGCGTCTGGCCGCCCAGATCCACGACCTGCGCGCTCGCCGCTGCGATGGCGCGGGCGCCGGAGTCGCTTCCGACATAGATGATGCGTCCCTCCTGCACGGCCACCGCCGTGGCGTCGTGTCGCCACCCCGTGGCGGAGTCGAAGGGCGCAGCGGCGTTGGGACGTCCGTCGCGGCCGGGCTCCGGCCACGTCAGCGTGTACACGCGGCCATTGAGCAGCACCAGATCGGCCTCAGGTGCGACGGACGCGTCACGTGCGGACGACGAACAGGCGGCGAGAGCCGCGAGGAGCGCCACGGCGGCGCGCGCCGCATGGCTACGGGAGCGGGAGAAGGCGGGCATACGCAGAAGCTACGACGCAAACGCCCGCGCCGTGGTATTCTTGTCCGCAGCACCCCACCCCGGAATCACGCATGCTCCTGCGTTTCGCAACCGCGCTGGCAGCCATGGCGCTCGTCGTCGCGCCCCTGACATCCTCCGCACCCATACCGGTCGCGGTATCCGCGCCAACGCCGTCGTCGTCACCGAGCGACTTTCTGTACCTGTGGGCATCGTCGGTGGACAGCAGCGGCCCCGACTTCCTGGCGGTGTACGACGTACGCCGTCCGGCGTCAGCCACGGCGCGCTACGGCCGTCTGGTCACCACGCTGGCGGTGCCCGGGCGTGGTCGTCGCACGCACCATACGGAGCACACGCTTGCTGCTGACCGCCAGCTGTTCGCCAACGACTTCGGGTCGGGTGAGTCGTATGTCTTCGATCTCACGCGCCCTGCGGCCCCGCGGCTCGTGACGCATTTCGAGCAGGTGGGCGCGCTCATGCACCCCCACAGCTTCTGGCGCCTCCCCAACAACAACGTGCTGGCCACCTTTCAGATGCAGCACGACAGTGCCGGCATGGCCGCCGGTGGGCTGGTGGAGATGACCCCTGCCGGTGGGGTGGTGCGGGTCTCCTCGGCACTTGCCCCCGGCGTGGACCGACGCGTGCGCCCGTACTCGGCGGCCATCCTGCCGGACATCGACCGCGTGGTGGTGACCACTTCGGACATGGACAACGCCGACACGACGCGCGCGCTGCAGCTCTGGCGCCTCTCCGACCTGCAGTTGCTGCATACCATCGACCTGCCGGGCGGTGCACGCGGTGATGAAGGCTACCGCAGCGCCGAACCACGTGTGCTGCGCGATGGTCGCTCCGTGCTGGTGAGCACCTTCAACTGCGGACTGTACCTGCTGCACGAGGCGGCCGGGGCGGCTCCACGTGCGGAGCTGGTTGCCTCCTTTCCCCGGAAGCCGGGCACGTCGTGCGCCGTGCCGGTCGTGGCGGGTAACTACTATCTCATTACGGTGCCGGCATGGAGCGCCGTCGTGAGTCTCGATGTGTCGAACCCGCGCGCCCCGCGGGAAGTGTCGCGCGTGACGCTTGGTCCCGACGATGTGCCCCACTGGATCGGCATCGAGCCCAACGAGCGTCGCGTGGTCATCACCGGCTATCGGGCCATGAAGACGCGCGTGCTGCTCGCCGACTTCGATGGACGTACCGGACGTCTCTCGATTGACCAGCGCTTTCGGGCGGCCGGCAGCACCGAGCCGGGCTTCCGTCTGGAAGGCGTGCAGTGGCCGCACGGTGGCCATGGGGCTGCCACGCCGCACGGCGCCGTGTTCAGCCGCCCCTAGCAATTACATCTGGCGCGGTGGCCGGTGGTGCGCGTTACCGGCGCGGCTGCTGGAGCATCCACGGCAGGGCCCGCAGCACGGCGCCGCGCACCATGAGGGTGTGCCCTTCATTGACGCGCTCTTCGTAGACCCCAGTGGGGGTCGCTGCCGCTGCGGCCTTGACGCGTGCGGCGGGGATGATGGGGTCCAGCTGGGCGCCGAGGAAGAGCACGGGCGGAGCACCGGCGGCCGTAACGCCCGCCCCGCCGGCGAGACAGGCCACGGCGGTCAGCGCGCGCGGGCGCTCCTGCGCCAGCCGTGCGGCGGCGCCGGCACCCATGGAATGCCCGAGCAGGTACACGCGTGAGGCGTCGAGACGGTAATCACGCCCCAGCACCGCCATGAGCGAATCGAACTGCACGGGACTGGTCATGAACGGCGTGGTCGCCAGCGATACGAAGAGCAGGTCGTTCTCGCGCGCGACACGCGCAGCGACGCCCTGGCCATAGCCGTTGGCGAACATGTTCTCGTCGCCCCCCGCGCCGTGCAGCGCCAGCAGCACGCCCACCGCCCGTGTTGCGGCGGCGCGCGGCGCGATGACGCGCATGGCCACCGCGGTACCGTTCGCACCACGATAGCTGCGCCAGAGGTCGCCCACCTGTCGGGCATAGGGATTGTGCCCCTTCTCGAGAGCGCTCACCTCGGCGGCCACGGCGCGGGCGAGTGTCGACGGCTCCGCCAGAAACTCGGCACTTCGCTCAGCCGACACGGTGTCCACCAGGAGCGCTGTGCGGGCGCGCGCCGAGACGATGGCCTGCGCGAGCGGCCCCGCACTGTCGAGGCGCATCAGCCGGGCGGCGAGTGCATCGCGCAAGGCGCGGGCGGGGCGGCCGTCGATCACGACATCACGCGGCAGCTCGCGCCTCACGTAACGGTAGGTCGGGTCCGCCATGGTGATGGCCGTGTCCATCATGGCCGCTGTCACGGCAAAACGTCCACCGAAGAAGCTCAAGGTGGACCGATCGAAGATACGGTTGAGGGCCGCACGCGTGCTGTCGGTGAGGCGCGCGCTGGAGTCGGCGGCCGCATACGCGGCATCCATGAGCAGGTAGCGCGTAGCCAGATCGGCGCGCGTGACGGCACCCGGTGCGGCGGTTGCCGCCGCTGCACCCTGTGCAACCGCCGTGGATGCCCCGGTGATGGATAGGAGCAGCGCCACGGCGCACGGCCGGCGAACAGAACGAAGGTTCATCATGGTACCGGCAATCTCGTGGTCGGCGTGCCCGTTGCGCAACACGGCACCGTGACGGCGCGTGACGACGCGTGACGGTGACGTGACTGATTCTTCGGCACGCGCGCGGAGCACCGTGACACGAGCAGGGAATGCTTGGCGTGGTCGATCCCACGTTCCCGTTCCCTGGCTCTCGGAGCAACACCATGGTTGGTCGCTTGCGTTTCGTGCTGACGCTCGGTGCAGTACTCGCGTATACCCTGGGCAGTCGCTCGCTGTTGGCACAGGGTACCGACGCGGCCATCGGCGGCCGCGTCGTCGATAGCACTGGGACACCGCTGCCCAGCGTGGAGGTCATCGTGCGCAACGCCTCCACCGGGTATACCGGTCGCGGACAGACACGAGCGGATGGCCGCTTCCTGTTCCCGCAGTTGCCCCTCGGCCGGAACTACGCGGTGACTGTGCGCCGCATCGGCTATCAGGCGCAGCTTCGCGACTCATTGACGCTGTCGCTGGGTGATCGGCTGGAACTCGTGTTCCGTCTCGTGCCGTCGGCGGCCAACCTCGAGCCCGTGCGCGTCACCGACGAAATCGGGACTGGCGCGCGTCGTGAACGGCTAGGCGCATCGACCAAGGTCTCAGCGCGGGAGATCGAGGAACTGCCGGTGCAGAATCGCAACTTCACCGACCTTGCCCTGCTCGCGCCCACCACATCGGGCGGCGGCTTCAACATTGGTGGTGCACGAGCCACCTCGACCGATGTGCGCATCGACGGCGTGTCCGCGCGCAACCAGCTGGGTGGCGGTCAGGTGGGGCGCGGGCCCTTCACGCTATCGCTGGCCGCCATCCGCGAATTCGAAATCGTCACCAACTCCTACGACGTCACGCAAGGCCGTCAGGGGGGCGGCGCCATCAGTGCCGTGACCAAGAGCGGCACGAACACGGTGGAGTCCAACGCCTTCGTCTTTCATCGCGACGAAAGCTTGTCGGCAACGGAGGACTTCCTCGGACGCAGTCGGGCGTTGCGACAGCAGCGCATCACGCAGTGGGGTGGGTCCGTCGGTGGGCCCATCATCAAGGACAAGCTGCACTACTTCGTGGCCTTCGATCGGCAGGATCAGCAGGAACCGTTCTTCGTGCTGGACCTGCGTGACCAGCAGGAGGAGATCCAGGCCCGCATTGCGCGCGACTCGCTGACCCGTCTCGTGGACGTCCTCCAGCGGCGCTACGGCATGGATCCGGCCCAGGCGTTCGGCGCATACAGTCGCGCTCCGGTGGCGAATACGCTCTTTGCACGCCTCGACTACCGCCTGAACGACAAGCATCTGCTCACGATTCGCAACAACTTCTCCGATTGGAACAACCCGCAGAGTGGGGTCAACGATCAGGGCCGTCCCCTGCTGGCGGAGGCGCGCAACAGCTTCAACTCCCTCGAGAACGGCGGTCTCGTCTCGCTTCGCTCCACTCTGTCCCCGAACGTCCAGAACGAAGCGAAGCTGGCGGTGAGCTACGCGCAGCGCGCCTGGGAACCCAACGCCGTGCTGCCGCGTGGTGAGGTCCTCATCAACTCCCGGCTTCCCGATGGCTCGAACGGCCAGGTCACGGTCCAGTTTGGCGGTCATCGGTTCGCGCCCGAGCGCAATCGCGAAACGCAGTATCAGCTGGTGAACACCACCTTCATGCAGCGCGGTCGGCAGACCATCTCCTTTGGTGTGGATAACTCGCTGACCTATCTCAACACCTACCTGTCCATTGAGACGGGCGGTCAGTACAACTTCAACTCTCTTGCCGATCTCGAGGCCGGCCGGGCCGCGCGCTATCGCCGCAACGTGCCACTGCTCGAACCGGAGCCGACCGCGCGGCAATGGGTGCTTGATGCTGCCGCCTTTGCCCAGACGGAGTGGCAACTTACGCCGCGGCTGACCACGACGCTGGGCGTGCGCTACGATGTGACGAGTTTCCTCACGGCTGCGCGCTACAACCCGACACTCGATCAGGCGCTGGGGCTGCGCACGGATCGCACGCCTACCGACTGGGACAACATCCAGCCCCGCGCGTCACTCGTGTGGGATGCCACCGGTGATGGCCGCAATCTGCTGCGCGCCGGTGCCGGCGTGTTCACGGCGCAGCCCCACTACTACGCGCACGTGAACCACATCCTGAACAGCGGGATGGAGCAGGCCGGTATCGACGTGCGTGGGGCGCAGGTGCCCGCCCCCGACTACGTGGCGTTCCGGCGTGATCGCAGCACGATTCCCGGCTTGCTGCCGGGGGTGCCGACGGCCACCCGCGTGGATCTCATCAGCCCGGACTTCGAGGTGCCCAGCACGGCCAAGGCCAACCTGTCGTACCAACGTCGCATCGCCAGCTGGCTGACTGCTGGCACGTCGCTGTTCTACGCGCGGACCTGGGACAATTACCACTACGTGGATCGCAATCGCGCCGCCCAGCCGTTCTTCACCCTCGACAACGAACTGAATCGTCCCATCTATGTGCCGACCTCCAGCATCGATGCGGCGGGCAACACGTTCATCACGAACTCGTTCCAGACGCAGGCGATCGGCCGCGTCCTGGAGCTGGTGCCGGAGGGCTCGCTCGAGCAGAAGACGTGGACGGTGGAGCTGGGGGCCAGCCCCTACCGCGACGCCGCGCTGAACGCCTCGTACACGCTCAACAGCACGCGCGACAATACGTCGTACAACTGCTGCGTGGCCGGCACGGCGCTCAACACGGCCACGGCCGGTGACCCTCGGAACCTGGGCAGCCTGTGGGGGCGCTCCGACAGCGACTTCCGGCACAAGCTCGTGCTCTTCGGCTCGCTGCCGTCGGTGTATGGCTTCCGCATCAGTGCCCGCTACGTGGGATCGAGCGGGTCCCCGTTCTCGCTGGTGACCAGTCGTGACATCAACGCCGACGGCTCGCCGAATTCGAATGATCTGGCCTTCCTCTTCGATCCGGCGGCGCCCGGTACGCCCGCTGCCATCGCCACGGGCATGCAGCAGCTCATGGACAACCGCGCCAGCATCGTCGCCGACTACGTACGCGAGAACCTCGGCCGCTTCGCCGAGCGCAACGCCCTGTACAATCCCTGGCAGGATCGTCTCGATCTCCGAGTCGCCAAGACCATTCGCACCTTCGGCGGTCAGGCCGCCGAGCTCACCATCGACGTGTTCAACCTGCCGAACCTGTTGAACAGCGACTGGGGTGCCATCTATTCGGCGGGGTCTGCACAGAACCTGCTCAACGTGACCGGGTTCGATCAGGCCACGCGGCGCTATCGCTACACCGTGAACCAGAATGCTGGTGTGCTGCGCAAGTCGGGCAATCCGTACCAGATCCAGGCCGGACTGGCCTACAAGTTCTGATGCCCAGTTCACCGGAATCCCGCATGATCAGCACGAAGAACCTCCGCTCTGTCGCGTCCATCGCGCTTCGGTATATGGCCGCGGTGGGCGCCCTCGTGGGGGCAGTCACGCCGGGGGCGACAGCGCTCCGCGCGCAGTCGGCCCCATCCGACCACGTGGTGCTCATCTCCATCGATGGCCTCCGCCCCGAGTTCTATCGCGATGCGGCGGCGTTCGGCGCCCCCACAATCCAACAGATGGCGCGCGACGGCGCGCACGCCCTTGGCGTACGGGGGGTGTTTCCGTCGGTCACCTATCCCTCGCACACGACGCTGTTCACCGGTGCCACGCCGCTGCGCCACGGCATCTACTACAACAGCCCGTTCGAGCCGCAGGGAGCGACGGGTCGGTGGTATTGGGAGGCGGATTCCATCAAGGTGCCGACGCTGTTCTCGGCCCTGCGAAAGGTCGGCAAGAAGACCGCCGCCGTGATGTGGCCGGTAACAGTCGGCGCACCGGTGGACTTTCTGGTCCCTGAGGTCTGGTCACTCGACAGCACGGTCGAGCGGATCCTGCCGATGCGTCAGCTCGCCACGCCGGGATTGGTGGAGGAGCTCGAGCGCGAGGCGACTGGCCGCCTCGATGTGCGTCGCAATTTCCATGGCGACTGGCTGACGCGTGATGACCGACTGGGGGCCATGGCGGCGCATATTCTCGAAACCCGTCGTCCCGCGCTCACCGCGCTGCATCTCATCGGCACCGATCACTTCCAGCACGAAGCGGGGCGCTCAGGCGATCGTGTGGCACGCGCCGTCTCCGCGATCGACCGCGCGGTGGGGCAACTGGTGGACGCCGCGGAGCGCGCGGGCATTCTCGATCGCACCACGTTCATCATCACCGGCGATCACGGCTTCGTGAATACCCAGTTGCAGGTGAACCCGAACGTGCGTCTGGCCGGCGCCGGACTGCTCGACAGTGCGCGCGGTCCCACCTGGCGTACCGTCTTTCACGTGGAAGGCGGCGCAGCGTTCCTGCACCTGCGAGACTCGCGTGACACCGCGGCCGTGACCGCCGCGCGTCGGGCCCTCGCGGCCGCGCCCGCGGCAGAGCGGCGCCTCTATCGCGTGGTCGAACGGGCCGAACTGGATCGGATCGGTGCCGACCCTCGGGTGCCGTTCGCGCTCACGGCGAGCAATGGCGTGCGGATGGGCAGCGCGCGAACGGGTGCGGCGGTGCGCGCCTCGAGCGGCGGCACACACGGACACTTTCCCACGGACATGCCGGAGATTCTCACGGGGTTCGTGGCCTGGGGTGCGGGAGTACGCGAGGGCATGGTCGTCCCGATCATGGACCTCACCGATGTGGCCCCGCTCATTGCCACACTGCTGGGTGTGCCGTTTCCTGCACTCGACGGGGTGCTCCAGTCCGGGATGCTCCGGCGGTAGCTGGATGCCGTGCGGCGGCTAACTTGTCTATCGGATTGCCGACCCACTTCTCCTGCTGCGAGCGTTGGATGAGCACCCTTGAGCCCATCACGGTATCTGTCGAGCTGTCCTGCGACCCGGCAACGGCCTTTGCGGCCTTCACCGAGCCGGCGTCGGTGATGGCGTGGAACTTCGCGTCGCCGGATTGGCACTGCCCCCATGCCACGAACGATGTGCGCATCGGGGGTACCTTCTCCTATCGCATGGAGGCGCGCGACGGCTCGATGGGATTCGATTTCGAGGGCACCTTCCTCGATGTGCAGCCCGGTGCATTGCTGCGCTTCGCGTTGGGCCCCGAGCGCGTGGTCACGGTGCAGTTCATTCCGCTGGCCGGTGGCACTGAGGTGCGGGAGACCTTCACGCCCGAACACGAGCATCCGCTCGAGATGCAGCGCGATGGCTGGCAAGCCATTCTCGACAACTATCGCGCGCACGCCGAATCGCGCGCGCGATAATCCACGTCCAGCCGCCGCCCTCCATGCCACGACTTCGTTCCGCCGCCGGCGCTCGCCCACTCATGGGCGTGCTCCTCCTGCTTTCGTCTTGGATCGCAACCGCAGGGGCGCAGGCACCGCGCGGCGCACCGGCGGGCGGCACCAGTGCCACGCGCGCCGCCGTCATGGCCGTCGTGGACTCCGCCATGGACGCCATCAATCGCGGCGACATGGTGCGGCTGTCCAATCTCATGACCGACAGCGGACAGGTCTACGCGGCGCGCGAGCGCAACGGCGCACCGGGCTTCACGATGCGCACCGCCGCCTCGCAACGGGCATCGGGGCAGCGGGCGCCCATCATCGAACGGGGGTTCGATGCGGAGGTGCGGGTCGCCGGCAGCATGGCCTCGGTGTGGTTGCCGTACGACCTGTGGCAGAACGGCGTCTGGTCCCACTGTGGCATCGACCAGTTCACCCTCGTGCAGGTGGGGGTGACCTGGCGCATTGTCAATCTCACGTATTCGGTTGAGCAGCCGCCCGCTTGTCGCATGCACCCCAGCGGTCCGCCGCCGGGACACCGCCCGCCGCCGTCGGTTCCCCCAGCGGCGGCACGCTAAGGGGGCCGGTCAGGGACGGCGCGTGACCTTCGCGTCTTCCAGCACCAACGGATACACGTAGCCGGCGCCGAAGTCCTTGTTGGTGCGCACGGTGCCCGTCACGGTGACGGTGTCCCCTACCGCGGCCGTCTCGAGGGACGTGGCGGTGACATCATGCGTGCCAACCCCGGCATCGCCGCTGCCGTCCTGCAGGTGAATCCAGTTCTTCCCCATGACGCCGGCGTTGTACTTCACCACGACGCCCCGCACGGCGACCGTCGTGCCGGCGAGGGTGGATGCGCGCGCGTACAGTTCCCCTATGGTGCGGCCATTGGGACCGGTCGCACGCGGCACCGGGCCCACCTTGGCGTTCACCGCCGCGGGCGTCCCCGGCGAACCCGCCAGCGGGTCGGCCGCACCCGACAGGCCATTGGGACCGGTGGCGTCCGCGCCCGAGCTCCCGGCACCGGCGTTCGGATCGAGCGACCCGAAGTAGATCCGCGCAAAGGTGCGCTTGAGCGTTGGTGAGGCGAACTGCTCCATGAGCATCACGTTGTAGACCGTGACGCTGTCTCCCGTGTGCACCGGTGCCTCGTTCACCGCCGCCCATTCGTCGCCGGCCGCGGTTTCGAGGCGCAGATAGACGTACGGCCCCACGGCCATCTGCTCGCGTACGGTGCCGGAGAGTGTGCCACCGGCCACCACCGCCGCCGCTCGTACCCGCGCCGTGGTAGCTGTGGCGGGTGGTTGGGCGGCCGAATCCCCGGCGCCGTCGGCACAGGCCGCCACGCCCAACATGCCCGCCACCACGACCAGCTGTCCCGCAACGCGACCACGCATGAAGCACTCGTCGGATAAGTGAAGTCCAGCTGGGCCACACGCCCGCTCCCGCCGAACGTACCGGGTGAAGCATGGCGTTCCAATGGGCGCGGCTCATCGCTTGCGCGCCCAAGGCAACGGCGCCGTCCCCCGAAGCGCCGCCTCCACCTGGGCCAGCCGCGCGGCGCGCAAGGCGCCCCTCGAAGCGGTGGGTGAACCAGGTCATTGATGGCGTGGTTGCCGCGTCACGGTTCGCCGCGCGGCCCGTCGTCCACCGCACCGCAGGAAAGTCCCAGCTGCGGCCCCACGTGGCCAGGGCTGATCGGGCCCTGCTCCGTGAGGTTGATGGCGTACACCGCGGTACGGTTGACACCGAGCACCGGAGCGGCATGCCCGTCGATGCGGTCCCTGGCGCCACAAAGCGCGCGCACCGCCTCGTGGAGGGCGGACAGGCCATGGGTGTCGGCGGGAACCCTATGTGTCCTGATGCAGGGAGAGAAGCATCGTGATGGTCAACAGAAAGGCACAGTGCCCGGTTCGCCACGACTATGGCCGAGTCTGCTCTCTCGGGGCGCGCCAAATGCTACATTGCCCATTGGCATGAATGCCGTGGTCCTCAACCCCGAGTCGCGCGTGACTCAGTTCAAGATCTGCCCGCGTTGCGGTGATGCATACGACGACAACGTGGATTTCTGCGCCAAGGATGGCACCCGCCTGATCCGCTCAGGCCAGAGTGCAGACTTGGTGGGAACCGTCATCGCCGAGCGTTATCGTATCGAGTCGCGGCTGGGTGAAGGCGGTATGGGGCAGGTGTATCTCGGCGAGCATGTTCGCATGCGGCGCAAGAGCGCCATCAAGATCATGCGTTCGGCCTTGATGAACGAACCCGAAGCGCTGCAGCGCTTTACCCGCGAAGCGGAGAACGCGAGTCAGCTGTCGCATCCGAACATCGCCGCCATCTTCGATTTCGGCGACACGGGCGACGGCATGGTGTACCTCGCCATGGAGTATGTCGACGGCGGCTCGCTGGACGATCTGCTGCACGCCGAAGCGTTGCACCCGGACGTGGCCGCCGACATCATCGGTCAGGCCGCCGACGGGCTGCAGGCCGCGCACGACAAGAACATGCTGCATCGGGACATCAAGCCTGACAACATCATGCTCGCGCGTCGCCACGACGGCACGTATCTCGTGAAGCTGGTGGACTTCGGCATTGCGCGCACGTACGGCGTGAGTGACCAGAAGGTCACGCGCACCGGCTTCGCCGTGGGGACCCCGCAGTACATGTCGCCCGAGCAGCTGGCCGGCGAGGGCCTGGACCCACGCAGCGATCAGTACGCCCTGGCGTTGGTGGCGTACCTTGCTCTCACGGGCAAACCGGCATTCTCCGGCGAGAGCACGAAAGAGTCGCTCATTCAGCGACTCACCAGCCGTCCGCAGGCGTTGCGGGATGCGCGCGAAGACGTGGAGTGGCCGGAAACGCTGCAGGATGTATTCAATCGGGCGCTCTCACCGGAGCCCGCCGACCGCTACGACACGGTCATCGCGTTCGCGGAAGAGCTCATGATGGCGATCAGCACGATGACGCCCAGCCAGACGGCGGAACTGTATCGGCGCGCGCTCGACGTGCGCACGGCGAGTCTCGTGGCCCGCACGCCCGGTTCCGCCGTGAGCCTCTCGTCGGGGGAGCGCACGAGCGTGTCGCGCGAGCCCCCGGCGACGGCCTCCACGACCGGGGCGACCGCGACGGTGGGTGACGCGACACCGCCCAAGGCCCGATGGCCATACGTGGCGGGCGGAGTCGCTGCGGTGTCGGTGGCGTTGACGCTCTGGGCGGTCAATCGTGACGTCCCGGTGCCGGTACCCGCCAGCGATTCTCCCGCTGCGCCGGCCACGGTGATGACGGATTCGGCCGCCACCGTGGCGGTCGCCGCCATGTCGGCGCCGAAGTCGGACAGTATGCGCCCGCCGAGTGCCGCGTCGTTGGCCGGACTCCCCGGCACCGCCGCCGGACGCTCGGGCAAACCGGGCGCCGCTGGCGCGGCGGGCAAGCGAGATTCCACCAGACGCGGACGGAACGACAGCGCGCGCACCGACGCGGCCAAGCGCGCGAAGGCAATGGCGGACAGCATCGCCGACGTCGCGGCCTCCCGCTCGCGCTACCCCGATGCGCCGCTGCGCGCCATGATCGCGCGTGGTATCGACACCAGGGCGCATCAGCATCGCTTCGACGACCTGCGCGTGGTGGTGATGCCCACGCCGCTGGTGGTCTGGCGGGCCGAACAGGTGAACAGCTGGAAGTCCACGTACAAGCGCAGCGATGGATCCGGTTACGATATCGCCGACCCGATCGAACGGTGGAGTGGCTGGACGCGTGCTGCGGCCAGTCGACGCGCCGGGTATGTGATGGAAGTGTCGTCGGACCGCACGCCCTGGCCCAAGACCGACCCCGAACGGCTGGTGGACTTCAAGCGCGGCGACGTCGCGTCGGTGGAGCTGCTGCGTGATGGGCAGGCGGTCCCGCTCGATGGCGGTTCGATCGTGCCGGCGGTGGCGATTCCCGACGTGCAAGCCTCGGGCAATCGTCCGGTCTTCAACGCCTTCGTGGCACAGTTGCCGCCCACGGCCTTTCAGCCGCGAGAAGACGGATCACAGCCCCGTTTCGAGCTCGTAGTGCGTGACACGAAACGCGGGAACGTGGTGAAGACCACGCTCCCCGGCGCGCTGGCGACGCGCCTGTACAACGAACTCGCCCCCTGGCGCGACGCGTTGGCGCGGTGAACTCCGGCGTCCGCCAGTGACGCCGCGGCGATGAGCGACGTGAGCCTCGCCGGCGAAATCAGAAGAAGAAAAAGGAGAACCGGCCGCCGCTGGAGCCAAGGCTGCTGAAGCGCTGGTTCACGATCGTGTTGTAGATGGAGCCAAAGGTGTAGCGAATGCCGATGTTCGTGGTGATGCGGAAGCCCGTCTCCAGCGCCTGCCGCTGCAGCAGGATTTCCTCCTCAGTGTTGCCGGCGCGCGGGAGGTAGATCTGGTCGTTGATGCGCGCGGCAGAGCCGCCGATGTTGAGCGAGAAGCCGCGGCCGAGGCGCAGATCCACGTTGCCGCTGAGCGTCAGGGCATGGCGATTGAAGTCGTGCAGGTAGTTCAACCAGTCGAGTGACACGTTGCTCGAGCCCCAGGATTGCCGGGCTACATACGAGGCGGTGGCTTGCTGGCTGAACCGGGTTTCATTGTCACGATCGAAGACCGTGGTGCGCTGATAGTCGTAGTAGTTGGGCCCCACGTTGTAGAGGAACGTGAGCTGCCGCCGCGTCTGCTCCGTCCAGGGGAACAGATTGTACTCGATGGCCGGCTGGGCGCGCAGCGCCAGGTCCTGGTTGAGGAAGTCGGAGAAGCCAGCGCCCAGCTTGAGCCCGGCCGACCAGTGCGACGAGAGCGACCGTACGATGAGCGAGGTCGCATTGTACGTACGCTGCTCGTTGGTCACCGTGAAGGCCGGGCGTGTGGCGGTCGGCGGAATCTCGAAGCGCTGCTCATTGAGGTTGCCGCTGAGCGAGAAGTTCATCTTCCACTTCTCGGTAGCCCGATTGGCCGACAGCGACAGCGACGCGTTCACCGACTGCTGCCGATCCTCGGCGCGCACGAACGCATTCATGTTGGTCGTGTACGTCCAGAGGTTCCACTTGTCCTTGAGGTCGGCCGCCGACGCCTGCTGCTGCGCGGGGCGCCCGAACGGCGCGAAGTACGCCACCTGCACGCGAGACGCGATCGGCGATCTGGCTACGTAGCGCGTGAGTCCCAGCTTGAAGACGCGCGCCAATTCACGACGGATGCGATCGTCGGGATCATTGGGCAGCGTATTGAGGATCAGCGTGTCCGCCATGCCTTCGAAGGCGCGGCGGCCAATGAAGGTGATGGTGTTCTCCGTGCCACCGCCGCCGTTGGTGAGCCCCGAGACCAGAATCTGCACGTCGGCATCGAAGCGGTCGCGCATCCAGTTCACGAAGTTCACGTCGGTGACGATGAAATCGCGGTCACATCCGCGAATGCGTCCCTGGCAGTCGAGAAAGACACGAATGGCCTGCGACTGCAGCGTGGCCGAATCGGGGCGCATGGCCCCCGGTGGCATGCCACCGGGCGGGCCACCGCCGGGCGCGCCGGGGGGGCGGCCAACCGGGGGGCCTTGTGCCGCCACCGGGGCGGCGAGCAGCGGCAGCCCCACGAGGGCGGCGCCGACCCACCGGCGCGGCGCACCGGTGGGCGCACGAAGTGCAGAAAAGAACACGAGAGGCGTGGATTGCGGAGAGGAAAGGCGCTCACATCGGACGCGACGGTGCGCCGAACGAGATAAACCCACCTCTAACGTGCGAATGCGGCAGGCGGTTCCCCGGACCCATCACCTACACCTGCTTGGCTTTCCACCCTCCTCGTCGGAAAAAGACCGCACTGATCACCGCCAGCGCCGTATACGCGCCCACGACCGCGATGTAGACGCCGCGCCAGGCGAGTGCGGTGTGCTGCGACATGTACCAGGCCAGCGGCAGCTGCAGCACCCAGAACACCACGAAGTTCATCCAGCTGGGTGTGCGAGTATCGCCCGCGCCGTTGAAGCTCTGCTCGAGCACCATCCCCAAGGCGTACAGCGGGAAGCCGAGTGACATGATCTGCAGCCCCGTCACCCCCACGTCACGCACGGCGGAGACATCACTGAACCATCCCACGAGAGTGGGGGCGGTGAACCAGAACAGCACCCCGGTGAGTCCCAGCACCACCATGTTGATGCGTGCGGCCACCCACACCGCCTGTTCGGCGCGTGCGGGATTGTCTGCGCCAAGCGCCTGACCCACCATCGTCGCCGCGGCGGCGCCCACCCCATAGGCTGGCATCAGGGCAAAGAGCAGGATGCGAATGGCAATGGTGTAGCCGGCGACCGCCGTGGCACCGAATCCCGACGTGATGCGCACGAGTGCGATCCAGCTCATGGAGCTGAGTGCCACCTGCACTGTCCCCCACCCGGAGAGCGTGGCAATGTGCAGCATGGTGCCGGGCTCCACGCGCACGTGCCGACGGTGCACATGCAGGTTCCCTTCGCCGGTGCTGAGGTGCCAGAGCGCCCAGAGGAATCCGACGGTGCGGCCGATGACGGTAGCCCAGGCGGCACCGTCGATGCCCAACGCCGGGAACGGTCCCACCCCGAAGATGAGCAACGGGTCGAGTACGATGTTGATCGCGTTGCCCAACATGAGCACGCGCATGGCCACGGCCGCGTCGCCGGCACCACGAAACGCCGCGTTGATGAGAAACAGCAGGAACACCGCGCTGTTGCAGGCGAGCGAGACCCGCGTAAAGCCCGTCCCCATGCGCAGGACCTCGGCATCGGCGCCCATCAGCGCCAGCAGATCATGCGCAAACACCGCGCCGGCCACTCCCAGGATCACCGAGAGGAGCAGGCCGAGCAGCAATCCCTGTACCGCGGCGCGCGCGGCGCCGTCGGTGTCCTTCTCGCCAATGCGCCGGGCCACCGTCGCGGTGACCCCGATGCTGAGTCCCATGGCCACCGTGTAGATGACCACCATGAGCGACTCGGTCAGGCCGATCGTGGCCACCGCGGCCGGCCCGAGCCGCCCCACGAAGAACGCGTCGACTACCGCGAAGACGCTCTCCATGGACATTTCCAGCACCATGGGGACGGCCAGCAGAAAGATCGCTCGCCCAATGGCCCCCTGCGTATAGTCGTGTTCGGCACCACGCACGGCGTCGCGGATGTCACGCCAGAGACTGGTGCGCTCGGCCTGCTCGCCCGTGTCGGTACGCTCAGGCGTACTCGGTGCGGGGTGGGCGGATACCACGTGTGTTGAACCGTCTGAAGACTGTGGCGGCGGATGGTGCATGAATCCTCACGGAGGACAAACGAAACGCCCCTCTGCCAGGCGAAGCAGAAGGGGCGTGTGAACCCGAGGCGCGACCGAAGTGCCGCGGCTACCGGAGAGGCCCTGCTTCGCGATGCGATACCACCGTGACGACGTCGGCCGTCACCGGCCGCATGCAGATGCGGTCGCTGGGGGTGGTAGAGATGGCGAGCACAATCATCGGCGGATTCCGGAAGGTCGAAACAGAACGTGACACCTATCGTACCGCGCCGGTTCACCTGTCGCAATAGTGGGGAGTGCGCACTCGGCTGCATACTTCGCGGATGACCAGACTTCTGCTCACCGGGGGGCTGCTTGCCGCTGTGGCGGCGGTGGCACCACCCGCGGCGGCGCAACCGGTGTCGCGGCGCTTTCCCGTGGATACCGCGTCGATCGCGACCATTCACGGCGCCTTCAAGGGCAGGCGGCTGACGTGCCGCGCCCTTGTGGAAGGCTATCTCGCGCGCATCGAGGCGCTCGACCAGCGCGGACCCGCCGTCAACAGTCTGGTGCTGCAGAATCCTGATGCGCTGACGATCGCCGATTCGCTTGATCGCCGATTCGCCGCCGAGGGGCCGGTCGGGCCGCTCCACTGCATCCCGCTCATCGTAAAGGACAACTTCGAAACGGCGGGACTGCAGACCACCGGCGGCTCACTCGCGCTCGAGGGGTGGAAGCCACTGCGTGACGCCACCATGGTGCGCCAGGTGAAGACCGCGGGCGCGATCGTGCTGGCGAAGAGCAATCTCGCCGAATGGGCCTTCACGCCCTACGAGACCGTGAGTTCGATTCTGCCGGGCTACACGAAGAATCCGTATGCGCTCGATCGCGTCACGGCGGGGTCCAGCGGAGGCACCGCAGCCGCCGTCGCGGCCGGATTCGGCACGCTCGGCCTCGGCACCGACACCGGCAATTCCATACGCGGGCCGTCGGCGCACCAGGCGCTGGTGGGCATTCGCAGCACCATGGGGCTCACCTCGCGCGCCGGCGTGATTCCCCTCAATGCCTCCGCCGACATCGCCGGGCCCATGGCGCGCAGCGTGGCCGATGCCGTGGCGGTGTTCGACGTGATCGCGCACAGCGACCCGGCCGACAGCATCACGGCCCCGGCCGATGCGCGGCGGGCGGCGCGCTATGCCGAGGCGCTCAAGCGGGGTGCGCTCAAGGGGGCGCGCATCGGGGTGCTGCGGCAGGCCTACGATCGCCCCACGCTCGACGGCGAAGTGCGCGCCGTGTTCGCACGCGCGCTCGCCGATCTGCGCCGCGCCGGTGCGGACATAATTGACTCGGTGCGGGTGGACTCGCTCGACATGATCCAGCGGCGCCAGCAGGGCGGATGCAATCGCTTCAAGGCCGATCTCGAGGGCTACTTCGCGGCTCGGGCCCCGAATGCCCCGGTGCAGACGCTGGCGGATATCCTGCGCAGCCGGCGCTTCCATCCCACTGTGGAACTGCGGCTGCGCGAGGCGGCCGCAAGTACGGATGACCCCGCGACGAGCGCTGGCTGCGCGAGCCGCGAGCGGGTGCGGGCCGATCTGCGCGTGGCCGTGACGCAGCTCATGGATTCGCTCCGGATCGACGCGTTCGTGTATCCCACGTGGAGCAACCCGCCGCGGCTGATCGGCGACCTCAACACGCCGCATGGCGACAACAGCCAGCTCTTCTCGCCGAGCACCGGCTTCCCGGCGATCACGGTGCCCATGGGCTACACGCGGGGTGATCGCCTGCCGGCGGGGTTGCAGTTCTTCGGCCGCGCCTGGGACGAGTTCAAGCTGATCGGCTACGTCTACGACTACGAACGGCTCACCCGGCACTGGCGCCCGCCCGCGCTCCCCACCGCACCCTGACCCCAGTCAGAGCTGTCAGAGCTGGGGTCAGAGCTGGGGTCAGAGCTGGGGTCAGAGCTGGGGTCAGAGCTGGGGTCAGAGCTGGGGTCAGAGCTGGGGTCAGAGCTGGGGTCAGAGCTGGGGTCAGACCCCGCGCCGGACCACGAGCTCGATCTCCACCCGCGCGCCCAGCGGCAGCCCGGCCACCGCCACCGTCGTGCGCGCCGGGTAGGGCTGCGAGAAGCGCGCCCCGTAGGCCTGGTTCATGTGCGGAAAATCGGCCATGTCCACCAGATACACGTTGCACTTGATCACGTCGTCCATGGTAAGTCCCGCCGACTCGACCACGGCCTGGAGGTTGTCGAAGCAGCGATGCGTCTGCGCCTCCACATCGCCGTCGATGAGGGTGCCCACCGCCGGATCGATGGGGGTCTGGCCGGAGCAATAGAGGAGGTCCCCGGCCCAGATGGCCTGAGAGTAGGGGCCGATGGCCTTGGGGGCGTGGTCGCTGTGGATGGCGGTACGCGGCATGGGGGGGTGGCTGGGGTCGAACATGCTGGTGGACGGCAGCGGGCACCCGCCCGTCACCACAGGGGAATGTGCACCCGCCCCCCCCGATCGGCGAAGTTCTGCGTGGCTGCTGCCGATAATCCCGGTATGGTGACCACCGAACCCCGTCCTGCGGCCCCTCTGGCCGACACCTGTCCCATCCGGGCGCGCTTGGCGCGCATCCACGAGGGGGTGGAGTTTCCGGCACTGTCGAAGCAGATCGTCGACATGTGTTCGTCCATGGACGATGATGCCCACTCGCTGCAGCGGCTCACCAACGTGGTGCTGCGCGAGTACAGCCTGACGCTCGGTGTGGTGAAGACGGCCAACAGCGTGCATTACCGCCGCGGCGGGCGTCCCATTCAGGGGGTGACGCATGCGATGCTGCTGCTCGGGGCGCGCACGGTGCGGCAGCTGGCCAGCAGCCTGCTGCTCTTCGAGAACTATTCGCGGAAGAGTCCGCAGCTCAAGGAGCTCATGCTGTTGTCGCTGCTCACGGCCAACCATGCGCGCGCGACGGCCACGTATCTGGAGCTCCCGGAACCGGAAGAGGCGCATCTCGGCGGCATGTTCCACAACCTCGGTGAGGTGCTCATTGCCGCCCACTTCCCCGAGGATCACCACCTCATCCGCACCCTCATGCAGGACCAGGGGAAATCCGAGGCGAAAGCCACTGAACTGGTGCTCGGGTTCGCGTATGCCGACCTCGGGGCGGAGCTGTCGCGCCAATGGGGGCTGCCGGACTCCGTAGTCCAAGGCATCTACGCCCACACCACCGCCGCCACCTCGCGCGCGGCGGCCGTTGCAGCCTTCAGCCACGACCTCACGCAAGCGCTCTATCGGTCCGGCGCGACACCGTCGCAGATCACCGTCGCCCTGGACCGCGTGATGGTCCAGCACGGGAGCCGTCTCAAGCTCAACCGCGAGGAGGTCACTGGCATCGTGGCCGCTGCGCTCGAGGAAACGCGCGAGCTGCTCCAGCGCTCCCCCGATGCCGGTGATCGGCTCCGCTTCAAGCAGCTGGCCACATCGGCCCGCACAGGGTTCGGGGCGAAGGTCGCCACGCTGGAGCCCGATGGGGACGTCGAAAACACGGTCTCCCGTGAGCTCACGCTGCGCGGACGCCTGCGCGCGGAACTGGAGGAGCATGTGGACCCCGCCTCAGGCACCTCGATTGGCGCGGTGCTGCTGCAGGCGCTCGAGGCGATCATGCGCGGTGGCCCGTACGATCGCGTGCTGGCGTGCTTCCTGACGACGGATCGCCAGCAGCTCGTGGCACGAACCGGTCTCGGGGACGGGGTGGACACCCTGATCGACCAGTTCCAGTTCCCAATGTCCCCACGAGGCGGTCCGGTGGTCGCCCTGACCCAGATGCGACAGGCAAGCTACCTGCCGGTCGACCGCAGCTTCACGCACTCGGAATTGCGCTGGGCGCAGCAGCTCGACGTGGCGCAGTTTGGAGTGTTTCCGCTCGTCGTTCGGGGTAAGGTGGTGGGTTGCCTGTACTGCGACCGGCTGGGCGGTGCCGCCAGCCCCGATCGCGCGACCATCCGCTTCACCTCGTCGATCGCCGATCTGGTGGTCGACGCCATCGGGCGTCGCCGCAACGGGTGAACTGGCGGCGCGCGCCGCCGGCTACGTGTAGCGCCGCGCGGCGAGGATACCGCCGAGGAACCCCCCGAGGTGAGCCTGCCAGCTGATGCCCGGCTGGCTCGGGGCAATGCCGAGCACGAGGCCGCCCCAGAGGCTCGCCGTGACCAGACTGAGCGCGATGCTCCAGAAGCTGCGCGCGTACACGCCAGCCAGCAGCAGAAAGCCGAGGTAGCCGAACACCACGCCGCTGGCGCCAATGTGGACCGACCCCGGCGCCCCCAGTGTCCAGGCCATGAGGCCGGCGCCGAGCATAGCGAACGCCGTGACGGGCAGGAAATGCCGTGCGTCGCGCAACATCACCATCCACCCGAGCGCGGCGAAGGGTACCGTATTGGCAACGAGGTGATTGACGTTACCGTGCAGAAACGGCGCGAAGAGGATGCCGCGCAGCCCATCGGTCGTGCGCGGCACGATGCCGAATCCGGTGAGTGCTCCGCCGAGCAGGCTGTTGACCGCGAACGTCACCCAGAACGTCCCCAGCATCGTGCCCAGCGTGACGGCCTGGGTACGGAGGGAGCGGGTGACCTGCCGCGTCGTGCGCGCGGCCGAGTCGGTGAGCGAGGTGCGCGATCTGCGGGGCATGAGCACGAAGTGTAATGCGGGGCGGTAAGTTCGCGGCATGACGAGTCCTGCGCTCCCTACGCCCGATGAAGCGGCCACGTTTCGCCGCATCGGCTGGCGGCTGCTGCCCTTGCTGTTCTCCTGCTACATCGTGGCCTACCTCGACCGGGTGAACGTCGGGTTCGCCAAGCTGCAGATGGTCGGTGAACTGGGGTGGAGCGATGCTGTCTACGGATTCGGTGCTGGCATCTTCTTCCTTGGCTACTTTCTGTTCGAGGTGCCCAGCAACCTGCTGCTGTTGCGCGTCGGCGCCAGACGATGGATTGCCCGCATCATGATCACGTGGGCACTCGTGTCGGCCTCCTTTGCCTTCGTCGACGTCATTCCCTGGGGGCCGCTGCCGGCGCTCTTCGGGGTCACGGCCGATGTCTTCGGTTTCTACACGCTGCGCCTGTTGCTGGGTATGGCGGAGGCGGGGTTCTTCCCGGGCATCGTGCTCTACCTCACCTACTGGTTTCCGGCGGATCGTCGCGGTCGCGCGTATGCGAAGTTCATGACGGCCGTCGCGGTGGCCAATGTGCTGGGGGCGCCGCTCTCGGGATTCATCATGGACGCCTTCGAGGGGGTGAGCGGGTGGGCCGGATGGCGCTGGCTGTTCGTGCTGGAGAGTGCACCGAGTCTCGTGATGGGTGTCGCCGTGCTGCTGTGGCTTCCCGACGGACCGGCGCAGGCGCGATGGCTCGGTGAGGCCGAGCGTACGCTCGTATTGGCCCGTCTGGCGGCCGATGATGCCGCGGCCGCGTCCGCGTCCGCCCCTGCCGGCCGTGGTGGGCACGGTGGCTTGCGTGCCGCGTTCGGCAGCGGCCGCGTGTGGGCGTTGGCGTTCGTGTACTTCACGCTGGCGGTCGCGTTGTACGGCGTGAACTTCTGGATGCCGACCATCATTCAGGAACTCGGCCTCGCCCGCACGGCCTACCTGCAGGTGGGGCTGCTGGCGATGATCCCGTGGGGCATTGCCGGGGCGTCGATGCTCTGGTGGGGGCAGCACTCCGATCGCACCGGTGAGCGCCGCTGGCACGTCACGGCGGCGTTGCTGTGCACCACGGCCGGGTTGGCGCTGCTCGCCGTGGTTGGTACGCACGTGGTGGCGTCACTGGTGGCGCTGTCGCTGGTGGCGGCTGGCGTGCTCTCGAGCATGAGCACCTTCTGGTCCATCCCGACCTCGTTTCTTCGCGGCAGTGCCGCCGCCGCGGGCATCGCGTGGATCAACAGCATCGGCAACCTCGGCGGCCATTTCGGGCCGGACCTCATCGGTCGCGTGCGGGTGGCCACGGGCAGCTCGGCGGTCGCGTTCGTCGCGCTCGCCCTGCTGGGGCTCACCGGCGCCGTGGTGATCGCGACCATCATGCGCCCGCACACGAGCGCGGTGACGCCGAACTGACATGCAGAGAATCGGAGAAACGGAGAAACGGGGAGCCACGCGGCGCCGGCGGGGCATCGAGCTTTCGCACCGGACCCTCCTTTTCTCCGCTTCTCCAGCAGTCAGTTCCCCCTTTATGCCGGGTTGGCCAGACGACGTCAGGGGGGGTCGACGTAGGGAGCATCGTGATTGGTGACGCGCTGGATCCCATCAACGAGACGGTAGGTGCCGAAGTTGATGAGCAGGCCGACCGGCAACTGCATGAGACGCAGGTACGTAAGCACTTGCCGAGCAAAGACCGGATTGGGACGATCCGTGGCCTTGATTTCCACAAGCACCCGCTCGTTCACGAGCAGATCCACACGAAAACCGAACTGGACGCGCTGGTCCTTCCACGAGAACGGGATCATGGCCTGACGTCGAAGCGCAAATCCGCGACGATGCAGTTCACCGGCCAGTAGTTCCTCATACGCCGACTCGAGCAGCCCGGGCCCCAGCGCACGATGGATCTCGATGGCCGACTCGATAATGTCACCGGTGAGGTGATCGATGGGGCGCATGCCATACACTGTCGCGTGGCATCAGTCGCGCGTCATCGCGTGCGTTACCAGGTGCCGGCGTGCGGTCAGATCACGTTCTTCTCCAGCAGCGGCCGCCCTTCCGCGATGCGTGAAACACGCAGCGGCGACAGATCGAGCGTGAGATAGCGGCCCGTGGCAATGAGCTCTGCGAGGCCGCGACCCACTGCGGGCGCCTGCTGCAGCCCGTGCCCCGAAAAGCCACAGGCCGTGTAGGCGTTGCCGTAGGGCGCGAGCAACCCCACCAGGCCGTTGTGGTCGAAACTGTTCATTTCGTAGTACCCCGCCCAGCTGCTCGTCACGCGCAGCGCATCGAAGGCCGGAACGCGGGCGGCCAGCACGGGCCAGATGACCTCGTCGAAGAGGCCGCGATCGACCTGATCGAGCGGCACGTCGTCCGGGTCACCATCACGTGGGGGCGCACCGCACAGGAAGCGGCCGGCCTGCAGCTCCGGACGGAACCAGACCCCGCTCGGATCGATCACCAGCGGCGCCAGTCCCCCGTTCGCGTCGCGCAACTCCACGTCGGCCTCGAAGGCAAACACGTCACGCTTACGCGCGTGTACCGGCAGCGCCACGCCCAGCTGGTCGGCCACCCGCGCCGACCAGGCGCCGGCCGCAATCACGACGGCGTCGCCGGCAAGGGACCGGCCTCCCGCCGTGTGTACGGCGCGCACCGTGGCCGGCCCGTCGTGCGTCTCCACCACGAAATCGACGGCCTCGTCTTCAAGGAACGTCACGCCGGCACCGACGGCGGCCACACGGAAGGCCTGCAGCGCGGCATAGCCGTCAAACCACCCCTCGCCGCTCGTGGCGGTGGAAAGACCGAGTGATCCCAGCACCAGATCGTCCGCCTGCAGCCACGGGAAGTGCGCGGTGAGCGCCGCCGGCGCCAGCAGCGCCGTATGGACGTCATGCTGCTGCTGCAGCGCATGCTGCCCCTGCAGCACCTCGGCGCCCCCCGCGGTGGCGGCCAGGTACAGATATCCCGGCTCGACGAGGCCGATGTTGGGCACCTCATCGCCCACGGCCAGCGCATGACCGATGGCGCGATAGAACGCCAGGCTGTCCTGCGAGATGCGGATATTGATGGCGGTGGAGAACTGCTGCCGGATGGCACACACGCTGAGCGCGCTCGACGCGCGCGTATAGGCCAGGTCCCGTTCGATGACCGTGACCTGCACGCCCTGCTCGCGAGCCAGAAACCACGCGGTGGCGGCGCCCATGACCCCGCCACCCACGATGACCACGTGCAAGGGACGCTGCCACTCACGTGTTTCCCACGGCTGCTGACTGCGCATGTGACTCCAGAGTGAATGCCTTGTGACTCGATACCGTCATGTCTGCCATGACCGGTGAGGCCGCCGCTCGGCGCTCCCCCCGGCGCCTGCTGCGACCCGACGCGCCGGGTGGTACCTTGGGCCGTTGCCGCGACCGCCGGGCCGCGCGCTGCACACCAACCGCGCACAAAGTGCTTCCTCAACTCTCCGCTGAACAGGTCCACGCCGCGCTGCCGTGGGGGCCACTGGCCGATGCGCTGGCGGCGGCCTTCATGGTGCCCCCCGTGGCGCCGGTGCGGACCGCGCACGCCCTGTCGTCGGCGGATACACTCCTGCTCATGCCCGCGTGGAATGCGCAGGCCATTGGTGTGAAGCTGGTCACGGTCATCCCGACCGCGGCGCATCACGGGGGCCATACCGTGGACGCCTCGTACCTGCTGCTCGACCGGCTCACCGGTGCACCGCGGGCGCTGCTCGACGGCGACGCCCTCACCGTCCGCCGCACGGCGGCCACCTCGGCGCTGGCGGCCCGTGCCCTCCTGGCGGCCGCTCCAACGCGCCTGCTGGTGGTGGGCGTGGGGCGACTCGCCCCCTGGATGGTACGGGCATATTGCGCGCTGCTGCCGTCGCTCACGCAGGTCGAACTCTGGGGGCGTGATGTCACCACGGCGCAGCGCCTGGCCACCACGCTCCTCGACGAAGGGCTTCCCGTGAGCGCGGCATCGCGGCTCGACGAGGCGGCGGCGGCCGCCGACATCGTGAGCTGCGTGACCACGGCGCACGAGCCGATCGTGCAGGGCGCGTGGCTTCGCGCCGGTACGCACCTCGATTTGGTGGGCGGCTTCACGCCGGGCATGCGCGAGGCCGACAACGCGGCAGTGGCCGGCGCGCGTATCGTGGTGGACCACGCCGAAAGCGCGCTGCGTGAAGCCGGGGATCTCGTGCAACCGCTCGCCGACGGCACGCTCTCCCGTGAGCAGATCGTGGGGGATCTGGGGGCCGTGCTGCGCGGCGAGGTCATTGCGCGACGCGACGCGCGTGATCGTACGTTGTTCAAGTCCGTGGGGCACGCGCTCGAAGACCTCGCCGCGGCGCAGCTGGCTGCCGCCGTCCACTTTCCGGTCACCTCATGATGTCTCGGTCGCTGCTGCGCCGATCGCACCGGCACGCTCTCGTTCCCCTGCTGGTGGCCCTTGTGGCAACACCAGTGGCGCTGGCGGCGCAGGACACCGTGGACGTCCTCATCACCGGTGGTCGGGTGTACGACGGCACGGGCGCCGCGCCGCGTGAGGCGGCGCTGGGGATCCGCGGTGCGCGCATCGTGTTCGTGGGGCCGGTGCCCGCCAACACGGTCGTGCGCCAGCGCATCGATGCCCGCGGGCAGATCGTCACGCCCGGCTTCATCGATCCGCACACGCACGCCTATGAAGGGTTGCCGCGGCTCGGCCTCGAACGGCGGCGCAATCTGTCGTCGCTCATGCAGGGGATCACCACGGTCGTGCTGGGGGCCGACGGTCGGGGACCGCTGGAGGTGCAGCAGGTGCTCGATTCCTCGGAGGCGCTCGGGCTGGGCACCAACACTTACGCGCTCACGGGCTTCGGCACGGTGCGCAGCCGCGTGATGGGCAACTCCTCGGCTTCCGCCACGCCGGCCCAGCGCGCCACCATGCGCGCGCTCATTGCCAAGGCCATGCAGGAAGGGGCCTACGGCGTGGGCAGCGGCCTCTTCTACGTGCCGCAGACGTACGCGCGCACCGACGAGGTCATCGACGTGGTGTCGGCGGCCAAGCCGTTCGGTGGCGTCTACGACACCCATCAGCGTGACGAAAGCAGCTACAGCATCGGCCTCTTCGCCTCCACCCGCGAAGCCATCCGCATTGGCTGCGAATCGGGACTCACCACCAACATCGGCCACATCAAGGCGCTGGGCGTGGATCTGTGGGGCAGCGCCGACAGCGTGCTGGCCATCATGCGCGAGGCCCGCGCCCGCGGGTGCCCGGTGGTGGCCGACCAGTACCCGTGGACGGCCAGCGGAACGGGCCTCAGCGCTGCGCTCATGCCGCGTTGGGCCCAGGCGGGTGGTCGCGACTCGCTGCGCCTGCGCGCGGCGGATGCCACGCTGCGTGCGCAACTGCTGGCCGACATGCGCGACAATCTCCGGCGTCGTGGCGGCGATTCGACGCTCCTGCTCATCGACGGCAACATCGATGCGGTCCCCTACCTGGGCAAGACACTCAGGCAGGTAGCGGCCGAGGTGGGCCAGCCCGCCGTGGAGACCGCGCTCGATCTGGTGCTGCGTGGCATCGATATGGGCGTGGCGAGCTTCAACATGACCGAAACCGATATCGAGACCTTCATGCGCGACCCGTTCGTGATGACGAGCAGCGACGGCTCCGACGGGCACCCGCGGCTCTTCGCCACGTATCCGCGCAAGATCCGACGTTACGTGCTCGACAAGCCGGTCATTTCCATGGAGCGCATGGTCGCTTCGGCGTCGGGGCAGGTTGCGGCCACCTACGGCCTCGCCGACCGCGGCGTGCTGCGTGTCGGGGCCTTTGCGGACGTGCTGGTCTTCGATCCCGCGGAGCTGCGCGAAGCAGCCACGTACACCGCACCGCGCAAAATGGCGACCGGGATGCGCTGGGTGTTCGTGAACGGCCGCGCCGCCGTGGCCAACGGCACTGCCACCAACGTGATGGCCGGCAAGGCGCTCCGACGGCGCTGACGCGTCGGTGTGCCGGCGTCGTGCGGCGTCGGGGACGAGTCGCCATCAGGCCTGGCCAATCGGCGAAATCTGGCGTCAACACGACAGGCGTGGTAACCGTACCGGGTAGGGAGTTCCCGCGCTTGTTCACCATGTCTGGAGGCCAGATGGTCAACCGAATTGCCGCGACGCTGTCGTTCGCGGCACTGCTGCTTGGCGGTGCCCTCATCGCGCCGCTGTCGGCGCAGGGCGGCGCTGCCGGCCGCGTCAGCGGAGTCGTCACCGACTCGGCGACGGGGCAGCCGCTCCAATCCGTGCAGCTCTTCCTGTCCCGTGGCACCACCCGCCTGGAGGCGCGCACCAGCACCGATGGTCGCTTCCTGTTCGCGTCGGTTCCGGCGGGCTCGTACGGGCTCGAGGCCATCCGCCTGGGCTATCGGCGCGTGCAGCGCACCGGGGTGGCTGTCGTGGCCGGGCAGACGCTCACGTATGACCTCAAGATGACGGCCGCGGCGCTCAACCTGCAGGCCATCGTCACCACCGGCGTGGTGGACCCCACCAGCGGTACGCGGGTGCCCTTCTCGGTCGGACGCGTTTCGGCGGAGGATGCGCCGGTGCCCGCCACCAACGCGCTGGAAACGATCCAGGGCAAGATCGCCGGTGTGAGCGTGGTGCCCACCGGGCAGGCTGGTGGCGGCACCAACATCCAGCTCCGCAGCCCCACGTCGATCAGCAAGTCGAACGCGCCGCTGGTGGTCGTGGACGGCGTCATCCAGTCGCAGTCCTTCGACGCGGCCAGCGCCGACCTGCAGTCCATGGACATTGAAAGCATCGAGGTGGTGAAGGGCGCCTCAGCCGCCTCGCTGTACGGGTCCCGCGCGTCGGCGGGCGTCATTCAGATTCGCACGCGCCGCGGCAACACCCTGGCCGAGGGGACGACGAAGTTCACGTTGCGCACCGAGTACGGGGCCAACTCGCTCGCGCGCACCGTGGACTGGGCGAACCAGCATTTCTTCCTGGCCGACGAGACCGGCGCCTACACCAATGCGGCCGGCCAGCGGGTACCACGTGAACAGCGCGTACCGCGCCCCGCCTTCGAGCGCATTCAGGATCGGCCGTACGCGCCGGGGACGTATTTCAACCAGGTCGACGAGTTCTTCGATCCCGGCAACTTCACGCGCAACTCGCTCAACATCGCACAGAACGGCGGCAAGACCAACTGGTTCTTCGCGTTCGTGAATCAGCGGGAAGATGGCGTGGTGCTCAACAGCGGGCGCTACGACCAGAATGACTTCCGCCTCAACCTCGATCATCGTCCGCGCAGCGACCTGCAGTTCGGCGTGAGCGCGTACTACAGCAAGTCGAAGCGGCTCAACTTGTACGACGATGTCTTCTTCGACCTCATCAATCAGGCCCCCGACGTCAACCTGCGGCAGCGCGACCCCGACGGGACCCCGTACGTCTTCCAGCCGGACTTCGAGGGGCGCGAAGAGAACCCGCTCTACGTGCTGTCCACGGAAAGCCGCAATCGCAACCGCGGTCGCCTCCAGGGCAGCCTCGAGGGACGCTACACGCCGCGCTCCTGGCTTACGGTCGACGCCAATCTCTCCTACGACCGCTCCGATCGCGCCAACGATTTCTTCCTCGATCAGGGGGTGAAGACGGAGGGATTCGCCAACGGCGGTCCCGGGGAGATCTCGCGCTTCAACGGCGTGACGAACGCCCTCAATGCGTCGCTGTCGGCCAACCTGCTCAAGCGGGTGGGTGACGTGACGCTCCGCAGCACCGTGCGCGGCCTCATCGAGCGGGAAACCAACGATCTGGTGAATGCGAGTGGCCAGATCTTCGCGGCGCCCGGGGTGAACAGCCTCAACAACGCCACCGTGCGCTTCGTGTCGAGTACGAGCGAAACGATCAAGACCAACTCGTTCTTCGTGAGCGGCGCCGCCGACTGGCGCGGCAAGCTCATCGTGGACGCGCTGGCGCGCCAGGACGGCAGCTCGCTGTTCGGCCCCGACCAGCAGGTCCACTGGTACTACCGCGGCTCGGCCGCGTACCGGCTGTCGGAAGAGGCGTGGTTCCCCTTCAAGTCGTTCTTCAACGAGTTCAAGCTGCGCGCCTCGCAGGGTACCGCCGGCGGCCGTCCCGACTTCAACGACCAGTTCGAGACCTTCAACTTCGTGGAAGGCGGCGGCTTGGTGAAGGCGAACCTGGGCAATCGCAATCTGCGCCCGGAGTACTCGAAGGAAACGGAGTTCGGCCTCGACGCCATCATCAAGAACCGCTACTCGCTGCAGCTGTCGCGTGCGCGGCAGAAGACCACCGACCAGCTCATCCTCATTCCGCTGGCCGGGTACTTCGGTTACGCCAACCAGTGGCAGAATGCGGGCACGGTGACTGGCAGCACGTGGGAAGGCACCTTCGAAGCGCAGGTGATTCGACGCCCCACGTTCTCGTGGCGGACCGGGTTCGTGGCCGATCGGTCACGTAACCGCATTACCGAGTTCAACCGGCCCTGCTTTGTCACCCAGACGATCGCCTTCCGCTGCGCGAACGAGACGCTGGGCAACATGTACGGGTTCCGCTTCATGCGCGGTGCCGGTGAACTGCCGGCCAGTGTGGGCGCGCGTGCCAACGAGTTCCAGGTGAACGATGAGGGGCTCCTGGTGTGGGTGGGTGCCGGCAACAGCTTCACCGAGGGAGTGACGAAGCGGCTCTGGGGCACCAGTGCCACCATTGGCAACGGCGTGTACCGGTGGGGTCAGCCCATCACGGCCCTCGACTCGGTGGGCAATGCGGCCGTGGTGAAGATCGGTGATGGTAACCCCGACTTCCGCCTCGGCTGGTCGAACACGATTGGCTGGCGCGGCGTGCAGCTGTTCATGCTGTGGGATGCCCAGGTGGGCGGCGACGCGTACAACCAGACGCGGCAGCGCATGTACCAGTGGGGGCGTCACACCGACGTGGACCAGGCGGGCAAGGCAGAGGAGCTCAAGAAGACGACGGACTATTACGTGGCGCTGTACGCGGCCAACAGTCCGACCGACTGGTTCGTGGAAGACGCAAGCTTCGTGAAGCTGCGCGAGCTGTCGCTCAAGTACCGGCTGCCGCGCACCTTTGCTTCTGCGCTTGCGCGCCTCGGCGCCGAGCAGGCCAGCGTGTCGCTGATTGGCCGCAACATGCTCACCTTCACGCGGTACAAGGGCTACGACCCCGAGGTCGGCTCGGTCCTCAACCGCCTCGACAGCTTCGACTATCCTCGCTACCGCACGATCACGGGTAGTGTTGAGATCATCTTCTGACCGGCGCACGACTCATCATGCACACACTCAAGAAGTTCGTCTGGCCGGTGGGATTGCTCCTCGTTGCGGCGTCCTGCCAGGACCTCGACGTGGTGAATCCCAATCGCCCCGATGCGGAGCGCGCCACGGCGCAGCCGCTCACTACCGAAAACTTCGTGGCCACCTCCTTCCGCACCTGGTGGCCGGTGGCGGGACACGATGACTATCCCTCGTGGGCCTTCAGCACCATGGCGCGCGAAATCACCTCGGGCTTCGCCGACTTCGGCCAGCTCGAACTGAGCGCCGAGCCGCGGCAGGGGTGGAACAACAGCCCCGTGAACGTGCGCCGCTTCGTGAACGAAACGCCCTGGTTCCAGCTGTTCCGTACCGTGTCGTCCGTCAACGACGTGGTGGGATCGATCAACCGCGGGCTCGTAATCGAGAACCCCGTGCGTACGGCACGCGCCAAGGCGATGGGCAAGTTCATGCAGGGGCTGTCGTACGGGCACATCGGCTTCTATTTCGACAAGGCGCCGCTCATCGACGAGTCCACGCAGCTCGACACCGTGCGCACCCCGCAGTTCACGGAGTACCGGCAGGTGGCGGCGTTCGCCATCCGGCAGCTCGATTCGGCGATCGCCGTGGCGCAGACGCAACCGTCCATGACCTTCCCGGCGGACGCGTGGCTATACCAGAGTCTCACGCGCGACCAGTTCGTGCGCCTCGCCAATTCGTACGCGGCGCGCATTCTGGTCTACACGCCGCGCTCCCGCGCGGAGCGGGCCGCCGTGAACTGGGCGGAGGTCATCCGTCGCGTGGACGCCGGCATCCAGACTGACTACGCCCCGCTCGCCCAGCCCGATGTGTTCTTCGACGACTGGAAGCGTCTGGTGGCGCGTTTGCGCACGGCGGGACGTCCGTCTGACTTCGGACGGCCCAGCTACTGGCTCATTGGTCCGGCCGATTCCACCAACGGCTGGGTGAACTGGGTGGCTACCCCCAACGACAACCGCCAGCCGTTCCAGATGCGCACGCGTGACCGTCGCATTCAGGGCACCACGGGGCCGGCGTCGCCCGGCAAGTACGTGGGGTACAACCTCAACAACATCTTCGCGGCCGACCGTGGCACCTTCCGCTGGTCGCACTACTTCTTCCGTCGCAGCGGCGTGGACCTCACCTGGCAGACCGGCCCGCAGCTCGCCATGAGCGTGGCCGAGATGGACCTGCTCAAGGCGGAAGCGCTCATTCGCCTCGGGCGTGCGGCGGAGGCAGTGCCCCTCATCAACAGGACGCGTATCGCCAACGGCGAGTTGCCGCCGGTGACCGTGGAGGGACCGCCCAACGAGCCCGGGTGCGTGCCGCGCAAGGAGAGCGGCGCCTGCGGCAGCCTGTGGGATGCGCTCCGCTACGAAAAGGGCATCGAGGGGCTCGGCATGAACGGGGTCATTGCCTTCCTCGACGCGCGCGGGTGGCAGACGCTTCCCGAGAACACGCCCGTGCATCTGCCCATTCCGGGCCGTGAGCTCCAGACCCTCCAGCTGCCGCTGTACACCTTCGGCGGTCCCGGCGGACAGGGGAGTGCCCCGGCCCGCGATCCGGAGCGGTGCCCGGTGGCAGGGCTCGCGCGCTGCCCCAGCTGATTCACCGCCCTGCTGAGCTACGCGAAAGGCCACGACGTGAAGCGTCGTGGCCTTTTGTCGCAGTGGCGTGCTGAAGCCACGCCGACCATCACCACCCTGCTGGTCGGCATGGAAAACGCGCTCACCGCACGGGCGAGCGCGTAGTCCTGCCGTCTGGCGTGCGAGGAGTCAGGCGAGCACGGAGCGGGCCGCCTGCACCACGCGGTCGGCGCTGATGCCGAACTTCTCGAAGAGTACCGGCGCTGGCGCGCTGGCGCCGAACGACTCGATGCCGACAATGGCACCGTGGTCACCCACCCATCGGTACCAGCTCATGGGGTGTGCGGCCTCCACCGCCACGCGCGGCACGCCGGTGGGGAGCACATGGTGGCGATACTCCACGGGCTGCTGCGCGAAGCGCTCGAGACTGGTGCAGCTCACCACCCGCGCGTGCACGCCATGACCCGACAGCTGCTCGCGGGCCTTGAGCGCCACTTCTACCTCCGAGCCACTGGCCAGCAGCACCACGTGCGGGACGTGTCCCGCCGCGTCAGCCACGACATAGGCACCCTGCTTCACCCCGTCACGGGCGCGCGCCGGTTCCCCGAAATACGCGAGCTTCTGTCGGGTGAGCACGATGGCCGACGGTCCCGACCGATGATGCAGCGCCGTGCGCCACGCTTCGCTCACTTCGTCGGCATCGGCGGGGCGCAGGACCAGGAGGTTGGGAATGCACCGCAGTGCCGCCAGGTGCTCGATGGGCTGGTGCGTGGGACCGTCTTCACCCAGCCCGATGGAGTCGTGCGTGAAGACGTAGATCGCCTGCACGCCCATGAGCGCGGCGAGCCGAATGGCGGGGCGCATGTAGTCGCTGAACACGAGGAAGGTGCCGCCGTACGGAATCACCCCGCCGTGCAGCCCCATGCCATTCATGATCGCCCCCATGGCGTGTTCGCGAATGCCGAAATGGAAGTTGCGTCCGTCGCGCTGCGCGGCGCTGAACGGGTGCGCCCCCTTCACGTTGGTGAGGTTGGAGCCGGTGAGGTCGGCACTGCCGCCCAGCAGTTCGGGAACCACATTGGCGATGGCGTTGATCACCGCGCCGCTCGCGGCGCGACTGGCCACGGCACCGCTCTTGGCATCGAACACCGGGAACGCCTGCTCGAGTTGCGGCGGCAGCTCCCCCTTCATGCGGCGTTCGAATTCCTTGGCCAGCTCCGGGTACGCGGTTTCATACGCCTGCCACGTGCGCTGCCATTCGGCGTGGGTAGCGGCGCGCTGCGCCGCGGCCTCTCGCCAGTGCGCCAGCGCGTCGGCCGGCACGAAGAACGGCTCCGTCGACGGCCATCCGTAGGCGGCCTTGGTGAGCGCAATCTCTTCCTTGCCCAGCGGCTCGCCGTGCGCCTTGGCCGAATCCTGCCGGTTGGGCGAACCGAAGCCGATATGCGTCTTCGTGATGATGAGCGTGGGGCGCTCGGTATCCGCCTTGGCCTGCGCAATGGCCGCATCGATGGCGGCGAGGTCGTTCACATCGTCCACATGCAGGACCTGCCACCCGTAGGCCGCGAAGCGCTGGGCCGCGTCGTCACTGCAGGTGAGGGCCGTGCTGCCGTCAATCGTGATGCCGTTGTCGTCGAAGAAGCCGATGAGCTTGCCGAGCTTCATGTGTCCCGCGAAGCTTGCCGCTTCGTGCGAGATGCCCTCCATGAGGCAGCCGTCGCCGGCAATGAAGTACGTGTAGTGGTCGACGATCTGGTGGCCGGGGCGATTGAACGTGGCCGCCAGGCTCGCCTCGGCGACCGCAAAGCCCACCGCATTGGCAATGCCCTGACCGAGCGGGCCGGTGGTCGTTTCCACGCCCTTGGTGTGGTGCACTTCGGGGTGCCCGGGCGTGAGACTCTCCCACTGGCGGAAGTTGCGGATCTCCTCGAGCGGGAGGTCATAGCCGGCGAGATGCAGTGTGCCGTACAGCAGCATCGAGGCGTGTCCCACCGACAGCACGAACCGGTCGCGGTCGGCCCAGGCCGGTGCGGCCGGATCGTGCCGCAGGTGGGTGGCGTACAGCGCGTACGCGAGCGGCGCGAGCGCCATGGGCGTGCCGGGGTGACCCGACTCCGCGGCCTGCACCGCGTCCATGGCGAGGGTGCGCACGGTGTCGATCGCGAGACGCACCGTCTCGGGTGACGCGGAAGCAAGAAGGGGTGACACAGCGGACACGGATCGCTCCGGAAAATTCGGCGAGGGGGTGGTGCGGGTGGTGCACCACAGCCCTCAAATCTAGCCGATTTCGGGCCCCCCTGCGCCCTCCTGGGCCAACCGCGCGCGCCGCCGGCGCGCGCATCCGTTACGACGCGAGGTACTGCTCCCGGGTCAGCGTGAGGTGGTGCGCCAGGTGTCCGGCCATCATCCAGACGAGCGCCCGCGCCGATACGGCCTTGCTGCTGGCCACCCCGCGCTGCGCCAACGCCTCCGCGTCCAGAGAGTCCACCAGCTCCAGCGTTGCCGTGCGGACCGCCAACAGCTCACGCGTGATACTGGCGAGTGTCCGCTGGCCGGCGCGGCTGGCCGGGACCCAGTCGTCCTGTTCGAAACCGGGAAGCGGCGTGACGTCGCCGCGCGCGATGCGCAGCAGACGATAGGCGAAGACGCGCTCGGTGTCGGTCACGTGGATGAGCGACTCGGCGAGCGTCCACTTGCCGGGGGCGTAGCGATACGCCGCCCGCTCCTCCGGCACCGTGCGCAGGAGCGTCTCACATTCGGTGCGCTGCGCCTCGAGCAGCTGCGCCACGTGGCTCAGGCCACGCGCCGACATGGTACGGGCGGCCTGGTCGATGTACCCGGCATAGTAGGGCGCGAATTCGTCGTCGCCGGGGCGGAGGATATCGGTCGGCATGGTCGTCACGAGGTGAAGGGGGAACTCAGAACCCGAGCGCCGTGGCGAGGGCGGGAAGGGCGGTGGCGTTGGGGAGCGCGCCCTGGGCGAGTCGTGGTGACCCGCCGCCGCGCCCACCCGCGTGTTGCAGCGCGGCGCGCAGCGTCTGCCCCGCGTCGAGCGACGCGTCCGGTGAGGCCGCGAGCAGCACGGCACCGGTGGCGTCGTTGGTGACGAGCACCACGCAGGGACCCCGCGTCAGCAACTGCTGGACCAGCGGCTCGGCATCCTTCACCGCACCAGACACGCGATGACGCACGCGCCGCACGCCACGCGCATCGACGTTGCTGTCCTGCCACAGCGCTACTGCTTCGTGCCCCGCCAGCTCTGCCAGCAGCCGTTTCCGGTCGCGCTCGAGCTCGGCCAGGCGAGCCACCTGCTGCTCGACGAGCGCCGGAAGATCGCTCGCCGCCGCCGACAGCGGTCGCGCGGCACGGGTCAGCAGCTCCGCATCGCCATGGGCCCGCCGCAATACGCGATCGCCCGCCAGAAACTCGATGCGCGTGTGCCCACGTGTCCGTTCGGCACCGCGCAGCAGGAGGGCGCCAATTTCGGCGGTGTTCGCGAGATGCGTCCCGCCGCAGGCGCTGCGGTCGAGCCCCTCGATGGTGATGATGCGCAACGTGCCGTCCCGGTCGCTCGCCTTGCGCAACCCGCTGGCCGTGGCCGCCTCCTCGTAGCTCACCTGTACGGCGTGCCGCGCGCGCAGCAGCGCATTGACCCGCTGTTCGATGCGGGCCAGCTGGGTAGCGCCGATGCCCTCGGCGCACGCCACATCCACCGTCGAGGCCTGATCGCCGAAGTGCACACTCACCGTCGCCCATCCGTATTCGTCGGCGAGCAGCGCCGACAACAAATGTTGGGCGGTGTGCTGCTGCATGTGATCCAGCCGCCGCGCCGTATCGACGTGGCCCACCACCATGGCCCCCAGCGGGAGTCCCAACGGCTGCGCCAGGCGGTGCGCCACGCGCGTCTCCTCGTCGATGACATCCACGACGGCCACGTCGGCCAGCGTCCCCACGTCGTGCGGTTGTCCCCCGGAGGTCGGGTAGAAGGCCGTGCGGTCGAGGTACACCACCGTTCCCTCCGCAGCCACGGCGGTGACGGTCGCGCTGAATCGCGCAAGCCGCGCATCGTCGTAGTACAGGCGTGTGGTGACGTCGTGATGGTCGGCCGTGGGTGCAGTCATGCGCAGGCGCACTCGGAACGGGGGATTTCGACGGCTATCTTCCGGATATGCCGTCACCATGCCGCGAAATATGACGCGTTCCCCGCTCCTTTCGGGTACCCGTCGCGCCGTTGCCGCTGCGGTTCTGGCGGCGACCACCGCAGGGGGCCTGCTCGCCTGCGTTCCGGTGCAACCTGCTCCGGTCCCGGCAGGCACCACCCTGCGCGACGTCGATCCCCTGGCCGCCGGCGCCGCGCTGCCGCCGGCCCCCGACGATCCCGAGCCGGTCGCTGCCGCTTCTGATTCGGCAGGAGGGGCGCGGCTGCTGCGTCTGGCCTTCGTGTGGCACCTGGCGTCGCTGCATCACCCGGCGGTGGCGGTGCGTGGGGCGCCGCTCGACTCGGCGTTCATCCGCGCCGTCACACTCGTGGGCCGCGCCACCGATGCCGACCAGCTGGCGCTGGCCTATACCCGCTTTCTGGCGGCGCTTGGCGATCCGCTGACGCGCGTGGAACGTGACAGTGCCGACGTGCCCACCGCCCCCGGCCCGGTGGTCACCGTGGCGAACGCCGAGCGCACGCGCGACAGCATCCTCGTGCTGCAGCTGCCCTCGGCGTGGCGCTACGAGGAAAGTGCGGCGGTGGGGGTGCGGCAGGCGCTGGCCAGCGTGCCATCGCGCGTGGTGCTCGACTTGCGGGCGAGCGCGCCGGGCGCAGACGCCGACAGCGTGGAGGCGTTCGTGGCGCGCACGCAGCTCGCCGAGCGTCTGGCATCGGTGCCGTTCACGATGAGCGGCCTGCGGGTGCGCCGGGTGGGTGGCGCTCGCGAAGACGCCGGTCGATGGTCCTTTGACGATTCGTGGCTCGGGCGTGATGGGGCGCTGATCAGCCCGGTCGATGCGGCGCCGCGCCGCGTCGTGGTGCTCGCCAACGAGCACACGGTCATGCCGCGCGCCGTGCTGGGACTGCTCGCCACGGGGCGGGCAACGCTCGTGGCGGAGCAGGGAGTGCGCGACGACGCGCTGGCCCCCAGCGTGCGCGTGCCCATAGGCGCCGGTCTGATGGTGCGCCTCCGCACCGGCGAGTTGCTCCACGCCGACGGCAGTGGTGGTCTGGTGGCCGATACCGTGGTGTCGCGCGCCGCCGCGCCTGCCGACAGCGCTCCTGCACTGCGCGTGGCCCTCGGCATGCTGCGCAGCGGGCGCTTCGTGCGTGCCTCCCGGTTGGCACGCGTGCGGCCGCGTGCGGTGTTGCCCGGCTATTACGACAGCGACCCCTACCCGTTCATGGGGTCGCGCGTGCTGGCCGGCGCGCGGGTGTGGAGTGCCATGCGCGCACGGCATGCGCATCGTGACCTGTACGACGACGATATCGATGCGGTGTTCGAGCGCGCCCTGCCGCGGCTCGAGTCGGCGCGCTACGCGACCGAGTACGCCGCGGCGCTGCTCTCGTTCGTGAGTGCCTTCGATGATGCGCAGGTCACGCTGCGCGGGGCGACCGTGGACAGCGTGCGCGGCGTGGCCACCTTGCCCTTTCGCGTACGCTGGGCGGATGGACGGGCCGTCGTGACCGACGTGGTCAGCACCGACGACGCGCGGGCGCTCGACATTCGCGTGGGGCAGGAACTCACGGCGGTGGACGGCTTTCCCCTTCCCGCCTGGCTCCAGGAGCGTCGGCGGGCGGTAAGCGCCCCCAACGACTGGTCACGCCAGCATCTCCTCATGACGCTGCTGCCGCGCGGCGCCGTGGGCGCATCGCTGGTGCGGTTGCGCGACGTCACGGGGCGGGAGCGGCAGCTGGCGGTGCCGCGCCGGGTCGAAACGATGGCGCTGCTCCCGCAGGTGGAGCGGCCGTGGCAGCCGGCTTCGATTGCGCTGAGCGGCGGTGTTGCCTATCTCGATGTGAATCGCCTCACCGATCAGACGGTGCAGGGGGAACTCGACCGGCACCGCCGTGCGCGCGCCTGGGTGCTGGACCTGCGCGGGACGCTCGCCGACAGCAGTATGGTGGCCGCCGTCGTGCTGCGCGCGGTCCGCACGCGTCCGGTCGCGGTGGTGGCGCGTGAACTGCACCGGTATCAGTCGGTTCCCTGCCTGGCCGAGTCGCTGCGCGATCAGGCGGCCCAGTGCCCGGACGAGCGGGAGGTGCGCTCGCGCGTGTCGCGTGGCGATTCGACCGGACAGTACCGTGGCCGGCTCGTCGCGCTCGTGGACGAACGGACGGCCGGGGCCATGGAGCGCCTGGCGCTCGCCCTGGAGGCCACGACGGAGATCACGTTCGTGGGGAGTGCGACGGGCGGATCCCCCGCCGAGGCCGTGGACGTGCCGCTCCCTGGCGGTCTCGTGTTGGGAGTGCCCGCGGCCGAACTGCGCCGCACCGATGGCTCGCAGTGGCAGCGCGTGGGCATTGCCCCGATGGTGGATGCTCGGCTCACGCTGCGCAGCTTCCGCACCGGGACCGACGAGGTGCTGCAGCGCGCGCAGGAGTGGTTGGCACCGCAGCTCGATGGGCGCGCGGGACGACGCCGCTGATCATGTCCCGGCGTTCTTCCACCTGAGGTCTTTTCGCTTGCCTCCGCCGTTGCCCACACGGCTGCCCATCGAGGACGTGCTCGACGCACTCTCCGCCGCGCTACAGTCTCGCGGCGTAGCCGTGCTCGAAGCCCCTCCGGGGGCTGGCAAGACCACGCGCGTGCCGTTGGCCTTGCTTCCCGAACCGTGGATGGCCGGTCGGCGCCTGGTGATGCTCGAACCGCGTCGCCTTGCCGCACGCGCCGCCGCGCACTACCTGGCGCGGCAGCTCGGCGAGTCCGTTGGAGGGACCGTCGGGTACCGCGTGCGCGGTGACACACGGGTCTCGAAACACACGCGCATCGAGGTCGTCACCGAAGGGGTGCTGGCGCGAATGCTGTCGGCCGACGCCACGCTCGACGGCTACGCCGCCGTGCTCTTCGACGAGTTCCACGAACGTTCGCTGCACGCCGACCTTGGCCTCGCGCTGGTGCTGGAGACGCAACAGGTGCGCGACGATCTGCGGGTGCTGGTGATGTCGGCCACTCTCGACGGCGAGGCCGTGGCGCAGCTCATTGCCGACGCACGGGGACCGGCACCGGTCGTACGCAGCAGCGGTCGCATGTTTCCGATTACCACGCATCATCGCGCCCCACGCAGCGACGAGCGCATGGAAGCCGCAACGAGTCGCGTCGTGCGTGATGCCCTCGCCGAGTGCGAGGGCGACGTGCTGGTGTTTCTGCCCGGCATGGGTGAGCAGCGCCGTACGGCGGAGCGGCTCACGGGGAGCGTACCGCCCACGGTGGATGTCTACGTGTTGCACGGCAGCATGCCGTTGGATGAGCAGGAGGCGGCGCTCGCGCCGGCGCCGGCTGGACGGCGCAAAGTGGTGCTCAGCACGAGCGTGGCCGAAACGAGCCTCACTGTGGAAGGGGTGCGCGTGGTGGTCGACGCCGGCTGGTCGCGCATTCCCCGCTACGATGCGGTGGCTGGGCTGACGCGGTTGCACACCGTGCGCGTGAGCCGTGCCTCGGCCGACCAGCGGCGCGGGCGCGCCGGGCGTACGGCACCGGGCGTGTGCTACCGGCTGTGGGATGTGCACGAAGAACACGGCTTTCTCGCCGCATCGCGCCCGGAGATCATCGATGCCGATCTGTCGAGCCTGGCGCTGGAGCTCGCCGATGCCGGCATTGCCGATCCGGCGCAGCTGCGCTGGCTCGACGTGCCCCGCCCTGGCCCCTTCCTGCAGGCGCGGCAGCTCCTTGCACAGCTTGGGGCACTCGATGCGCAGGGGCGCATCACTCCGCACGGCAAGCGCATGGCGGCGCTGCCGCTGCAGCCACGACTCGCGCATCTGGTGCTGCACGCGCAGACGCGCGGGCAGCTGCCGCTGGGCGCCGCGATCGCCGCGCTGCTGGAGGAGCGGGACGTGGTGCGCGGCGAGGGTGTTGGCGGCGCACCGGCCGACCTGCGGCTCCGCACCGAGCTGTTGCAGCGCGGTGGTGATGGTGGCGCGCTGTCCATGTACGGCGCCCGCGCCGATCGCGACGCGGTGCGGCGCGTGAAGGAGGGCGCTGACGACCTGGTGCGACGCATCGACGGCGGCGCACGGCTGCAACCATGGGACGATGCCGAAACGGGGGCGCTGCTGGCACTGGCGTTTCCCGATCGTGTGGCGCAGCGCCGTGCGGGTGCCGAACCGCGGTATCTGCTGCGCAATGGCAGTGGGGCCGTGCTGCGCAAGGGCGACAGCCTGCACGATGCGCCGTACCTCGCCGTGGCCGAGCTGGAGGGACAGCCGCCGGAATATCGGATTGCGCGCGCCGCGCCGCTCACGCTCGACGAGATCCGTGACGATTTCGGCGAACAGATCGCGCGGGAATCCGTGGTGGTGTGGGACGAGCGTTCGCGCAGTGTGAAGGCCGTGGAGCGCAGCATGTTGGGCGCCATCACCCTCGAGGAGAAGCCGCAGCGCGAGCCGGACGCCGAAGCGGTGCGCAGTACACTGCTGGAGCAGCTCGCCCGCGTGGGGGTGAGTGCGTGGCCGTGGCGCGAGCGCGCACAGCGGCTGCGCGAGCGGCTGGCCTTCGCGCATGCGCACGATGCCGCGTGGCCCGATGTGAGCGACGCCGCACTGGTGTCCTCACGTGGCGAGTGGCTGGGTCCCTTCCTCGACGGTGCGCGCACCTGGGCACATCTCGAGCAGATCGACTGGCACGAGGCGCTCGCGGGGCTGGTGCCATGGCACCAGCGCGCGGCACTCGATCGCCTCGCGCCCACCCATCTCGACGTGCCGAGCGGCTCGCGCATTGCGCTCGACTACAGCGATCCCATGGCACCCGTGCTGGCGGTGAAGCTGCAGGAGGTGTTCGGCTGGACCACCACGCCCATGCTCTTCGACGGACGGGTGCCGGTCACGCTGCACCTGCTCTCGCCGGCACAGCGCCCGGTACAGGTGACGCGTGATCTCGCCGGCTTCTGGACGTCCAGCTACTTCGAGGTGCGCAAGGAGATGCGCGGGCGCTATCCGCGACACCCCTGGCCCGACGACCCGCTCACCGCCGAGGCGACGCGTCGGGCCAAGCCCCGGGGGACGTGATCAGGCGAACGCCCCCGGCAACACCGCGACGAACTGCTGCATCTCCGCCGGCGTCCCGATGGAGACACGACACCAGTCGGTGTACGGCGGGAAGGCCCGGCCGATGGTGAAGCCCTTCGCGGCGAAGTACTGCTGCGACTGCTCCACCGGCTTGCCCGTCTGGAAGAACACGAAATTGGTCTGCGACGGCGCGACCTTCTTGCCCAGCTTCGTGACGGCGTCGATCAGCATCGTGCGCCCTTCGGCGTTCTTCGCCTTCACGAACGCCTGATACTCGGTGTCCATGATCGACGCGTTGGCGGCGGTAAGGCCGAACACGTTCGGATCGCCGCTCACGTACTGGGAGAGCTTCTTGATGATGTCCGGTCGTGCGATGGCAAAGCCGATGCGAAGCCCCGCCAGTCCGTGAATCTTGCTTGCGGTGCGTGACACGATGATGGGTTCGCCCTTGAGCACGAGATCGGTCATGCTCTTGTACCCCGGCTGCGTGACGAAGTCGTAGTAGGCTTCATCCACGATGACCGTGGAACGCTTCGCGGCGTTCGACACGAAGTCGCGCAGCGCCTGATCATCGCCGAGGTTGGACGTGGGATTATTCGGGTTGCACACGAACACGAGCTTCGTGTTGCCGTTGATCTTCGCGTCCATCTGGTACAGGTCGTGATCGAGGCGATGATCGAGCGGTACCTTGTGCACCGTGGCGCCCAGCGTGTCGCCCCAGCGCGGCAGGTCTTCGAAGGTGGGCCACGGCGCCACGATCTCGCCGCCGTGCATGTTGTAGGCGAGTGCAAGAATGGACAGCACCTCGCTCGAGCCCTGCGTTACGAGCACGTGATCGACCGGCACGCCCACATGCTTCGCAAACGTGGCCGTGAGTTCGTCGCGTACGGGCGGCATGTACCAGGTGTGCTGCCCCCAGTTGCCCATGAGGGCATCCTTGGCCTTCGGCGACATGCCGAACGGGTTCTCGTTGAAGTTGAGGCGAATGGGCCCGGCGGCCCGGCGCGCCGTGGTCACGTCACGTTCCATTTGCGTGAGCAGCGCCGAGTAGGGCAGCCCGCCCCCCAGCACCCGCGACATCTCCGCGGCGGGGAGCAGACCGGGCAGGGCGACGCTGGCGCCAACGCCAAGACCGGTGGTGCGGAGCCACTGGCGCCGCGACAGGGCGCGGGAAAACGGGCCGGAAGGAGACTCGGAGCTCACGCAGCACCTCGACACGGGTGGGAGTATGGGGGGCGGGTGCCCCGCGGCAGCAGGCCGACGTGGGAATCGACAGCCGAAACAGGGACCTCGCCAGAGGAACACGGGTTTCCACTATCTTGCGCGCCATGTCGTGGAAACGTTGGCTGGTCACCCTGCTGTCGTTCGGGCTCATGCTGGGGATCTCCGCATGGGTCGTGGCGCCGCATTGGCCCGCCGGCGGCATGCCGTGGCTGGCCTGGCCGGTGCACGTGGCGGCGCTGGCCACCGTGACCGCCGAGATCGCCACCCGCGCCTTCAAGATTCAGGCGTCGGCCCGCGCCTGCCGCATTCCCCTTGCGTTCGGCACGGCGTTGCGGGTTTGTCTGGCGGGCGACTTTGCCGCGGCCATTACGCCGGCCCGCTCGGGGGCAGAACCGGCCCGCTTTCTGGTGCTGGCGGAGAGCGGCACAGGCGCCGCGCAGCGGGTGCTGGTGCTCTTTCTCGAGCTCTTCCTCGAAATGTGGTCATTGGTGCTGGTCTGTAGTGTCCTGGCGGTGCTCTTTGCCGGACGCGGCGCCAGCACCGGCGGGCTGCTGGCCCTGGTGGGTGGCTACAGCACCGTGGTGCTGGGCTCCGGTACGACGGGGTGGCTGCTCTCCCGCCGCAACGCCAACGGGCCGCCGCCAGCGTGGGCGCGTTCGCTGGGGCTGAAGGCACCGCGCTGGCGAGCGGTGCAGCGCACGCTGCGCTCCCTGCGCGAGGCGGTGGCGTCGCTGCGCAGCGCCAAGATGGGGCTCATGCTGCTCGCCTTCGGGGGGTCGGTGCTGCACGTGCTGTGCAAGGTGGCCACGCTCCCCATCCTGGTGTTCCTGGGCGATCCCACCTTCCCGCGCACCATGGACACCCTGGCGCCCCTCGTGCTCTGGCCGCTGGCGCTCTTCTACGGTGGCGTGGTCGTGCCGGCGCCGGGTGGCGGCGGCTTCATCGAGGGAGCCTTTGCCGCCACGCTCTCCACCGCCATTCCGGCCGGGATCTTCGCCGCCGCCCTGCTCTGGTGGCGCTTCTACACCTTCTATCTCTACATCCTCATCGGCGGGCTGGCTGCCGGTGATGCCGCGCTGCGCGCCCTGCGCCCGGCTCCGGCGTCCCCCTCGTCATGACGCCGCGTGCCTGAGTCGCGTTCCTCTGCCACGCCGCCACCGGTGCCGGCGCAACCGGTGGCCTCGGATCATTCTACTGATCTTGTAGTGCCGCGATGGAAGCTCGTTTGTGGCTTCTTCATCATCTATGTGGTGTGGGGGTCGACCTACCTGGCCATCAAGTGGGGCGTGCAGACGATCCCTCCCTTTGCCCTCGGGGCAATGCGTTTTCTGCTCGCCGGCGGGGCTCTGTATGGGTTCATGCGCTGGCGCGGTGCCGCGGCGCCGTCCCGCGCCGAATGGCGCGACTCGGCCATCGTGGGCGCATTGCTGCTCTTCGTGGGGAACGGCGCCGTCAGCTGGGCGAGTCAGCGGGTGAGCTCCGGTATCGCCTCCGTGCTGGTGGCCACCGTGCCGCTTTGGCTGGTGCTGTGCGAGGCGTACCAGGGAAAGCGTCCCCGGGTCATGCAGCTGGTGGGCGTCGTGGTGGGGCTGGTGGGGGTGGCGCTGCTGGTGCTGCCGTCGGCCCGCGCCGGCGCCGGGGGACGGAGCCCCGTGGTGGACCCGGTGGGCGCGGTCGTGCTTACGCTCGGGTCGCTCAGCTGGACCGTTGGCTCGCTGTATTCACGCGCGTCGCAGCAGGCGAAGCCGGCGGCCCTCGCCATCGCCATGCAGATGCTCACGGGCGGCGTGCTACTCAGTGTGCTGGCGGCGTTGACGGGAGACTGGGCGAGGCTGCATCCCTCCAATGTCACGTTACTCTCGGCAGCATCGCTACTTTATCTGATCATCTTCGGCTCACTCATTGGGTTTTCCACGTATATGTGGCTCCTCAAGGTGGCCAGCCCCACGGCCGTGGGCACGTATGCGTACGTGAATCCGCTGGTCGCCGTGCTGCTGGGTGTGGCCCTGGGTGGCGAACGACTCCCCGCCACCGCGTTCGTGGCCATGTCGATCATCGTGGGAGGGGTCGCCCTCGTGAGTCTCGTGGACGCGCGGCGCCGGCGCCGCTGAAACGCGCTCGCCACGCCGCCGTAGTGTCCACGGTCCTCATCCTACGGAGTCGTTGGTGCGCACACACATCAAGGTCGTCGCGCTGGTCAACCTGCTCTACAGCGCGCTGGGCATGTTGGCCGCGTTGGGCACGCTCTTCGGCAGCATCTTCGGCTCCATGGCCACGCTCAATCCCATCGTCATGATCGTGGGGACGGTGGGGGGCGTGATCGCCGCCAGTATGATCGGCCTCGTCAGCCTCTTCGGCCTCATCGCCGGCTTTGCGCTGCTCAACCACCAGAACTGGGCGCGCTATGTCATCCTGGTCGTGTCGGCCTTCCGTCTCTTCAAATGGCCGTGGGGGACCGCCTTTGGCGCCTACTCCATCTGGGTGCTGACGCACGACGACACCGTACGCGAGTTCACGCTCCACGGCTGATCGTTGGTTGCCGGTGAGGGGGGAGTCGCGTAGCCTCAGGCATGCCCCATACCCCCTTCCAGCAGGAGACCCTTGGCGCGCTCGCCGACTGCATTCTGGAGGGGGCGCCGGCAGGGCACGAATCCCGGGCGGAGTTCCTCGCCCGGTGCAGCGCACGGCTGCACACGCTGCCGCTGCACCGGCGTGCCCTCATGGGCACCGCCCTCGACCTGCTGGGCTCCGGGACGGCCACCCTCCTGGCCGGGTGCCCACCACGCCCCTTCGCGCAACTCACGGCCACCCAGCAGCGTCGCTGCTGCCTGGCCTGGACGGAGAGCGCGCTGCCGCCGATCCGCTCCGCCTGGCAGGCGATACGCCGGCTGGTGCTCACCGTGCACTACGCGCAGCCGGAGGTGGCGGGCGCCGTTGGCTACGACGGGCCGTTCCAAGCACGGCAGCAGTTCCGGCCCTTCGAGGGGCCGCTCCCCGACGGCCCCCGCATTACGCCCGCTGAGCCGGTAGCCAGAGGGCCCGTGATCCTGCCCGGCGCGCTTCCCCCCGAGCCGCTGCCAGCCGGGGTACACCGAGGCGCGTCCCTCACCACCGATCTGTCCCGTCGCGCTGACGTGGTGGTCATCGGCACCGGGGCCGGCGGCGCCGTGGCCGCTGCCACGCTGGCCGAAGCGGGCTACGACGTGGTGGTCATCGAAAGCGGTCCGTGGGTGACACGCGCCGACTTCACGGAACAGGACGCGGCCCTCACGGAGCGCCTCTTCGCCGACGGTGGACTGCGCGCGACCGACGATGGCGCCATTGCCCTGCTGCAGGGGGGCGCCGTGGGCGGGGGCAGCACGGTCAACTGGATGATGATGCTGCGCACTCCCGACTACGTGCTGGAGCAGTGGGCACGCGAGGCCGGTACCGACGGCATGACGCCCGCCGACATGGCCCCCGTGTTTGCGCAGGTCGAACGCGATGTGCACGCGGGGCTGGTGCCGCACGACGCCCATTCGGCCAACAATCAGCTGCTGTGGAACGGGGCGCGGGCGTTGGGATGGCGTGTGCACAGCGGCATGATCAACGCCCGGCAGTGTGTACGCTGCGGCTTCTGCAGCTTCGGCTGCCGACACGACGCCAAGCAGTCGGTGCTGCGCACCTATCTGCCGCGCGCCGGTGCCGCCGGTGCCACCCTGTACACCGACCTCTCGGTGACGCAGGTCGAGGTCATCGAACGCGATACCGGCCGCGGGACCCCTCCCCGCAAGCGCGTGCATGCCTCCACGCCACAGGGCACGCACGTCACCGTGGACGCACCACTGGTGGTGGTGGCCGCCGGCGCCGTGGGCACGCCGGTCCTGCTGCAACGCTCGGGGCTGGGTGGCGGCGGGGTGGGGCACTGGTTGCGCCTGCACCCCACGACCATGGTGAACGGGGTGTATGACCGGGACATCGTGCCCAGCACAGGCATTCCCCTCACCACGATGTGCGACGAGTTCATCCGCTGGCGTGGCACCGACTACGGCTTCTGGATCGAAACGCCGCCCATGCACCCCGCGCACACCGCCACCGTGCTTCCCGGCTTCGGTGCGGCGCACGCCGCCTCCATGGCGCGCTTCAACCGGCTCGGGGTCTTCATTGGCCTCACGCGCGACGGCGCGGCGCGGGGGGTATCCAGCGGTCGGGTCACCGTGAACCGGCGGGGTGAGACGTCCATTCGCTACCGCCTCACCCCCGACGACGAACAGCGCGTGCGGGCATCGATCGTAGCCATGGGGCGGCTGCACCTCGCCATGGGCGCGAGCGCCGTGGAGACGGTGCACGCCACCCCCATCGTGGCGCGCTCCATGGCTGCCGTGGAGTCGCTGGCGACCGGAGCGCTGTCCCCCAACCGGCTGGCGCTCTTCTCGGCCCATGTGAACGGGACCTGCCGCATGGGTACGGACATGGCGACGTCGGGCGCGACGCCCGACGGTGAGCGCCATGGGGTGCGCGGCCTGTACATTACCGACGGCTCGCTGCTCCCCACTGCGCTCGGGGTGAACCCGCAGGAGACCATCATGGCCGTGGCGCAGCTGCTGGCGTCGCGTATCGCGGCGCGTCACCGCGGCGTGTCGCAGTAACCAGTCTCCTTCACGACTCTTCACCGGTTCCCACGGCATACCCATGAGCAAGGGCGAGAAGAAGCGGCGCCGGGCACTCGACGCCTACTGGGCGCTGCAGCGGGCAGCGGCGCTGGCGGCGACGCGGGTGGACGACGCCGTCCATCCGTTCGGTCTTTCGGCGTCCCAGTACGGCGTGCTCGACACCCTCCTGGAGCGCGGGCCCACGCACCAACAGGAGCTGGCGGAAGCCCTCGGACGCAGCAAGGCACAGATGACGGCCATCATCGACGCGCTCGAAGCGCGCGGCGTCGTGCGCCGGGAGCGGCACGCCGTGGACCGGCGCTTCATCTCGGTGTATCTCACCGAGGCGGGACGGGTGCTGCTGGCCGAGGCGGCGCCTGCGCGCACCGATGCGGTGGTGGCGCTCATGCGCGAACTCAGTGGTGACCAGAAGACCCGGCTGGTGCGCCTCTGTCGGCGCCTGCTCCGGGTACTCGACCCGTCGGAGCCGCCGCCGACCGACGAGTCCGACGAAAGCGACGAACGCGACGAACGCCACGAACCCGACGAGGCCAACGAGGCGACGGCCGCCGGGGACGCCAGCGTCACCGACCGCGCAGACGTAAACGTCGAGCCACCGACCGCCGACGCCTCCGCCGCCGACGCGCCGCCGTCCCCCTGACCACTCCCCACGTTTACCACCGATCCCCTCATGGCTGGACGTCATTTCCTGCAGATCCCCGGGCCGACACCCGTACCCGACCGCCTTCAGCGGGCAATGCACCGCCAGATGGAGGATCATCGCTCGTCGGCCTTCCCGGCGTTCACGCGCAGCATTCTCTCGCGGCTGCCGCAGGTGGTGCACCAGACGCACGGTGAGGCGTTCGTTTTTCCGGCGACCGGCTCGGCCATGTGGGAGGTGGCGCTGGTCAACACGGTCAACCCCGGCGCGCGTCTGCTTGCGCCGCGCTTCGGGCAGTTTTCGCATCTCTTCATCCAGACCGCGCGCCACTTGGGCTATCAGGTGGATGTGCTCGAGGAACCCTGGGGCGAGGCTGCCAGCCCCGAGCGCATCGAGGCGGCGCTCGCGGCGGACACGGCACACGAGATTCAGGGTGTGCTGCTCGTGCACAACGAAACCGCGACCGGGGTCACCAGCGACGTGGCCGCGGTGCGCGCGGCCATGGACCGCGCCGGGCATCCCGCCCTGCTGTTCGTCGATGGCGTGAGTTCCATCGCCAGTCTCGATTTCCGCTTCGATGACTGGCGGGTGGACTGCGCCATTACGGGCTCGCAGAAAGGCTTCATGCTGCCGGCGGGGCTGGGCATGCTGTTCGCGAGCCCCAAGGCGCTGGCGCGCGTGGAGGCGTGCACCACACCGCGCGCCTACTTCGACCTGCGCGCCATGCGCGCGAACAACGCCCAGGGCTATTTCCCCAGCACCCCGGCGCTTTCCCTGCTGTACGGCCTTGACGAGGCGCTCACGATGCTGCTCGAGGAGGGGATGGACAACGTCGCCCGGCGCCACCGCTACCTGGCCACCGGCGTGCGCGCCGCGGTGAAGGCGTGGGGGCTGCGCGAATGCGCGCAGCGCCCACAAATCGCGTCCGATTCGCTCACCGCCGTGCTCGTCCCGGCAGACAAGGATGCGCGCACCGTCATCGATCTGGCCTTCCGGCGCTACGACATCGCGCTTGGCAGCGGGCTGAGTGAAGTGGCGGGGAAGGTGTTCCGCATCGGGCACCTTGGTGACATGAACGCACTCACGCTGGCCGGTGCGCTGGCGGGAACGGAAATGGCACTCGCCGATGCCGGCTTCGACATCACGCTGGGCAGTGGTGTGGGCGCGGCCCTGGCGCAGTGGCGGGTGCCGGCGTGAGCACACACGACGTGCGGGTGGTGGTCACCCGCAAGATGCCGGCGGCCGTGGAGGCCGAGATTGCGTCGCGCTACGACGCGCTCTTCAATCGCACCGACGTGGCGCTGACGGCCGAGCAGATGGCGCAGGTGCTGCAGCAGGCCGACGTGGTGATCACCACGGTGACGGACAAGTGGCACCCGGGGATCTTCGACACCACGAGCATCCGCACCAAGCTGCTGGCCAATGTGGGGGTGGGAGTGAACCACATTGCCCTCGAGGCCGCACGCCGCGCGGGCATTGCCGTGAGCAACACGCCGGACGTGGTCACCGATGACACGGCCGACGTGGCCATCGCGCTCATTCTCATGACCATGCGGCGACTGGGTGAGGGGGAGCGGCATCTGCGCAGTGGGGCGTGGGGCGGGCTGCGCCCCACGTTCATGTTGGGACGGACGTTGCGCGGCAAGACACTGGGCATCGTGGGGTACGGCCGCATCGGTCGCGCGGTGGCCCGCATTGCCCACGACGCCTTCGGCATGCACATCCTCTGGCAGGCGCCGCGCGACCCGCGTGTGGACGACCCCGCGACGGCGGGTCCGGCAGGGGCGCAGCGCGTGGACACCCTGGACGAGTTACTGCAGCGCAGCGACGTGGTGAGCCTGCACTGTCCGGCCACGCCGGAAACGCGCCACCTCATCAATGCCGCGACGCTGGCGCACATGCCCGAGCATGCGTACCTCGTGAACACCGCGCGGGGGGATGTGGTGGACGAGGCCGCGCTGGCCTTCGTGCTCAAGGAGCGGCGCATTGCCGGCGCCGGGCTCGATGTGTACGAGTTCGAACCCAGTGTCACGGCCGAACTGCGCGACCTCGAGAACGTGGTGCTGTTGCCGCACCTTGGCAGCGCGACCATCGAGACTCGCACGAACATGGGCATGCGCGCGCTCCGCAACGTGGACGCGTTCGTGGCCGGCACTGGCCTCCCTGATCGCGTGGGGTGAACGGCGCTGGCTGCCGCGCCATGCTGGGCAGCCCCCGCCACGTCCAGTTAGACTGCCGCTGTGCTGATCGCCGGCCTTGACCCCTCGCTGCACCCGACCCCGCCCGTTCCCGCGACGGCGGGGTCGCTGCTGCATTTTCCGGAGATCCGCTCCCGCTTTCTGGAGCAGCCGCACGACGTCATCGTCTGTCTGCCCCCGGGCTACCACGAGCAACCGCACCGTCGGTACCCCGTGCTGTATCTGCACGACGGGCAGAATGTCTTCGACGACCTGCCGCTGTCCCCCTTCGGCGTGCAATGGGGCGTGGACACCACGGCGCGCGCCCTCGTGCACGCGCGCGTCATCGAACCGCTCATCATCGTCGCCGTGGGCAATGCGGGGCGTGATCGCATCGACGAGTTCACCCCCACGCGCGACAACATGCACGATGCCGGGGGGCTGGCCGATCGCTATGGCCAGATGCTGGTGTACGAGATCAAGCCCTGGGTGGACCACAGCTGGCGCACGCGGCGCACCGCACGGGACACGGCGGTGGCGGGCAGTTCACTGGGCGGGCTGCTCAGTCTGCATCTCGGGCTCACCCATCCGGCCATCTTCGGCAAGGTGGGGTTGCTGAGCCCCAGCGTGTGGTGGGATGACCGCTGGATCGTGCGGCAGCTCGCCGCCGGCGGGCGGCGTCCCGACCTGCGCATCTGGCTCGACGTGGGCACCGGTGAGGCACGCATGCTGAAGGGCACACGGCTCCTGTACCGCATGCTGCTGCGCAAGGGATGGCGCATTGGCACCGACCTGCACTACATGGAAGCCGAGGGTGCGCTGCATGATGAACGCGCGTGGGGGGAACGGGCGGGGCTGTTCCTGCGCTTTCTCTTTCCGGCGCACCCCTGACGGGACTGCGCGTCCCCTGTTCGGAGCAACCGATGGACAGCTTCACGAGCTTCTCCCCCAAGGCCCTCACGTTCCTGCGCGGACTCAGGAAGAACAACCGCAAGGAGTGGTTCGAAGCGCATCGGACCCAGTACGAGCAGGAGCTCAAGGCGCCGCTGGCGGCACTCATCGAGGAGATGGACGTGCATCTGGCGACCATCGCCCCCGAGATCGTAGGCTCGCCCAGGAAGTCGGCGTTCCGCATTCACCGCGACGTGCGCTTCAGCAAGGACAAGTCGCCGTACAAGACGCACGTAGCCTGCTGGTTCTATCATGGCGACATCGGCACCCGCATGCAGAGCGAGGCGGTCCATGGCGGCGCCGGCTTCTACCTTCATGTGTCCCCGGGCGAGTGCTTCTGCGGGGGCGGTATCTGGATGCCGCCCCGTCCCGCGCTCAACAAGATCCGTGACGCGCTCGTGCACGACCTCGCGGGATGGAACGACATCGTGGGCGACAAGGCGTTTCGTCGCCGCTTCGGGGAGCTGGACCAGGAGGGGATGCTGACCCGCGTCCCGCGTGGCTATGCCGCCGATCATCCGGCCGCCGCGTGGTTGCGCTACCAGAGCTTCACCGCCGGCGCCCCACTGTCTGACGACGAGATCACCAGTCCGCGGCTGCCGCAGCTGCTGGCGCGGCACTATGCCGCCATGACCCCCTTCGTGCGCTGGCTCAACGCGGCGCTGGGGCTGGCTCCGCGCCACAGTCGACTGTAGGGGACGGGCTCGGCCCGGTTACCGCCGATACTCATGGGTACCGCCGGCCATGAGGCCCGGCGAGATTCCCTCGACATGTCGAAGTCGCTCAAGCTCACGCTGGATATCCTGATCGGCGCCGCCGCGCCGGTGCTGATTCTCAAATACGGCACCGCGCCGCTGGGCACCCTCCCGGCGTACCTCACGGCGGCGCTGGTGCCGGTGGCGTGGGTCCTGCTCGACCTCTTCGTCATCAGTCGCCGCTTCAACTTCATCACCACCTACGGCGGCGCGTCGGCCGTCATGCGCGGCGCGTTGGCGTTCTGGTACGTGGATGGCGCGCTCTTCGCCTTCAAGGACAGCGCGAGCTACCTGCTGGCGTTCGTGGTGTTCGGGGTGACGGCGCTCATGGGTAATCCGGTCACGCGCAGCATTGCCTTGCAGGGGCTCGATCCCGACACGCCAGAGCGGGAACAGCAGATGCGCCGCCTGCTCGATGAGCCGTCGGTGCGTCGGGCCATGACCCAGGCGGCGCTGCTCATCGGCGCCACCAACCTGGCGGCGGGCGGCGCGAACTACCTCATCAACCTGCGCATGGTCACGGCGTCGTTCAACACGCCCGCCTTCAACGACCAGGTGGCCAATGTCAACGCCATCACGCGTATCGTGCTGGTGCTGCCGGACATGCTCGCGCTGTTCTTCGCGTTCAGTCTCATGTACAAGGCCATGTACGCCCTGCTGCCCGGCGGCAGCGAGCAGGAGGCCGACGCGGCCGAATTCTGGACCCTGCTCAAGCGCCGCGAAGACGCCATGATGCTGACGCGCACCGATGCGGCCGCCATTGCCGATCCGGCGGCCGAGGCGCTCGCGCGGCGGCAGGCGCGCGAGGAGTTTGGGCTGCGCTGAGCCGAGTCGGCCTCCGCGGCCTCAGCCGCCGAAGGAACCGAAGCGCCGTCCCAACTCGCCCAGGTTGCCGAAGCGCTGGTTGACCACGGTGTTGTAGATGGAGCCGAAGGTGTAGCCCACCCCCACATTCATGTTGTAGCGGAAGTTCGTCTGCAACTGCTGGCGCTGCGTGAGAATGTCGCGCTCCGATTGCGCGTTGGCGGCAATGTAGATCTGGTCGCGCACGCGCGACGCCGAGCCGCGGAAGTTGAGGGAGAAGCCGCGCCCGAGTCGCAGGTCCACGAAGCCGCTCAGGGTGACGTGATTGCGATTGGGATCGTGCAGGTACTGGGAGCCTTCGAGCGTGAGGTTGGTGTTGCCCCACTTCTGCCGTTGCGTGAGTGCCAGGAGGAGCGTGTGGTTGAAGCGGGTCTCCTCCACCTGGTTGAACACCGTCCGACTGTAGTACTGGTAGTAGTTGGGACCCACATAGTACAGGGCGGTGAGCTGGCGGCGCGTGGCCTCACTCCACGGGAAGTAGTTGTACTCGATCGCCGGCGATACGCGTACGTTGAGCTTCTGGTTGAGGACCTCGCTGAAGCCGCCGGCGATCTTCAGACCGGCCGTCCAGTGTGCATTGATGGTGCGACCGAACAGCGCGTTGGCGTTGGCCGCGCGCTGCAGCACCACCACCGAGACCGTATCGCGCAGCGCGGGGTTGGCACGGTTGGTCTGGAACACCTTGAAGTCGCGCTCGTTGTAGCTGCCCGTAGCTCCCACGTTGATCTTCCACTGCTCGGTCGTGCGCGCTGCCGACAGCGTCGAGGACAGATTGGTGGTGCGCACCAACTGCTCACCGCTGGCATTCATGTTGCCGTCCACGCGGTAGAGCCAGAGGTTCCAGCGGTCCTTCACGGCCCGCGGGTTGAGGGTGGGCGCCACGACACCATTCGCCAGCGACAGGCGCAGGCGCGACGCGATGGGGGTGCGCGCCACGTAGGGGGCAAGCCCCAGCTGGAACGTGCGCAGCAGCTCACGTCGCACCACGTCATCGGCATCGTTGGGCAGGGTCGACACGACGAGGGTGTCGATCTTTCCCGCGTAGCCCTTCTGGCCCAGGAAGTTGACCGTGATCTGTCGGCCTCCGTTGCCGGCATTGAGCGACGTCAGCAGCAGATGTACGTCGCTGTCGAAGCGGTCGCGCACCCAGTTCACGAACCCCATCTCCTGGACGAAGAACTGACGATCGCACCCGCGTACGCCCCCCTGGCAGTCGAGAAAGACCCGTAGCGAGCTCTGCAGCAGGCTGTCGGGGAGCACCGTGGCGCCAGCGCCGGCGGTGGCCGACGCGCCAGCCTCGGGGGCACCGCTGCGGGCGCCGCGCTCACCCCGCGGTTGCGCCGCGAGCGTCGAGGCGGCGAGGAGCCAGAACGAAAACGCCGCGGCAACCGAGCGCGCGGCGCACCAAGGGGAACGCATGGGGGTCCTGAATATGAGGAGCTGGACCGGACTGGCGGTCCTAATTGCGGCATGGAAAGCGCACCTCCCGGCGGAGCGTGCATCCGCCATACGCACGAGCTTCGCAAAGGGTTCGCGCCAGCGGTCCCCACCCGCGCCGCCTTGGTTCCGGGGGCAGGGCGCGTCAATGGTTGTGCGCTGGCGCGCGGTCTTGCCAAGCCAGGCTACGGCGTGCGTAGGGACGCGGCCGGCGCCCCCTTGAACTCGATCCGATCGTTCTTGCCGAAGGTGATCACCAGATCGGCCGCCGCCGTGAGGGCCGTGGCGGCATCGCCCGCCGAGGTTTTGGCAATACGCATGGAAACCGGACGGTCACCGACCGTGGTATCGACGAGGGCGGCGTTCATACCGAACCAGCGCACCAGCTCCGGCACCACCGTCGTGAGCGGCGCCTGGACAAAGACGATGCCGTCTCGGGTCCATGCCAGCGCCGCATCACGCGCGACCCCGTCGCGTGGCGTGACGGTACCATTCGTCACGCGTACCGCCTCGCCCGCCTTCACCGTTTGCGTGGCGTCGGAGTCCCTGTCCCGTACCGAGACCATCCCCTCCGCGACCTGCACCACCACGTCGGCCTCCTCGGGGTAGTGTCGCATGGTGAACCCCGTGCCGGCGGCCGTAACCGTGACCGTGCCGTCACGGAGGGTGAATGAGCCGCGCTGCCCCCGGTTCGACGGAAGGTGTTGTGCGGCCTCGCTCGTGAGGGCGCGGTCGACGGGCACTTCGCTGCCTGCCTGATCGAGGACGCGCTGGGCCGCCACGATGACCACGGTTGCCACGAGCGCCATGCCGCCGTACAGCAGCCAGCGGGGCTTCTCCACCACGCGCTCCACGTGCTCCTTGGTGTGCTCCCGTTTCAGGGCGCGCACTTCCTCGAGGGTGTGGGCGTGATCGGTGACGGGCGCATGTAGTTCGGCCATCAGGGCCATGACCGCGTCGTCGACCGAGGGAACGTCGACGTGGTGCTACGCCTGACCGTCACGGTGGCGAAGCGCCGCATGCTTGCGTCGCTGGAAGTCCGCCTCCTGGCGTACGGCCTCCTCGACGAACGCACTGAACGCCACGGGGCTCTCGAACCGTTGGTGTGCCTCCCAGATATCGAGCATGGCCTTGTGCGCCACACGGCCGCGGAAGTGCGCGAGCTCATGACCGAGCCGCTCGGCGGCGGCCGCACGCAAGCGGTCGTACTCTTCTTCCCTCATGGGAAGTGCACGGTGACGCGTGGGGCACAACTGCGCGGCCATCGACGCCACGCACGTCGAGGCGTAGTCCCACGGTGCATCCCGTACCCTCCCCCCGCAAACGGAGAAAACCTGACGGCGGTGGGGGGAATGACCGGCAAGGACGCGGATCAGTCCAGTTGAATCAGCAGGCGGCCTGAGGTTGGTGACACGGTGGCGGTAAACTGCCGGAGCCCCGAGGGAGCCGGCCCCTCGAGACGCGCTCCCCCGAAATCGAACGCCGACCCGTGGCACGGACAGAGCAGCCGCCGACGGTCAACGATGGAAACACCGCACCCCGCATGCGGACACTCGGCCGAAAGGGCCGTAAAGGTGGCGGTATCGCGGCGCACTACGATGACGCGCGCCTGCAGAAACACCACCGCGGTGGGCTCCGTCGTCGCGGCGCCCCATGCCGGCACCCGTGCAATGTCAATCTCCAACCTGTCACCCGTGCGCCGTACGGCGTCGTCGGGCGTTGCCGCCAACGGAACATCCGTCGGGCCGTCTGCGGTGGCGCAAGCGAGCAGCGGGCCGCTCACAACGGCGAGCGCAGCGCACACGGCATCACGTCGCGTGAGACAACGCGTGATCGACGCAGGTTGAGGCACAGCGATGGAGGAGATGCGGAAGGAACATGCACCGCGATGGCGCGCGCGGCTGAAAGCGTTGACGCATGCAAGCTCGTCGTCAGGCGCGCACCGCAACAGCAATCGAGGTATTCGTGGCGTTCGCGTGACCCGCGCGTGACATCGCAGCGTACGATCCGAGACATGGCACCCGCTTAGTGGAGGTGTTCGTCTTCAGCGGCGCGTGCCGTTCCTCCACCTGGTGCCCCCGAAATGTCCATTCGCGCTCTCTCCATTCGTACCGCGCTCGCTACCGCTTGTAGCGCCGCCCTGGTCGCCTGCGGCGACGATACCACCGGCATCGCCACGCCCAACAGCAGCATTCAGGCCGTTGCCCTCAAGAATCAGTCGGTCACGCCGCCGCTCCTCAAGTCGCTGGTGTCGGGTGTCGAGATCTACAGCCTCGTGAGCAGCGATGACCGGCTGCCGGGATCGCCCAACTTCGTGTTCGGTGGTTCTGCGGACGGCGCCGGCTTCATTCGCAATGCCGACGGTTCGTTTACCCTGCTCACGAACCACGAAGACAACTTCGCCGTATCGCGCATCCGCTTCGATCGTGAGCTCAAGCCGCTCTCGGGCGACTACGTGGTGAACTCCACCGCCGGCCGCTATCGCCTCTGCTCGGCCACGCTCGCGACGGTGGAAGAGCACGGGTTCAGCGCCTTCATCACCGCCGGCGAAAGCAACGAGGAGTCGGAGATTCTCGCCGTGGACCCGCAGGGTCCGGCCAACACGCCCAAGTACCTCGCCGGCTTCGGGCGCTTCAATACCGAAAACGCCGTCCCGCTGCCGAGGGTAGCCTACCCCAACCGCACCGTCATTGTCATCGGCGACGATGACTCGGGCGTGGAAGGCGGGCAGATCGCCATGTACCTGTCCAACACGGTCGGCGATCTCGACAACGGCAACCTGTACGTACTGGCCCGCAGCGACAACAACACGCGGGAGCGCGACATGGCGGTGGGACAGTCGTATCCGGTGGAGTTCCGCCAGATTCGCAACCAGCGCACGCTCACCGGACGCCAGATCAATCAGGAAGGCGCCACACTCAACGCCATCCGCTTCGCGCGCGTGGAAGACGTGGACTATCGCAAGGGGTCGGCCACGAACAACCGCGAGCTGTACTTCGTGGCCACGGGGCAGAACAACACGGGCGTGAACTCCGACTACGGCCGTACCAAGTATGGCCGCGCCTATCGCCTGCGCCTCAGCGAATCCGATCCGCTGCGCGGCACGCTGGAAGTGATCGCCGATGGTGACGACCGTACGGGGCCGGCCCGCCTGTTCCAGAACCCCGACAACGTGTACGTGGGCCAGAACTTCGTCTACATCCAGGAAGACGACAACGGCTACGGCGACGAGACGCACGACGCCTACATCTACCAGTACAACATCGCCACGCGCGAGATGCGGCCGGTGCTCGAGATGGATCACCGTCGCACGCAGCCCGACGCGGCGCTGTACAACGCCGTCGGTGCGCGTCCGGCGGGCAAGGCGGGGTGGGAGTACGGCGCCATGATCGACGTGTCGCCGATGCTGGGGCAGAACGACACGTTCATCATCGCCCTGCAGCCGCACTCGTGGCGCGCCGACAAGTATCGTGGTGTGGACGGCGGGACGCTCCGCCCGAACGAGAACCAGGCCAGCATGATGGTGGTCGTGAAGGGGCTCCCGCGCTGATCCTGTCGCACTGAACCTGCATGCCGGCCCGGGGCACTGCCCCGGGCCGGTGTCGTTCCCGACCTCATGAAGACCTTTCGTATTTCCTCGCGGTTGCTTGCCGGCGTGCTGGTCGCGGCCTGCGTGGCTCCCGCCACCGACACGCCCTCGACCACGTCGACCGGCGCGGCCGAACCACGCGCCATGCAGGTCGTCGGCATCTGGCGCTCCGGACTCGACACGCTGGCCCTGCGCACGGCGCAGCTCGACAGCGCGGCGGCCCGCCTCGCCGAACCCGACGGCGTCGAACGCGCGCGAAACGCCTTCGTGGCTGCGCGGCGCGCCTTCAAGCTCGTGGAGCTGGGCCTCGAGTACTACACGCCGTCCACGGCGCGCAACATGAACGGCCCCGCGCTCCCAGAAGTCGAAGAGACGGAGGGGCCGGAGGCGGTGTTTCCACCCACCGGCTTTCAGGTCATCGAGGAGATCCTGTACGGCGAGGACCCCGTCGGTGATGCCGAACGGTTGACGCAGGAAACGGCCACCCTGCGGCAACTCGTGACCCGCGCGTCCACCATGATGGCGGCGCAGCAGTCCACCGACGACCACGTCCGGGATGCCGCCAAGCTCGAGGTCGCCCGTATCGTGACGCTCGGCATCACCGGGTTCGATTCGCCGGTGGCAGGGCACTCACTCGCCGAGGCCGACGCGGCGCTCGAAGGGCTCGTGCGCACCCTCGCGCCCTACCGGAGCGAGGCGGGTAACTGGACGCGGTTCGACACGCTCGTGAGCGCCGCGCGCGGAGTGCTGACGGCCGGTGCTTCGCGGGAAACGTTCGACCACTTCGCGTTCATCGTGGACCATGCCAACCCGCTGGCGCGGGCACTTCGCGACACGCGGGCCGCGCTCGGCATCGAGACGCCGACCGAGCGTCGTGCCTTCCGCATGGAGGCGGCCACGGTCTTCGACTCGAACGCCTTCGATGTGATGGCGTTCGCCCCGCTCGATGCCCCGCCCATGACCGAGGCGCAGGTAACGCTGGGCCGGCAGCTCTTCCACGACACGCGGCTCTCGGGCGACGGCCGGCGCGCCTGCAGTTCGTGTCACCTGCCGGAGAAGGCGTTCACCGATGGTCTCAAGGTGAACGCGGCACGCGGTGGCGCCCCGCTGTCCCGCAACACGCCCACGGTGATCAACGCCGGGCTGCAGGTGGGCGTCTTTTCCGACCTACGCACCACGTACCTCGAGGACCAGGTGACCGACGTGGTGGAGAACGTGGACGAGATGCATGGCAGTCTCGATGCCACGGCCGCGACGCTGGCGCGAGATGCTTCGCTGGCGGCGCAGTTCCGCGCAGCCTTCGCCGAAGAGCCGACGCGCGGGGATACCCTCGTGACGGCGGCGCGCATCCGCACGGCGCTCGCCGCCTACCAGCGCAGCCTCTCGCGCCTCGACTCACCGGTGGACCGCGCGCTGCGTGGCGAGGTGGGCGCCCTCTCCGCCGACGAGCGGCTAGGCTTCAATGTGTTCGTGGGCAAGGGCAAGTGCGCCACCTGTCACTTCCTGCCGCTCACCAACGGTACGGTGCCGCCCATGTACCAGAAGGCCGAGGTGGAAGTGCTGGGGGTGCCGTCGCGCGCCGTGACCGCCAACGCCACGGTGGACCCGGACATCGGGCGCCATCGCCTGACACGCGCGGAGCCGCACAAACACGCGTTCCGCACGCCGTCCATCCGCAACGTGGCGCTCACTGCGCCGTACATGCACAACGGCGTGTACCGGACGCTCGAGGAGGTCGTGGACTTCTACGACCGGGGTGGCGGCGCCGGCATCGGCATCGCGCTCGACAACCAGACGCTGCCTTCTGACGCGCTCAAGCTCACGGCCCGGGAGAAGCGCGCGCTGGTGGCGTTCATGCGTGCCCTGACCGACACCACCGGCACCGGTCGTCGGTGATGCGTTCGCGTCACCGACGCGAGAACAGCGCCCCGTGCGGGGCCGCGCGCCCCGCCAGAGCGCCCGGCCAGGCGCTCCGGTCGAAGCTCACGCCGAGCGCGCCGTCGGGCCGTTCACGGAAACGCTCATCCCATGTGAGGCGGCCGGTCGTGGTGTCGAAGCGTGCCAGGCGCACGGCCGGCCTGGGCCCTTCGGCGGTCATCACCAGCCGGTCGCTGCCGAGGTCGCGGGAGATCCAGTGTGGTTCGAACGTACTGTCCGCGGCGAGCGAACCCACGCGGCGCAGCTGTCGCGGATTCGAGACATCGTACACGATGAACTCGCGCGTGCTCGCCACCGGCATGATCCACCACCGGCCGAGGAGCAGCGGGACGGCACAGCCGATGTGTGTCGGGTGCGACAGGGCCAATACCGGCTCCACGCGCGGTGACGCGCCGTCGAGTTCCGACAGCACGTAGAAGCCGCAGTAGTACGTGTTGAGCAGCGCCGAGCGACCATCGGCGAGGAAGCGCACCTCGAACGGGTAGCGCGACGTGGAGTCGCCCACGCTCGGCGCAAGCGGCAACGTGCGCAGCAGCGTGAGGTCCGACAGTCGCCACAACTGCACCACGTCGGCACTCGTGGTCTCCGCCGGGTCCATGGGCACGCTGGTGGTGAGCACGAGATCGGTGGCCGGACTCACATCGAGTGAATAGGTGCGCAACTCCTGCCCCGCGAACGCCGGATCGGCGGCGCTGGTGATGCGCAGCAGACGCCCCGCGCGTGTGAAGCGCGCCAGTGCCCCCGGATTGCCCGGCACGCGGCCATTGCCGTATTGGTAGGTGCCCAAAAGATCGCCGTTGGGGAGCCGCGCGAAACTGTGCGGCCGCCGGAACCCCGGCACCGAATCGATAGTGCCCGTGATCACCGGCGCCGCCGCGTCGCGCACGTCGATGAGATACGTGGCGTCGAGCAGATGCGCATTGGCGGCGAACGGCCAGCCGCTGTCGGGCATGACCATTTCGGTGTGATGCGGCATGCTGGCGCTGGCGCCCGTAGGCAGCACGCGCACCACCTGTGCGTAGGTCGGGCTTGCGCTGTCCACATCGATCACTGCCACGAAATCGCTGGGCAGCGTGGAGTCCCGCACGGAATTGTGCGCGTGGTAGTCCGGCGCTTTCGCGCCCGTGTAGCCCGCGAACACGTAGAGATACTTCGCCGGGGCGACGGCACCGTCGGTGGCGCCGACCTCCAGCTCGGTACGCGTGCAGGACGCGAGCGCGCCCAGCAGCGCGACGAGCACACCTTCGGCGATGCGTTTCACGATCGCTCCCTTTGGAAGTGGCGTGGCCGATCCGTACCGGCGTACGGTACCGCCGCCAACGCCACTCCGCGAGGACGCCCGCGGGGACCCGCGTTGCGAAGACACCATCAGCAAGGAGTCGGTGACACACCGGCCGCGCGGCCACGCCATGATACGCCGTGACCCCTTGCCATCCTCCCCTGTCGCTCGGCACACGATGGCCATGCCCGCGCTCATGCCCCGTGTCTGGACCGCCGCCGAGGTGCAGGCGCTGCCGGACGATCCGTCGCACCGCTACGAGTGCGTGGACGGGGAACTGCTGGTGAGCCCCACGCCACGCCTCGCCCATCAGGGCGCCGTGTCGGCGCTCGGCTTCTTGCTCGAATCGCTCGTCCGCCCGGCGGGGGTGGGCACGGTGTTCGTGGCGCCGTCGGAGTGGATGCTCGACCCCCGGACACTGGTCCAGTCGGATCTCTACGTGGTGCCGCTCACGGACGGCCGCCGCCCGCGCACCTACGAGGAGCGCACCGAGGCGCTGCTGTTCGTCGAGATCCTGTCACCGAGCACGGCCCGGTTCGATCGGGTGGTGAAGCGGGGTCGCTACCAACGGGCCGGCATCGAGTACTGGATCGTCGATCTCGACTCGCGGCTGGTGGAACGGTGGCTGCCGCACGACGAACGCCCGAGCATCCACGCCGACCGGATCGAGTGGCAGCCGACCGGCGCGGAGCGGGCGTTCGTCATCGACCTCGGGCCGTTCTTCACCGAGGTCCTCGGCCCCGCCTGAACCAGGCGGGGCCGCTCACCTGCCGGGGAGGATCAGGCCTTCACGACTTCGGTGCTGCCGCACGCCTTGGTGAGTTCGATCGCCACCGCACGATCTTCGGCCGTCTTGTACAGCGAGCTCGTGCCGATCACCTGATGGTTGCCCGCCTTCAGGTTGAAGAAGAAGCGGCCATCCGACGATTCCTTGAGCTCGTACCGTTCGTCGAGCGGGCTGTTCTTCTGGACTGACGCGATCCCGTTCTCGGCCGCGGCCTTCGACTCGTAGGTCTCGCTGCGCAGCAGCGAGGCGCCCTCCTCGGACTTGAGCGAAAAGGCGAACGTACCGTTGTCGTGGGTCGTGAAATCAAACCCGCCGGGCATGACGTCTCCTGCGTGGGGATGAAGTGGTGGGAACGTATCGGGGAGGTACCGTCAAGGTAGTCGCCGGCAGCCGTCGCTCTATCGCCGAAAACCCGACATCCGTAGTTTGCCAGTCAGCACTCGCCGCCGCCGCGCGGCGTTTCCCTACCACGGAGTCACTGATGCGCCTGTTCCGTCTTGCCGCCAGCGCGGCCGCCACCAGTGCGGCCGCCGTCGCGCTCGTCATCTCCCCCGCTGCGGCCCAGTCCGCTGCGCCATCCGAGCTGGCCAAGCTCATCGAAAGCCGGCTGCCCGCCGTGATGCCCAAGGTGGTCGCCTGGCGCCGAGACATCCACCAGCATCCGGAGCTCAGCTTCGAGGAGAAGCGCACGGCGTCGCTCGTGGCCGATCATCTGCGCAAGCTCGGGCTCGAGGTGCAGGCCCCGGTGGGCCGCACCGGCGTGGTCGGCATTCTGCGCGGCGGCAGGCCCGGCCCCGTGGTCGCACTGCGCGCCGATATGGACGCGCTGCCGGTCACGGAACTGGTGGATCTGCCCTTCAAGAGCACGGTGCGTACGCAGTGGCAGGGACAGGAAGTCGGTGTCATGCATGCGTGCGGCCACGACAATCACGTCGCCATTCTCATGGGCGCGGCCGAGGTACTCGCCGGCATGAAGGCGCAGCTCCCGGGCACGATCAAGTTCCTCTTTCAGCCTGCGGAGGAAGGGCTGGGCGGGGCGCAGGCCATGGTGGACGATGGCGCACTCAAGGCACCGGTGCCAAGCGCGGTGTTCGGGCTGCATGTGTGGCCCAATCGCGTGGGGCAGATCGGGGTGCGGCCAGGGCCCATCATGGCGGCCGCCGGTAACTTCAAGATCATCGTGAAGGGGAAGCAGACGCACGGCTCCCAGCCGTGGTCGGGGGTGGACCCCATCGTGGTCTCGTCGCAGATCGTGCTGGGGCTGCAGACGATCGCCAGCCGTCAGGTGAACGTGGCGTATCTCCCCAGTGTGCTCACGGTGGGGCAGATCAGCGGCGGCAACCGCAGCAACATCATCCCGGACAGCGTTGTCATGGTGGGCACGCTGCGCACCTTCGACGATGCCATGCGTGCCGACATCGCCATGCGCATCGAGCGCACGGCCGAGGACATCGCGCGCTCCGCCGGCGCCACGGCCATCGTGCAAGTGGATCGCGGCGGGCTGGTGACGAAGAACGACACCTCGCTCACCGACCGCATGCTTCCCACGCTGCGGCGGGTGTCGGGCGACGTGGCGTTCATCAACCCTGTGATGGGAAGCGAAGATTTCCCGGTGTTCACCCGGGAGATTCCGGGCATCTTCTTCTTCCTCGGGGTCACGCCCAAGGACAAGGACCCGAACACCGTGCCCGTGAACCACTCGCCGCTCTTCTTCGCCGACGAAGGCGCGCTCATCACGGGTGTCCGCGCCATGACGAACCTGGCCACGGACTACCTCACCCTGAGCGCGAAGAAGTAGGTGCGAACAGGACCCGGTCAGAGCGCGATCAGAACGCGAACTTGAACCAGTGGGCGATGCGTGTCGCCACGGCGCTGCGTCGGGGAAGCAGCTGGTCGAGCACGGCGGGATCGTCGATCCAGCGTGACTGGCCGATGAGCGAGATGAGATCGATGGTGGCAGTCACCGAGGGCCAGCCGGCCATGAGCAGGGAGGCCTCGCCATCACTGACCATGCTGCGATCGTTCTGGTTGGCCGACCCGATGAGGGTATAGAACACCACCCGGTCGCGTTGTGCGGCGGGGAGTGCCTCGTACCAGCGGCGCACCACGTCGCCGCCCACATCAATGCGGGCACCGGTGGTGTCGCCGAACGAGGCCACGGCGGCGCCACGTGCCTGCAGTTGCGACATGCGGCGTGGCACGAACTCGCGGGTCAGCTCCACCCAATCGCGGCGGGCCATCACCGACCAGGCTTCGCGGCTGGCGATGAAGTTGGCCTTGAGATGCAGCAGCGGCCGTTCCCGTGCCTCGAACTCGTTGCCGTCGCGCACCGGCGTCGGCAGCGCCCCAAGCGTGGCGGCGAGCTCGTCGAGCCCCTCGTACACACTGGGCGGGAAGGCAAACAGGTCGCGCAGCCATGGCTCGCGGGCCAGCGTGGTACGCACGGACAGGATCTTGCCCGGCACATTGCTCACGGGAATCTCCGACGCGTACAAGCCCACCTTGAGCAGGCCGCCCTCGCGGCGAATGACGTCGCCGAACAGCTGCTCGGCCATGACCAAGCGCCAGAGCAGCTCGCGACTGCGAATCATCGACCCGAAGGCGCGCGCTGGCGCGTTGGCCAGCGTGGGCGCAATCACCAGCACGCGCACCCCACGCAATGCGGCCCCCAGCAGCGCACTGCCCCAGAAGGTCCCGTTCCACAGCGAATCGGGAATCTTGATGACGGAGCCCGCGGGCATGAGCGTGTAGAGCAGCGCCTTCGTGACGTTGAGGCTCTTGTCCGCGTATCCGGTGCGGTTCTGCAGGAGCAACGCACGCAGGTCGCGCCCCACGGTGCCGCGGTTCCGCTCCACGAGCGCGGCGTAGTCGGGCGCCAGCGGCAGCGGGCGCAGCACCGCAGGGATGCGGTCGGGGGACACCCCCTGACTCAGGAGCAGCTCCCGGGCCGCCGTCTTGAGGGACAGATTGGCCGGTCCGCGTACGAGCAGCGAGCGATCCTCCCAGGAGAGATTCGCGTAATGCTCCCCGATCCCGGCACCGGTCACGATGGACTCGCCGCGATAGGGGTCGCGCTCGGACACGTCGTACACCACCAGTTTGCGGTGGTCACGCATCCAGGTATCGGGCACCGGAAAGGCCGTCGCTACGCGCCAACTCGTGAACGAGGGGTCGGAGACATTGGTGATGTTCACGTGCACCTTCAGCAGCGATCGCAACCATCTTTCGCCGTAGTGCCGGCGCTGCGCCGAAAGCAACGATGAGCGCGACACGGCGTCGCGCAGCGCCTGCTGCGCCGCCGCGAGCGAATCCTCCCAGGCACCGAACCCCTCCCGCAATCGCACGCGGTGCGCCAGCGGGTCCTCGAGCAGGTCCAGCCACAGGCGCGAGGTGTTGGCGCGATAGAACCACTCATCGAGAATGATCAGGTACGTGGGAAAGACCCCCGTGCTGTCGTACTCGCGCACGCGCGCCGTCATGGCCGCCAGGTAGGAGCGCAGGACATGGCGGAAGCTCATCTCGTCGGGATCGCCGCGCGCGTCCTTGCCCCGAAAGTCGTGGGTCCAGAGCACGTGGTACTCGCGGGCCGCATGCACCGTGCGGCTCAGCTGGTACTGGAACTGCTCGTTGATCACGTACGAGATGTCATTCCCCTCCGTTACCGGTTCGCCGGCCATGCGCGCCACCAGCGCGTCGAGCTCCTGCTGGGTGTCGTGTCGCTCCGGCAGCAGCGCGAGCTGCAACGGGAGCCACACGAAACGGGAGCCGTTCCATTGCGCGTGCGCGGTGCGCCGCACCTCCTCCACGATGTCGAGCACCTCACCGAACACGCCCAGGGCATCGGGCATGGCCTGGCGCGGCATGCCGCCCTGCACGTGCAGCCAGCGCAGGAACGCGCCGCGGGCCAGCAGGGCGAAATCGCGCGTGGTGTCGCGGTCCTTCGCCTGACCGAGCAGACGGTCGTAGGGCACGATCACTTCGTCGAGCAGCACGTCGCGTGCCGCCTCGGCGGCCCGCCGCCCTGCGGGGGTGACCTGGGCCGTATCGTCGGACCCGTTGTGCAGCGCCGCGGAGAAGGCCACATCGAGCGCCGCGTGCCACCGCCGGACCTCGACCTCCAACGTGGTGCCACGCGCCAGCGCGCCGATGCGCCGCAGCCGCTGCACCACGGCGGTGTCGCTGGCGGCGCCGCCGCCGCCCGTATGGTCGGCCCAGGGCACGACGAGTTCCTGAATGCGGAGCGCCGCCTGACGAGCGCTGTCCAGTGCTGCCGCCATGGCCGCGCGCCCCGCGGGCAGCGGCGCCTCGGGACTCGCGCGATCGCGGAGCACCACGCGATCCTCACGCGGGCGCGTGGTCCCGAGGGGAATCTTCCGCAGGAACGGCACATCGACCCCTACGGTGATCATGCGTTCGGGGCCACCGCGATAATCGATGCGCATCATGCTGCCATCGTGACGCACGCCACCACGACGTACCGGATGGGTGAACGACACGAGCGGCCGCACCTGCTTGTCCAGTCCACTGTAGTCCACGCCGATGCCGAGTCGCAGGAACGGCGAGACGGCGCGCAGGCGCACACCGCCGTTGAAGCGGGTGTCGAGCAGCCCACCGTACCCCTCGGCATGAAGGCCACCGAGACCGAGCACACGGCTGAGTAGTTCGACGTACATGCCACCGCGCACTTCGGTAACCGTGACGCGTTCCCCCTCGCGACGTTCGATCCCGGTGGAGAGACCGCCGGTTGGCAGCCATACCCCGGGTTGTCCCAGCGAAAAGGTGGTACCGCCGTCGGCCGGCAGTCGCGTCGGTGGCTGTCCCGTCGCCGCCGTCGGCACGGTGAGGCTGGCGGCCACGAGCGTGATGCGCAGGGCGCGCCTCATCGTGGCGCTCCATTGTACATGGTGGGGCACGCGAGCAGGTCGCTGGTCGTTGGCACCACGCGCTGCAGTCGCCAGATCCCGTCGGCGTCGGCCTCGCCAAAGCCTCCGCGCGATCGGCAGGTGGCGTCGCGCAGGGCACCGACGATCACGACCAGGTCCACGAGCAGCCCGGTCTTGCGCTTGATGGCGTGGTGGCTGCCGAAGCGCGATTGAAACCACCCCTCGGTGGTGGCCGCGTTCGTGACGTCCACGGTTTCCACGAGCGCCGAATCGGGAGCACGCCAGTCGTCATCTGTCCGCAAGCCGGCACGCGGCGTCCCGTTGATGCGGCGCGCGATCATCATCGCGCGATCGTTGCGCGTTACGTACACCACGCGCCGGGCGGCCGTGTAGCGCAGCGCCGGGGCCAGCGTGTCGTTGAACGCCTGGGCGTTCACGTCGGGGATGGCGAACACCAGGGCGCGCAGCGGCGCCTGCTCGAGCCCTGCGCGCAGCGTGCTGTCCTCGTGCAGTGCCCGCCCCACCAGCTGGCCCCCCAGGGAGTGCGACACCACCACCAGCTGCGTACTCGGCACCGCCGTCCGCACGACGCTGAATGCCAGAGCGAACGCCGCCCCGGCGCTGTCCGCCATGGCGGCGTCCCGGTGGTACCCGGCGGTGAAGAACGCATGGGGCTGCGGTCGACTCACGCCTGTACCGCTGACCGGCCAGCAGAAGACGATCCAGGGTACCTGCGTACCACTCTGCACCGACGCGGCGGCCGTGTACTGCCACGCCTCGTGCAACGAGGTGCCCATGCCGTGCACATACAGCATCGCCAGGTCGAGTGGTGCGCGCTGCACCTGCACGCGCGTCCGGAGCTGCTCGACGAACCGCGCGGAATCGAGCAGGACGCTATCCACGATGTCGCGGCCCACCCCACGGTCTTCGGGGGTGCCCCGGTGGCGCTGCATGACGGCCATGCCGTATTCGAGCGCCAGCGCGCGCTCGCGCGAATCCCGCCCCTCGGCGCGCGCGCGCGCCGACACGTAGAAGACCGTATCCGCGACCCCCGACACATGGGGTGTGGCGCGGCTCATCGAGCGGCAGGCCGGCAGCAGCAGCGCCACGGCCACCAGCCACCCGGCACGAAGGGATGCGAGCCTCATGCTCCCAAGCTAGGGCGCGCGCTCCGGGGCGTGAGCGGGAATCCCTGACGAGAACGCTCAGCAGGCGCGATCGCCGCGGCACGGCGCGGCCTGGGCCAGGTGCATGAACAGCGACCAGTGGCGCTTGCCAGTCGTCGGATTGGCACGACGTGCGTCGATTGGATGACACACGGCGCCCGTACCGGTGACAGCGTACCGTCATGCCCGCTTGCCAATCCTCTCGTCGCGTCTGCACACTATGGCCATGCCCGTCCTTGCCGATCGCCTCTGGACCGCTGCCGAGGTTCAGGCGCTCCCCGACGACCCGTCGCACCGGTACGAGTGCGTGGATGGGGTGCTGCTGGTGAGCCCGACGCCGCGACTCGCACACCAGGGCGCGGTATCCGCGCTGAACGTCTTGCTGGAAGGGCTGGTGCGCCCGGCCGGGGTGGGCACGGTGTTCGTCGCGCCATCGGAATGGGTGCTCGACGTCCGAACACTGGTTCAGCCGGACCTCTACGTGGTGCCCCTGGTGGAGGGGCGGCGGCCACGGACCTACGAGGAGCGCGCGCAGGCGCTCCTGTTCGTGGAAGTCCTTTCACCGGGTACCGCGCGGTTCGATCGCGTGGTGAAACGCGAGCGATACCTGCGGGCGGGAATCGAGTACTGGATCGTGGATCTCGACTCGCGTCTGGTGGAGCGCTGGATGCCAGGCGAGGAACGACCAAGCATCCACACGGAGGAGCTGGTGTGGCAGCCGGCGGGCGCCATCGCGCCCTTCGTGATCGTGTTGGATCCGTTCTTCACCGAGGTGGTCGGGCCAGCGTAGCGGTGGGTGTCAGCCCCCCCGCGCCGTCCGGCGCGCCGCCCCGCGCGCTACTCCAGCCGCGCCCGCGCCGCCGGTCCGCCCAATGCCTGCTGGCGCACGCTGTCCATGATGCGCGCCATGTCGGCCTCATAGGCCGCGCGCTCCTCGGGCGACCAGAGATCGGCGTTGGTGGCGGCGCGGATGGACGCCAGCATTTCGTCGACGAGCTCCCGCAGCCGGGGATTGCGCCGGCGCTCCCCGCCGTCAGTCGGGGAGGAGACGAGGTGATCAGGAGTAGACATGGAGGAAATGTCCGCTCCCCGGCCGGACGGGACAAGATGACGGAGAAGATTCCCGGCATCACGCGTCTCCGACCCCGTTCCCCCTACCGCCCCTCGTCGCGCAGCATCCGCACGGCCGGAGTTTCCAGATCATCCATCTGGCCGTTCCGGGCGCTCCAGACGAACGCCCCCACCGCCGCGCCCACGATGAGGATGGCCAGGGGTAGCACTATGAAGATCACGCTCATGCCGTCAACTCCGTGGTGGTCGCCCCGCCGCGCAAGCGGCGGGCGAAGGTGTGGCCGTACCAGCTGCCCAGTACGACGGTAATCGAGCTGGCTGGCATGAGCACGGCGGCAATGAGCGGGGTGAGCATCCCGATCACGGCCATCCCCGCCCCGATGAGGTTGTACGCAATGGAAAAGCCGATGTTGCGCCGGATGACGCGCATGGTGCGGCGCGCCCCTTCGGTGAGCTCTACCAGCGCGGAAAGTCCGGGACGCGTGAGGTAGATGTCGGCGCTGGCCAGGCACGCCTCGGCGCCGCCGTGCACGCCGATGCCCACATGGGCTGCGGCAATCGCGGCGGCATCGTTCACGCCATCGCCCACCATCACCACGGTGCCCCGCTGCTTGCAGTGCTCCACGAAGGCCAGCTTGTCCTCCGGCGACGCGGCACCGATGGCATCGGCCGCGTCGAAGTCGAGCGCCCGTCCCACGGCGGCCACCACATCGGTCGCATCGCCGCTCAGCATTACCGTGCGCCAGCCGCGCGCCCGCAGTGCCTGCAGCGCCGCCAACGCGTCATCGCGTACGCGATCGCCCATGCCGGCCAACGCCACAAACTCCCCGTCCACCGCGATGTGCACGGGTGTCAGGGTGCGATCCATGGTGTCGAGCGCCGCCGTCATGGTGGGCGCGATGTGCGTCGTGCCCTCGGCCACGAAGCGCGGCGAGCCGATGCGCACCACGCGCCCGTCAATCACCCCCTCCAGCCCGCCGCCCACCACGTGACGCGACTGCTCCACCACCGGCACCGCGAGGCCGGGCCAGGCTCGGCGGAAGCCGTCGGCGAGGGGATGCGAGGAGCCCTCCTCCAGCGCGAGGACCAGTGGCTTCACCCACTCGGGTCCCGACCACGACGCCAGGGCCGTGCGCCCCTCGGTAATGGTGCCGGTCTTGTCGAGCACGAGGGTACCGGGTGTGGCCAGCAGCTCCAGCGCGTCGCCTCCCTTGATGAGCATGCCGTTGCCGGCTGCCCGTCCCACGGCCACCGTGATGGCCAGCGGGGTGGCCAGCGCGAGCGCACACGGACACGTCACGATGAGCAGGGCGATGGCGTCGTCGAGCGCTGCGCCCGCATTGAGCTGCGTCTTGATGGCGAAGGTGGCCACCGCCACCACCAGCACGACGGCGGTAAAAATGCCCGCCAGGCGATTCGCCATCTGCACGATGGGCGCGCGGCGGCGTGCACTTTCCTCCACCTGCCGCAGTAGTTTGGCAATGCGACTGGTTTCTCCCGCCTCGACCACACGCACGCGCAGTGGGGCCGCCACGTTGAGGGTGCCGGCGTACACGGTGGTCCCTTCGCTCACCGACGTGGGGCGTGATTCTCCCGTGAGCAGCGCCGCGTTCACGCTGGAGCTGCCACGCACCACCACGCCGTCCGCGGCGAACGTCTCGCCGGCGCGCACGTCGAGCACCATGCCCGGCAGCAGCGCGGCGGTGGGGATGTCCCGCACCTGCTCGCTCGCACTCCCCGCATCGACGATGCGCGCGGTGCTGGGCGCAAGGGCGTGCAGCAGTTCGGCCGCGTCGGCGGCCATGCGCTGCCCACGCTGCTGCAGGAACCGCCCCACCAGCAACGCGAAGATGAGCAGCGCCAGCCCGTCGAAGTAGATGGGGCCTTCGCCGGTGACCGTGTTGATGGCGCCCCGCACGAATCCCGCCGCCAGGGCAATGGCGATGGGCAGATCCATGTGCAGCGACTTGGTGCGTAGTGACGCCCACGCCCCGGTAAAGAACACGCGCCCGGGCCAGATGAAGGCCGGCACCGTAACCGCGAAGCTCATCCACCGGAAGAAGGTGGTAAAGCGCGACTCCATGCCGTTCAGTTCACCGGAGTACAGTGCGAGGGCGAGCAGCATCACGTTGATGGCGATGGCGCCCGCGATGCCGATGCGCACCAGCATGGCGCGGTCCTCGCGCCGTCGCATGTCGGCCCGCGCCACACCGCGGTACGGATGCGGCGGATACCCCAGCAGGTCGAGCGCGCGCGCAATCGCCGACAGCGGCGTGGCTTCGGCATCCCACTCCACCACCGCCAGCGAGCGGCGCACGTCGAGCTCGGCGCGCACCACGCCGTTCTGCAGCAGCGGCATGCGCTCCACGAGCCAGACGCACGAGGCGCAATGCACCCCCTCGAGATACAGCTCTGTGCGCGATAGCCCTTCGGCCGTGCGCGTGACATACAGCTGCGCGAACGCCGGGTGATCGAACTCCTCGTAGCTGCGCCCCGAGGCGCGCACCGGGGCCTCGCGGCGCTCGGCAAAGCCGTAGTACGAGTCGAGGCCGTGTTCATGCAGGATGGTGAACGCCGTGTGGCACCCGGTGCAGCAGAACTGCCGTTCGGCTGCGTCGTCCACAAGTCCCTCGGGGACGGGCAAGCCGCAATGCGCACACAGGACGGTCTCGCCAATGCCCGTCGTCGCACCGCTCAGTCGCAGGGTGTTAGTGGCCATGGATATGCTCCGTGGGCGTGGTGGCCATGTGCCGCTCGTGTGAGGCCGCCGCGCGCGGCAGCAATCGCCCCGACATGGAGAGCAATCCCATGATCAGCACCACGGCGGCGCTGAACACCGGCAGGCGGCGCCGAAACGGCGCCAGCAGCGTCTGCGCGCCCATGCCGACCGCCACGAGCGCCGGTACCGTTCCCACCCAGAACAGCGCCATGGTGGCCATGGCCGACGTCACACTGCCGGTGCCACCGGCGGTGGCCACGAACACATAGAGCCACCCGCAGGGCAGCAGCGTGGTGAAGAGCCCCGTGAGGCCGGCCCGCATGCCGATGGGCTGCTCGCGTACGGCGTGCAGCACGCGTCCCAGCGCCCGCTGCCACGCCTGCGGCGCGCGCGGGGCCGCCAGGGAGAGGCCGCGCTGCGCGGCGATGGTGCTGATGGCCCATCCTACCATGAGCGTCCCGGCCACGAGGGTAGCGGCGCGGCTCACGCCCACCATCGCGCCGGCGCGCGAGACACCGGCGCCGAGCAGCCCCGCGATGGCGCCGAGGAGCAGGTAGGAGGCCAGGCGCCCCACGTTATACATGGCGTGCGCCCGCAACGCGGCGGGTTCGTTGCCGCTCGCCGATCCGGCGTAGAAGCAGACGAAGCCGCCGCACATGCCGGCGCAGTGGACACTGCCCACCAGGCTGGCCACCAGCACTCCCACCCCGGTGGCGATCACCGGCGTGCCGGCTCCATGGCGGCGGCGAGCGCGTGCACGGCCGTGACCCGCGCACTCGTGGAGAATCGCTGGCTGCCGTGCGTGGCATCCACGCGCACTTCCCACTCCCCGCTGTGCGTGATGGGAAGTGTGGCCGCATACACGCCGGGACCTTCCTCCGTGAGCAGCGCGGTGAGCGTATCGTTGGCGCGGGCATTGAAGCGCGCCATGACCGCCACACGCGCCCCGGTGAGCGGCGACTGCGACGCATCACGCAGCCGTACCGCCAGGCGCGTCCGTCCGGATGTCCCGATGGAGTCGATCACGGCATCGAACCCCCAGCCGAGGCTGAGGTTCTGCCGCTCCTGCGCCATGGTGGCGTCGAAGTTGACCGCCTTGCGGTAGTAGTCGGGCTCCACCGAGAACGATGGATCATCGTTGGCGATGCGCATGACCACCACGTTCGCGACCACGGTGCACGCGAGAATCGTGGCCACGCCAATGGGCCACCCCATGCCTGCCTTCATTGCCTGGTACTCCCGGAGGTGCCGGTGGCCGGACCCAGCAGCCGGTACCGCACCGACTCCCGGTAGCCGCGCTCGTCGGACACGGTGATGGTGATGAAGCGCTCGCCGTTCGTGAAGGCGCGCGTGGGCAGCAGCACGAAGACGCTGGTGGCCCGGGTTGCCCCGGCCTGCACGCGCAGCGGGTTCTCCGGCGCCACCACGGTGATGTCGTTGGCCGTGAGGTCGCTCGCTCCCTGCAGGTCGAGCACGATGCTGTAGGCCATGTCCGTGCTGCGGCGGTTCGTGAGCTTCACGCGGATCTGGTTGGAGACGCGGCCGTCGGCTTCCATGGCAAACGGCCCGTCGAGGCCGCGCAGCACCGTCAGGTCGGCGGCCTGCTTGTAGTACATGGTCGCCCCCAGCCCGCCCAGCAGAATGGCCAGCACCAGCGGATACAGGATGGTGCGCACCCGCAGCAGGTGCCTGGGCTTGCCGGCAATCTCGTCCTGCGACGAATAGCGGATGAGCCCTGTGGGCTTGCCGATCTTCGTCATGATTTCGTCGCAGGCGTCGATGCACTGTGTGCAGTGCACGCACTCCATCTGCAGACCATTGCGGATGTCGATGCCCGTGGGGCAGGTCTGCACGCAGGCCTTGCAGTCGATGCAATCGCCGGCGTTGGCATCGCGTTGCTTCGCGCCCAGTGCCCGCGGTTCACCGCGCACGTAGTCGTACGCCACGATCTTGGACTGCCGATCGATGAGCGCCGACTGCCAGCGGCCGTACGGGCAGACGATGAGGCAGGTCTGCTCGCGGAAATACGTGAAGTTGAACCACACGATGCCCGTGAAGAGCACCACGAAGAAGAATGCGCTCGGATGCTCGGCCGGCGAGTTCAGCATCCATTCGTACAACTGCGGCGTACCCACGAAGAAGGCGAGCATCGTGTGCGACACGAAGAGCGCCAGCAGGAAGAAGGTGATGTACTTGCCCAGCCGCCGCGGCGTGAACCAGGCTCCCTGCTTGTCGAGGGCACGCGACTGCGTGTAGCCGCCATCGAACCAGCGGCCGATGGGGCGGAAGAGATACTCGAGGTAGACGGTTTGCGGGCAGGCCCAGCCGCACCACGCGCGCCCCCACAACGCCGTCACCAGGAAGATGCCAATGACGAGGCTGCCCAGAGCGAACATGAACAGCAGCGTGTCGGTGGGCAGGAATGTGTAGCCCATGAGCGTGAACTCGCGGCGCGGCAGGTCCATGAGGAAGACCGGCTTGCCGAAAAGGCGCAGATGGGGCGCGGCGAAGAAGATCGCCATGAGGAGGTACGCGACGACCTGACGGCGGCGCCACCACGCGCCGTGCGACGGCTTGGGGCGGATCCAGCGACGCGTCCCATCCTCGTTGAGGGTGGGGAGGACGCGCCTCCCCAGCCCCGGTGGTACGGCGGTGGTGCTCACGGCTGGCTCACGGTGTGACCGCGTTTCCCTGCGGCGCCTTCGGGTTGGCCGGTGTCGTTCCCTGCAGGGTGCTCACGTACGCCACCACCGCGGAGAGCTGCTCGGGCTTGAGCGTCTTCCCCCAGGGCGGCATGCCCTTCTCCAGCACGCCGATGGTGACGGTCTTGTAGATGTCGGCCATAGTGCCACCGTGCAGCCAGTACGCATCCGCGAGATTGGGGCCAATGAGGCCACCGCCATCGGGCGCATGACAGGAGGCGCAGTAGGCGGTGTACGTCTCCTTCCCCTCCTCCATGGCTTCCTCGTCCTTCACGAGCGCCAGCAGCTGGTCGCTGCTCATGTCGCCACCCGTGGGCGCCGGGTGCGCCTTGGCATACGCGGCCATGTCGGCCTCGTAGTCGGCAATGCGCCCCTTGCCGCTCCCCACCGGCCCGATGTTGAACAGGTAAATGACGGAGAAGACGATGGTCGCGGCGAAGGTCAGCAGCCACCACCGCGGCATCGGATTGTCGTACTCCTGAATGCCGTCGTAGGTGTGGTCCAGGAGCTTGTCCTGGATGTCGTCGTTCGTGGGTCCGGCCATGGGTCAGCGCTCCGCGGTGCGGGGAGTGAGCACCACATCGTCTTCGAGCGGCAACCGGGAGGCGACCTCCATCTCCCGGTGGCGCGACGGCATGAAGGTGCGGATGGTGACGGCGATGAACACGCCGAGGAAAAGGACCAGGGCAACTTCGGTGTAGAAGGAGAGCTGCGCGTGCGACATGATGTCGGAGAGCTTCATCAGTTGGTCCCTCCATTCACGCGTGCGGGCGCCTGGGCGGGCGCGGCACTTGCCGTGGCGGTCACTTTGATGTCACGGCCGAGCCGCTGCATGTAGGCCACCATGGCCACGATCTGCTTGTCCTCGAGCCCATCGGGTCCGCCCTGCTCCCTGATGGCGGCGGCGATCTGCTTCGCCTGCTCGCGCGCCATGCCGGGGGCCTTGTTCACGGCATCGCCGTAGGGCACACCCACCATGGCCATCGCGTCCACGCGGCTCTGGATGCCGTCGAAGTCGAGCGGCTTGCGGAGGAAGTGGGCGTACGCCGGCATGATCGACTTGGCCGTGACGGCCCGCGGGTTCTCGAAGTGCCGCACATGCCACAGGTCGGGGTACTTGCCGCCCTGACGCGCAAGGTCGGGACCGATGCGGCGCGAGCCCCAGAGGAACGGGTGCTCATAGACCGACTCCCCCGGCTTGCTGTAGTCGCCGAAGCGCTCGGTTTCGTAGCGGAACGGCCGCACCATCTGGGAGTGGCAGTTGAAGCACCCTTCGGCGATGTAGAGATCGCGGCCGGCGAGTTCGAGCGGCGTGTACGGCTTGACGCTCGCAATCGTGGGCACGTTCGACTTGATGAGGAACGTGGGGAGGATCTCGAACAGGGAGGCCACGATGACGGCCAACGTGGTGAGCACCGTGAAGAGCATCGGTGCCCGTTCCCACGCGCGGTGCCACTGCACCTGATTGAAGCGCGCCCAGAGGCCGTTCGCCGGCACGACCGGGTGCTCCTCCACGTACTTCTTGGCCAATGGCGCCGCCTCGATGACCGGCACCTCGTACGTGGCCGGCCGGTTCGCCCACGTCTTGAAGATGTTCCAGCCGAAGAGCACCATGCCGACGATGTACAGCGTGCCGCCCGCCACGCGCATCCAGTACATGGGCATCAGCTTGAGCACCGTCTCGACGAAGTCGGGGTACGCCAGGCGTCCCGTTTCGTCGAACGCGCGCCACATGAGCCCCTGCGTGACGCCGGCGCTGTAGATCGCCACCACGTACAGCACGATGCCGACCGATGCGATCCAGAAGTGCAGCTCCATGGCCTTCTTGCTGAACACCGGCGCCTGGAAGACGCGCGGCAGCAGCCAGTACACGATGCCGAAGGTCATGAAGCCGTTCCAGCCCAGCGCGCCCGTGTGCACGTGCGCGATGATCCAGTCGGTGTAGTGCGCGAGGGCATTGACGCTCTTGATGGAGAGCATCGGCCCTTCGAAGGTGGACATGCCGTAGGCGGTCACGCCCACGACGAAGAACTTGAGGATGGGATCCTGCGCCACCTTGTGCCACGCACCGCGCAGGGTGAGCAGGCCGTTGATCATGCCGCCCCAGCTGGGCGCCCAGAGCATGACCGAGAAGAGCATGCCCACCGTGCTCGCCCACTCGGGGAGCGCCGTGTAGTGCAGGTGGTGCGGGCCGGCCCAGATGTACATGAACACCAGCGACCAGAAGTGCAGGATGGACAGCTTGTAGCTGAACACCGGCCCCTCGGCGGCCTTGGGCATGAAGTAGTACATGAGCCCGAGGAACGGCGTCGTGAGGAAGAACGCGACGGCGTTGTGGCCGTACCACCACTGCATGAAGGCGTCCTGCACGCCGGCATAAATGCTGTAGCTCTTCAGGAACCCGGCCGGGACGGACAGGTTGTTGAAGATGTGCAGAATGGCGACCGTGACGATGGACGCGATGTAGAACCAGAGGGCCACGTAGATGTGGCGCTCACGGCGCTTGACCAACGTACCGAAGAAGTTCACCGCGAAGGCCACCCACACCACCGCAATCGCGATGTCGATGGGCCACTCGAGCTCCGCGTACTCCTTGGCCTGCGTGAAGCCGAAGGGGAGCGTGAGGGCGGCGGAGACGATGATCGCCTGCCACCCCCAGAAGTGAAAATTGCTCAGGCCATCGGAGAACATGCGGGCCTTGAGCAGACGCTGGGTGCTGTAGTAGCACCCCGTGAAGAAGGCGTTCCCCGCAAACGCGAAGATCACCGCGTTCGTGTGCAGCGGCCGCAGGCGCCCGAAGGACGTCCATTCGAGGCCGAGGTTGAAGATCGGGTTGGCCAGCTGCAGCGCGATCAGCAGGCCGGCCACCATGCCGACCACGCCCCAAATGAGCGTGGCAAACAGGAATTTCCGGACGATCGCGTCGTCATACGAGAAGCGGTCGAGCGCGACGCCGGAGACGCGTGGGGCGGCGCCTGCGGCGGCCACGCTGGTTGCGGGGGTCATCGAATTCCCTCTGGGAGTGTGGGATTTGAGCAGTGCGATGGAGAGTCTAGGCCTTCGCCAGGCGCCACTCCGTCAGGAGGGTGATGGGAATGCGTCGGGGAAAACCCGATAGGGAGGTCGGACTTGGACCGCCCAGTACAAGTGCTTGCGCGACTTACGGTTCGGGCGGGTCGGGGAGGCGCAGCACGCGACGAGGCGCAGAGAGGAGCCGGGCTTGGGCCGGACGCTATACTGTGCGGTATGCTCTCTCCTCTCTCGCCGTCCGGAGCGGTGGTGCCGCACTCCCGCCGCGACTTCTTTCGCGCTGCCGCCTTTACCGTTGGCGGCCTGATCATCGCCCGCCCCGCGCTCGCCATGGCGCAGCCACCGGAACGCACGATGGTCGTCTACAAGGATCCCAACTGCGGCTGCTGCGAGGAGTGGGTGGCGCACGTGCGGAAGGCCGGGTTCACCGTGACCGTCCGCGACACCGCCGATATGGCCACCGTGAAGGCGTCGCTGGGGGTCCCCGAGGCGCTGGGGTCCTGCCATACCGCCCGCATCGGCCCCTATACCATTGAGGGGCATGTGCCGGCCGACCTGATCACGAAGCTGGTGGCCGAGAAGCCGGCTGGCCGTGGGCTGGCCGTGCCGGGGATGCCGGTGGGGTCCCCCGGCATGGAGCAGGGCGGCCGCAAGGATCGCTACGACGTGCTGCTGTTCGACAAGGCCGGCAAGACGCGCGTCTACGCGTCGCGGTGACCGGGGGCATGTCGCCGGACGCAGGGGTGGTGGAGCGGGAGCCGGCGGTGCCGGCTCGGCCGCTTCCCGAGTTCCGGGTGGGCGACGTCGTGGTGCATCACGCCGACGAAGCGGACATTCCGGCCATCGTGGCCCTCAACAACCTGTACGCGCCCGACGGCCTCACGCTGATGCGCAGCGAGACGTTCGTCACGGCGCATCTGCAGGACTACCAGGTCGTTCGCGGCGCCGACGGGCGCATCCGCGGACAGGTGGCGCTCGACGAATATGCGCCGTCGCTGGCCGAAATCGTGTCGCTGGCCGTGGCGCCGGACCAGCAGGGGCAGGGGTTGGGGCAATGCCTGATCACGGCCGCCGAGCATCTGGCCCGCGAGCGGGGGCACCGGGAGATCTTCGCCATCTCCCTCGCCGAAGCGCTGTTCCTCCGCATGGGCTACACGCTCACCAGCATCGAGATCTACCCGGAGAAGATCGCCCGGTATCGGTCGATCTCGCGCTCCGAGCTGTCGATCGGTCGCAAGTTCTGCTTCACCAAGGCCCTCTGATCGGCAACTGACGCCGGCGGAGCCCCCGAAGACCGGCGCGCGCCAGTACTGGCCGGGGGAGCACCCGGGGGTGAGCTTACCGGGATGTCTCCTCAGTTCGTGGATCCGCATCTGCCCCGGCGCATCGACCGGTGGCGCAGTCCGGCACTCGGTCTCGAGATGCCCATTGTGAGCTACGGCTGGCGCGGTCAGCCGGTGTTGCTCTTCCCAACCGCCGCCGCCGACTTTCTCGAGAACGAGCGGTTCTGGCTCATCAAGGCCGTCGAGCCGCTGCTGCAGCAGGGGCGGATCCGCGTCTTCTCGATCGATAGCATCAACCGCCTCGCGTGGATGGATCGTGGCTTGCCCGTGCCGGAACGCGCACGGCGTCAGGCACTCTATTCACACTACGTGGAAGAGGAAGTGGCGCCGTTCATTCGCCACATCTGCGGCGACAGTGGCGCCCGCGCCCTCACCACCGGGGCCAGCTTCGGCTGCTTCCACGCCGCCAATGCGTTCTTCCGTCGTCCTGACCTGTTTGGCGGCACCATTGGCATGAGCGGGTTCTTCGACCTGTCGCCCAGCTACTTCCACGGCTACTCCGACGACAACTGCTACTTCAACAATCCCATGTGGTTCGTGGCGAATGTGGAAGGGTGGGCGCTCGATCAGCTGCGGCACCATTCGCGTATCGCCATCGTGAGTGGTCAGGGCGCCTATGAGCGTCCCGATTACTCCCGCGACTTCCATGATCTGCTCGACCGCAAGGGAATCGGCCACATCTTCGACCTGTGGGGGCACGACGTGAACCACGACTGGCCGTGGTGGCGCAAGATGCTCCCGCATTATCTGGAGCGACTGGGATGCTGACGGAGATCACGAACGAGCCGGCTTTGGACCGATCCGTTTCGGGGTGTGAGTTCGCGTGCATGGGTCGTGGGCGCAAACCCGTAACCCATGACACAAACCCCAAACTCACGACTGCGCTGCTCACCGCCGTCACCCTGGCGCTCTCGGCCGCGATCGCCACCGCCCCGCTCGCGGCACAGGCCCCCGCCCGCAAGCCCGCCGCCACCAGCAAGGCCACGCAGGACCTCCGCAATGCCTCGCTCGAGGTGCGTCTGGCGTACGTGCGCCGGCTGCTGCGCCTCTCGCCGCTCGTGGATGGGCACAATGACCTGCCGTGGGCCATGCGCGAGGAGAAGGAGAAGCCGCTCGACGTGGAGGCGTACAACCTGCGCCGCACGACGAGAGGCATGACCGACATTGCCCGGCTGCGGCAGGGGCAGGTGGGCGGGCAGTTCTGGTCGGTGTACATCCCCGGCGACATCCGCGACAGCGGCTACGCGCGCGTGCAGCTCGAACAGATCGACATCGCCCGTCGCGTCATTGCCCGCTATCCCGATGTGTTCACGCCCGCGCTCACGGCCACCGAGGTGCGCAAGGCGTACGCCCAGGGGAAGATCGGGTCGCTGTTGGGCATGGAAGGGGGGCACGCCATCGAGAATTCACTCGGAGCGCTGCGCGCGTACTACGATCTGGGCGTGCGCTACATGACGCTCACGCACAACGTCACCCTCGACTGGGCTGACGCGGCCAACGACCGCCAGCGGCACGGTGGCCTCACCAACTTCGGGCGCGAAGTGGTGCGCGAGATGAACCGGCTGGGGATGCTCGTGGACCTCTCGCACGTGTCGCCCGGCGTGATGAGCGATGCGCTTACCACCACCGAAGCGCCAGTGATCTTCTCCCACTCGAGTGCACGCGCCATTACCAACGTGCCGCGCAACGTGCCCGACAGCATTCTGGCGCGCCTGCCGAAAAATGGCGGCGTGGTGATGGTGACCTTCGTGCCCGGTTTCGTATCGCAGACGGTGGCCAATCACGGGGCGGCGCTCACGGCTGTGCGCGACTCCATCGCGAAGCGGTATCCGGGGGACAACGACGCGCAGTTCAAGGCGGCCGCCGCCTGGCGCGAACGCAACCCCACGCCCATCGCCACCATCAGCGATGTCGCCGACCATCTCGATCACATCAAGCAGGTCGCCGGTGCCGCGCACGTGGGCATGGGTGGCGACTACGATGGCATCACCGAAACGGTGCAGGGGCTCGAGGACGTGTCGAAGTATCCGTACCTGCTGGCCGAGCTCGTGAAGCGCGGCTGGACCGAAGCGGAACTCCGCGGCCTCGCCGGGGAGAATGTGTTGCGCGCCCTCGCCCGGGCTGAAGCAGTATCCGCGCGCCTCCGCAAGGAGCGCCCGGCGTCCACGAAGACCATCCAGCAGCTCGACCGGAAGATCACGCCCTGAAGGGAGTCCCATGACGCTCGACCGTCGGCAGTTTCTCAAGACGTCCGCCGTGCTCGGTGGCGCGGTGGGGCTCGGCCTCCCCGCCGTGGCCGAGGCCTTCACCGCCGACGGGGTGCGCCCACTCGCGTATCGCCCCGAAACAGGCGACGCACAGCCCAAGCCGCTGCGCATTCTCATTCTGGGTGGCACCGGCTTCATTGGGCCGCAGCAGGTGGAGTACGCGCTCGCGCGCCAGCACAAGCTCACGCTGTTCAATCGCGGCAAGACCAACGCGGGGCTCTTCCCCACGGTCCCGCGCATCATCGGCGATCGCAACGTGGCCGGCGGTCATGATGGTCTCAAGCAGGGTACCTGGGACGTCGTGATCGACAACCCCACGCGCAATCCAGCGTGGGTGCGCGATGCGGGCGTGGCGCTCAAGGGGCGGGTGGGGCAGTACGTGTTCGTGTCGACGATCTCGGTGTTCAGCGACTATTCGAAGCCGGGGATGGACGAGAACGGCCCACTGCACACACCTGGCGCGGAAGCCATCTGGGCCAGCAACGACGGCGCTGCCTACGGTCCCAACAAGGTGCGCTGCGAACTCGAAGCGAAGGCGCAGTTTGGCGAGAACAAGCTGACGATCGTGCGCCCGGGGCTCATCGTGGGCCCCGGAGACTTGAGCGACCGCTTCAGCTACTGGCCGGTGCGTATCGACAAGGGTGGGGAAATTCTCGCGCCCGGCACGCCGAACGATCCCGTACAGTATGTGGACGTGCACGACCTGAGCGAGTGGATCGTGCGGACCGGTGAGAACCACACGCTGGGTACGTTCAATGCCACGGGCCCCAAGGGGCCGACGACCATCGCCGAGATGCTGCTCGGTATCAAGAGCGTCACCACGAGCGACGCCCGATTCACGTGGGTGCCGGCGGAGTTCCTCGCCGAGCAGAAGGTGCGCGCCTGGAGCGAGATGCCGGTGTGGCAACCCGCCATGGGCCCCACCCTCGGCTTCATGCAGGTGAATTGCCAGAAGGCCTACGCCGCGGGACTCACCTTCCGCCCGCTCGCGGATACGGCCCGGAGCACGCTCGACTGGTACAAGACCCGTCCGGCGGTGGAGCAGGAGAAGGCGCGGGCCGGCATCGCACCCGAGAAGGAAAAGGCGGTACTGGCCGCGTGGCACGCGAAGACGGGAAACTGACCATGGCTACCCACAACACGCCAATCAAGCCGCTGCGCATTCTCATTCTCGGCGGCACCGGATTCATCGGGCCGCATCAGGTGGAGTACGCGCTCGCGCGCGGCCACACGGTCACCCTGTTCAATCGCGGCCGTACCAATCCGGGGCTGTTCCCAACCGTCGAGAAGCTCATCGGCGATCGCAATGCGCCGGGTGGCTACAAGGCGCTGGAAGGTCGCACCTGGGACGTGGTGATCGACAACCCGGTGCAGGTGCCGCGCTGGGTGCGTGAGGCCGGCGCCGTTCTGGCGCCGAACGTGGGCAAGTACGTGTTCGTGAGCACCCTCAGCACGTACAAGAACCGGGCGAAGATCGGCATCAGTGAAGCCGATGTCGACCAGCTCAACCCGCCGGCCGCCCCCGATGCCACCGAGAAGGATGCCAGCTACGGCGAGCGGAAGGTGCGCGGCGAGATGGACGCGAAGGCCACCTTCGGCGAGCGCAAGGCGCTCATCGTGCGCCCGGGGCTCATCGTGGGCCCGGGCGATCTCACGGATCGCTTCTCGTACTGGCCCATTCGCGTGGAGCAGGGTGGTGAGATGCTGGCGCCCGGCACTCCCGATGATCCGGTGGCCTTCATTGATCAGCGCGACCTCACCGAGTTCATCATCCGGCTGTGCGAAGCCGATGCCACCGGGACCTACAACGTGGTGGGCCCGCAGTACGGCCTCACCATGAGCGAGATGCTGTACGGCTGCAAGGCGGTCACGACCAGCGATACCCGCTTCACCTGGGTGGACGCCGACTTCCTGCTCGAGCGCAAGCTGCGCCCCTACGCCGACCTGCCCGTGTGGATGCCGCCGCGCGGCAACAGCGCTGGCTGGGCCCGCATGGACATCAGCAAGGCGGTGAAGGCGGGGCTCACCTTCCGCCCGCTCGCGGTCACGGCGCGCGACACACTGACCTACTTCCACCAGCAGTCCCCCGAACGACAGGCGCAGCTCAAGGCCGGCCTTGCCCCGGAGAAGGAGCAGCAGGTGCTGGCGGAGTGGCGCGCCAGAGCTGGTCGCTGAGTGAAGCGCCTTCTCTCTCGGCTCGGCACGGTCGAGCCGGGCGAAGAGCGGTCCACCCTGCTCGCCGCCACGTACTTCTTCTTCGCGCTCGCCAGCTATTTCATTCTGCGGGCAGTGCGCGATGCGGCCGGCGTGGCGGCGGGGACCGACAAGCTGCCGTGGCTGTTCACCGGCACGCTGCTCACCACGCTGGCCATGAATCCCGTGTATTCGGCCATCGTGGCGCGGCTGCCGGTGCGGCGCTTCATCCCCGTCGTCTATCGCATCTTCATTGCGCTGCTGTTGGGGTTCGCGGCCATCATCAAGTACGGCCCGCCGGCGTGGGAGCCCTACCTGGGCCCGGCGTTCTGGATCCTCACCAGCATCTACTCGCTGTTCATCCCCTCGGTGTTCTGGGGGTTCATGGCCGACAGTTTCCGCCCCGATCAGGGGAAGCGGCTGTTCGGCTTCATCAGCGTGGGCGGTACTCTGGGCGCACTCGCCGGTGCGTTTCTCACCTCGCGTCTGGCACAGGTGGTCGGTACGCCGGTGCTCATGGTCATGAGTGTGGTGCTGCTCGAGTGTGCCGTGCAGGCGGCGAAGCGCTTCCCGCCCAGCTTCCGCGACGACACGCGTGCCCGCGATGCGGCCGACAAGTCGGTGGGTGGCTCGTCGTTGGCAGGGATCACGCACGTCCTCACGAGCCCGTATCTGTTGGGCATCTGCGCGTACATGCTGCTGTTCACCATCGGCTCCACGGTGCTGTACTTCCAGCAGGCGGAGATCGTGGGCGCGCGCTACGCCGATCGCGAGGCCCGCACGGCCTTTCTCGCCACCATCGATACGGTGGTGCAGAGCCTCACCATCCTGGCGCAGCTGTTCGTTACGGGGCGCGTGATCAAGTGGGTGGGGGTGGGGGCGACGCTGGCGATCATGCCCGTACTCAGCCTGGTGGGCTTCACCGCCCTGGGGACGTGGGGCACGCTCACGGTGTTCGTGCTCTTCCAGGTGCTGCGGCGGGCCGGGGAGTACGCCTTCGGCCGACCGGCGCGGGAGGTGCTGTTTACCGTGGTGCCGCCGGAAGACCGCTACAAGGCCAAGAACTTCATCGATACGTTCGTGTACCGCGGCGGCGATCAGATCGGGGCGTGGTCGTATGCGGGGCTGTCGGCGGCTGGACTGGCGGCGGGGACGATCTCCCTGATGGCGGCGCCCATGAGTTTCCTCTGGCTGGGCGTGGCGTACTGGCTGGGGCGGCGAAACGTCCGGATGGAAAAGGGCTGAACGGCGAGTTCCGTGCATCCGCCACTCGGCAGTCCGCCGTCCATCCAATTGACTTGACAGCGTTAGGTGAACGACGTACCCTTCCGTTGTGACCACCTCCGTCATCCGCACCGCATCGCTGGCCCGCCGGGAACGGCAGAAGGCCGAAACGCGCCAGGCCATCCTGGACGCGGCGCGCGAGCTGTTCGTTACTGAGGGGGTCGAAGCCACCACCATGCGGGCCATCGCGGCGAAGATCGGCTACACCCCCACGGCCATCTACCATCATTTCCGCGACAAGGACGCGCTCATCGTCGAGCTGTGCATGGCCGACTTTTCGGCGCTCGGCCAGGCGATGTTCAGCATCGGGCGCATCGAGAATCCGGTAGACCGGCTCCGGGCCATGGGCTTGGCCTATACGGATTTCGCCATGGCAAATCCCAGCCAGTATCGATTCATGTTTATGACACCATTAGATCATGAGCGCATCGATGCCCACGGCAACGGCTTCAAGACGCCCGACGAAGACGCCTACCAGTTCCTGTACGCGACGGTTCAGGAAGGCATCGCCAAAGGCCTGTACCGGCCGGAGCTCACCGACCCCGTCGAGCTCGCCCAGATGTTCTGGGGCGGCATCCACGGTGTGATCGCGCTCTGGTACACGCACTGTCAGGTGCCGCACATCGTGCTCAACGACCCGCGGCTCACCGTGCGCACCATGTGCGATACGCTCATTCGAGGCGCCATTCGCCACCCGCGCTGACCGCCCCGCGCTCGCTGCTCACCGGGCGCTCAGGCGCCCTTCTTTCGGCCCGTTTACTTAACACTGTTAGTCCAAATAGCGATGTTCAACACCAAACCGACGCCTTGTCGTCCGTGGGTTACCGCAACCGTCGTGGCGCTGCTCGCCGCCGCCCTGTTGGCCGCGCTCGCCGCCACGCCGGTGGCCGCCCAGCAGCCGGGCACCGCGCGTGAACTGCTCGACGGCTACGTCAATGAGGCGCTCCGCGAGAACCTTTCGCTGGCGCAGCAGCGGGAAGCGCTCCGCCGCGCCGACGCCGGGATGCGCGAAGCCAACGGCCGCCTGCTGCCGTCGCTGGGGGTGAACGCCCGCTACTCGGAGTTCAGCGGCGTCGTGAACATCGGCGACTTCATCAATCCGGCCTACGGCGCCCTCAATCAGCTGCTGGGTCAGCAGCGTTTCCCCACCGATGTCGCCGCGACGTTGCCGTTTCGGCAGGAGACCAGGCTCGAGCTGCAATTGCCGGTCTTCAACGACGCGCTCTTCGCCGCCCGCGCCGCGGCGCGGGCCCAGCGGGATCTGGTGGGGAGTGCGCGGCGCGCCGCCATGCGGCAACTCGCCGCCGATGTGCAGCAGGCGTGGCTGGGGTACGCGACCGCCGTCCGCGCCGTCGAAACGCTCGAGGCCACCGTGCCGGTGCTCGACGAGAACCTGCGGGTGAGCGAGCGCCTGATCGCCAACGGACAGGCCACGCCCGACGTGCTCCTGCGCGCCCGCGCCGAGCGCAGCGAACTGCAGCAGCAGCTGGAAGACACCCGGCGGCAGCGTGACGCCGCCCGACGTGGTTTCAACCTGCTGCGCAATGCGCCCGACGAGGCGCCCATCGCCCTCGTTGACGACAGCACCATGCTCGCCGCCCGCCTCACCGATGGGGACGTGCTCGTGGCGGCGGCGCTCCAACGCCGCGAGGAACTTGCGCAAAGTGCGAGTGGCATCACCATCGCCCGTGCGCAGGAACGCGCCGCGGCGGCGGCGTTTCTGCCGAATGTCGGCCTCGCCGCCAGTTATGGCGTGCAGGGCAACCGCTACCGGTTCGACCGCGATAACGACGTGGGCATCGCCTCGCTCGTGCTCTCGTGGAACCTCTTCAACGGCACCCAGGACGCGGCACGGCGGGAGCAGGCCCAGGCCACGCGCGTGGAGGCGCAATACCGGCAGCGCGAAGCGGTCCGCGCGGTGAGCGTGCAAGTGCGCAATGCCGTGGACGCGGTACACGCCGCCCGCGCCATGCTGGCTTCGGCCGATGACCGTGCCGCCTCGGCGGAACGCGCCTTCGCCCTTGTGCAGCGTCGCTTCGCGGAAGGGCTGGCCACGCAGGTGGAGTTCTTCGGCGCGCGCTCCAGTGCCACCGCCGCCGCGCTCAATCGCGTCATCAGCCGCTTCGCCTACGCCTCCCGGGTGGTGGAACTCGAACGCGCCGCCGCCCTGCGTGCGCTTCCCAACTGAACCAATACCGACCATGCGCCCTTCAACCCCGACCCCCCGGACCCCCGCCATGGCGTCGCCCGCCCGCTTCCCCCGGACCCCGCTCCTGCTCGTCGCCCCCCTGCTCGCCGCTTGTGGCACCAGCACCGACACGGCGGCCGCTGACGCCCCGACGCTGCGCGCCGCCCCCGTGCCGGTGACCGTTGCCACGCTCGACCCGGGAGACTCCATGGCGGTCGTGACCGCCACCGGCACCTTCGAATCGCGCGACGAGATTCCGCTGGCCTTCAAGATCGGTGGGGTCATTACCCGCGTGCTCGTGGACGAAGGCGCCACTGTGCAGCGTGGCCAGATCCTCGCCGCCCTCGACTTGCGTGAGATCGACGCCGCCGTGGCCAAGGCGGAGGTGGCCACCGACAAGGCCCAGCGCGATCAGGCACGGGTGCAGCGTCTGGCGGCCGACAGCGTCGCCACGCTGGCCCAGCTGCAGGATGCCACCTCGGCACTCGACGCCGCGCGCGCCGATCTGGCGGCGGCCCGCGTGAACCGGGATTACGCCGTCATCACCGCACCCGAGGCCGGTATCGTGTTGCGACGTCAGGTCGCTCCCGGCAGCACCGTCGGCCCCGGAACCACGGTGCTGACCATGGGCGGCACGCGCCGCGGTCGCGTGCTCCGGGCCGGTGTGCCCGACCGCGATGCGCTGCGCATCCGCGTCGGCGACGCCGCCACCGTGCACTTCGATGCCATGCCGAAGGCCCGCTTCGAGGGCAAGGTGATCTTGGTGGGACGCTCCGCCGACCCCCGCACCGGCACCTACGCGGTGGAGGTGTCACTCACCGGCACCGATGCCCTGCCGAGCGGCCTCGTGGGCCAGCTCCGCATTGCCGTGAAGGGGAAGCCGGTGGCCATGCGCATCCCCGTGGATGCCTTGCTTGAGGCCGATCGCGACTCCGCCACCGTGTACACCATTCGCGTCGACAGTGCCGGTGCGCCCGTTGCCGCGCCGCAGCGAGTCGCGGTGGGTGCGCTCTCCGGTGATCAGGTCCACATCAACGGTCTCGCCCCCGAAGCACGCGTCATCACCCGCGGCGCCACGTATGTCACCGCCGGGGCACCGGTGCGCATCATCACCACGCCGTTCCTCGACAGCGTGACGGCCTCGACGACGGCCCGCGCCGCCTTGCTTGCCGCAGCCACCGGGAGGCGCACTCCGTGAACCTGCTCAGCGCCCTCACCGAGTTCTCCGTTCGGCGGTGGCAGTTCACGGTGCTCATCTTCCTCATGTTCGCCGCCCTGGGCGCCGTGAGCTGGATGAACATTGCCCGCGCCGAGGATCCCGATTTCCCCATTCCCATCTTCACGGCGGTGGCCGTCTATCCTGGCGCAAGCCCGGAAGACATGGAGCAGCTGGTTACCGAGCCACTCGAACGGCAGCTCCGCACGCTGGAGGATCTCAAGAACCTCCAGAGTACCAGCTCTGATGGCCTGACGGTGATTCGCGTGGAGTTCGAATCCGAAGTCGATGCGGACCGCAAGTACGATCAGGTCATCCGCGAGGTCAATGCGCTGCGCCCCGCGCTGCCGGCGGCGTTGCAGCGACTCGAGGTGCAGCGCAACGAAAACAGCGATCTTGCCGTGCTGCAGCTCGCGCTCGTGGCCCCGTCGGTGCCGTATGCGCGCATGGACGACGTGGCCAAGCGTCTCGAGGATGCGCTCGAGCGCGTACCGGGGGTCAAGCAGGCGGCGCGCTGGGCGGCACCCCCACGCGAGATGCAGGTGACCCTCGACCTCGGCCGGCTGGCGCAGCTGCGACTCACGCCCGCGCAGGTGCTGCAGGCGCTGGGGAGCGACAATACACAGATCCCCGGTGGCTCGGTGGATGTGGGAACCCGGCGCTACAACGTGTCCACGCTCGGCCGTTATCGCACCACCGATGAGGTCGGGCGCACCGTTGTGGGCGGCAGTGATGGTGCCGTGGTGCGGGTGCAGGATGTAGCCACCGTGCAGTGGAACGACGGGGACGCCGTGCACATGGGCCGCTACAATGGCCAACGGGCGCTGTTCGTGACGGCCGCGGTACAGAAAGGGCGCAACATCGCCGAGGTGCGCGACCGCGCGTGGGAGGTACTCGACGCCTTCGAACCCACGCTCCCGCCCGGCATGTCGCTCGCCCGCGGCTTCGATCAATCCGAGAACGTCAATGCCCGCCTGTCGCGGCTCGGCTGGGACTTCGCCCTCGCGATCGGCCTGGTGCTGCTCACGCTCCTGCCGCTGGGGACTCGCGCCAGCCTCATCGTGATGATCTCCATTCCCACGTCACTCGCCATCGGGGTGATGCTGCTCTACGCGACTGGCTATTCCATCAACCAGCTGTCGATCGTAGGCTTCGTGATCGCCCTCGGTCTGCTTGTGGACGATTCCATCGTGGTCGTCGAGAACATCGCGCGGTTCCTGCGCGAGGGGTATTCGCGCACGCAGGCGGCGATCGAGGCAACGAAGCAGATCGGCGTCGCGGTCCTCGGGGCCACCGGCACCCTCATCTTCGCCTTCGTGCCGCTCCTGTTCCTCCCCGGGCTGTCGGGGCGCTACATCCGGTCGCTGCCACTGGCGGTGGTCTATGCCGTGCTTGCGTCGCTCGTGGTGTCGCTCACCATCATTCCGTGGCTCGCCAGCCGCCTCATGCCGCGGCACGAGCACGCCGATGGCAACGCGGTCCTGCAGTGGCTCGACGGTGGGATCAAGCGGAGCTACGCCCCGCTGCTGCGCCGCGCGATGGCGTGGCCGCGGGCCACGCTGGTGGCGTCGTTCGCGCTGGTGGTCGCGGCCATGGGGCTCGTGCCGCTGGTGGGCTTCTCGCTCTTCCCCAAGGCGGGTACGCCGCAGTACCACGTGGACGTCACCATGCCGGAAGGCACGTCGCTCACGGAGACCGATGCCGCGGTGCGGTACGCCGAACAGGTGGTGATGCAGGACGCCAATACGCGCGGTGTCTTCGCCAACGTGGGCAAGGACAATCCGGAGGTGTACTACAACGTCTTTCAGCGCGCCGAGGCGCCCAACCGCGGCCAGCTGCTGGTGCTGCTCAAGGCCTATCACGAGGAGCGGACGCCACGCACGCTCGACTCGCTGCGCACCCTGCTGGCGCTGTATCCCGGCGCGCGCATCGAACTCAAGGAATTCGTGAATGGTCCGCCCATCGATGCGCCCATCGCGATGCGGGTGGAAGGCACGGACCTCGACACGCTGGCGCGCATCGCCGCACAGTACGAGACGGTGTTCAAGGAGACGGCCGGTACCCAGTACGTGAACAACCCCGTGCGCCTGCGCCGGTCGGATCTGCGCCTCGTCGTGGACAAGCAGAAGGCGGGGTTGCTGGGGGTCCCGAGTGCCGAAGTGGAGCGCACACTGCGCCTCGGCATCGCCGGTCTCGAGGCGGGGAAGATGCGCGCCGACAATGGCGACGAGTATCCGATCGTGGTGCGCATGGCGCATGAGGGGCGTCCAGCGCCCGAGGCGCTCGAGCGCATTTCCGTGAGCAGTGTGACCGGGGCCATGGTGCCGCTCGCGCAGATCGCGCAGGTGCGCTTCGCCTCCTCACCCACGTCCATCGACCGGCGTGACCGGCAGCGCGCGGTCACCGTGACGAGCTACGTCCAGTCGGGCTACAACACCGATGCGGTGACCCGCGAGATCATCGAGCGGCTCCAGGCGATTCCGCTGCCCACCGGCTACACGCTCGTACCGGCCGGCGAGATCGAAAGCCGGGAGGAGAGCTTTGGCGGGATCGGCGGGGCGGTCGTGGTGGCGGTGTTCGCCATCCTCGCCATCCTCGTGTTGGAGTTCCGCGACTTCCGTACGACGCTGGTGGTGGCGAGCGTGATTCCACTCGGCGTCGTCGGTGGCATCGTGGCCCTGCTGTTCAGCGGGTACACCCTGAGCTTCACGGCCATGATCGGCTTCGTGGCGCTGGTGGGCATCGAGATCAAGACAAGTATCCTGCTCGTGGACTTCACCGACCAGCTGCGGCGCGAAGGCGTGGCGCTGGACGAGGCGATCCAGCGCGCCGGTGAAGTGCGCTTCCTGCCCATCGTACTGACCACCTTCACGGCCATCGGTGGGCTGCTCCCGTTGGCGTTTCAGGGCAGTGGCCTGTACTCGCCGCTGGCCTGGGTCATCATTGGCGGGCTGGTGAGCAGCACGCTCATCGCCCGACTGGTGACGCCCGTCATGTACAAGCTGCTCGCGCCGGCGCTCGACGATGCGGAGGCGTCAGCCTCGGCGTCGATCCCGCGGTTTGCCACGACCGATCCGCACGCGGCCTAGCCGGCCGCGTGCGGTGGGCGGCTCACTCGGCGATCATGGCGAGGCGGTCGCCCAGGGCGCCGAAGCCACGCGCCGTGGCCAGAGCACCGGGGGTCGTACCGTCTTCCATGATGGCCAGTGGGTCGGCGCCACGGGCCAGCAGGAGATCGCAGAGGGCCTCATCGCCCCGCGACGCCGCCAGGTGGAGCGGGGTGCTGTTGCCGGCGCCACGCGCCTCGACATCGGCGCCGGCCAGGATGAGCCGGCGCACGATGCCGGGCCTCGTGGCGCCGGCCAGCGCCGCATGGAGCGGCGTATTGCGCGTCGCGTTCGTGGCGTGCGCGTCGAGCGGCGCGCCGTGGTCGATGAGCAGCGCCACGGCGTCGTCGCGACCGAAGAATGCCGCGAGGTGCAGCGGCGTCCACCCGTCGCTGCTGCGGCGCACCCGGGCATCATCGTCGTTCTCGATGGCGGCCCGTAGCGCCTCCACATCCCCAATGGCCGCCGCCTCGCACGCGTCGAGCGCACGCCCGCGCAGCAGCAGCGGCACGAGGTCGAACGCACCCACATACGCCGCATGCAGCACCAGCGACTCGCCGCCGCTGGCCCGCATGCCGGCCCGGCTGGCGTCCTCGTCCAGCAGGCGCACGACGGCCAGCTGGTCCTTGGTGCGGATGGCGGCAAGCAACGACTCGGGGGCGATGGAGACCATGGGACTATCCTGCGAGGCGCCTGCGGCGGCGTCAATGGCGGGCAAACGATCCGTCGAGGCAGGGGGATGCGTGACGAGCCGGTAAAGAGTGGCCACCAATTCGCGCACGCTCCTGCAGCCCGTCGCACGAGGAGGTACCGTGAGGTGGTGGTCGTCCGTTGGTTCATCGTCCCGCGTCCCTCTCGTCTCCCGCCTGTGATACCGCCACGCCGCACCCTGTGCTTCGCCGTCCTGCTTGCCGCCACGGCATGCATGCGTCCCGCGCTTCAGCCCGTGCCGACGGATCGCCCCATCATCGTCGCGCACCGGGGCGCCAGCGGGCACCGTCCCGAACACACGGTGGCCGCGTACACGCTGGCCGTGGAGATGGGCGCAGATTTCATCGAACCCGATCTCGTCAGCACCAAGGACGGGGTGCTGGTGGCGCGTCATGAGAACGAAATCGGTGGCACCACCGATGTCGCCTCGAAGTTTCCCGAGCGGCGCACCCGCAAGGTGGTGGACGGCGACAGCGTGACCGGGTGGTTCACCGAAGACTTCACGCTCGCCGAACTGCGTACGCTGCGGGCCAGAGAACGGCTGTCCTTCCGGTCGCACGCCTACGATGGGCAGTTCCCCATTCCCACCTTCGACGAGGTACTGGCGCTGGCCGATTCGCTGGGGCGCGCTCACGGGCGGGTTGTGGGGGTCTACCCCGAGACCAAGCACCCCAGCTACCATCGCGCCATCGGGCTGCCGCTCGAGCCGGCGCTGCTGGCCTCGTTGCGGGCGCGCGGGCTCGACCGGCGCGATGCCCCGGTGTACATCCAGAGCTTCGAGGACGGCAACCTGCGGGCGCTGCGCGGCCAGACGCGTGTGCGGCTGGTATATCTCGTGAGTGAGCGGGCGCTCACGCCGGCCCGCCTGCGGGACATTGCCACGTTCGCCGACGCGGTGGGCGTGAACCAGCGACTGGTGGTGGCACCGGACTCGGCGGCGGTCCCCTCCCGTGTGATTCGCGACGCACACGATGCCGGCCTTAAGGTGCACGTGTGGACGCTGCGGTCGGAGCCGGTCTTCCTGGCCGCCCGGTACGGTGGTGACCCGGTCGCGGAGGTGCGCGAAATGGTGCGGCTCGGGGTGGACGGCATCTTCGGCGACTTCCCCGACGTAGTGGCGCGCGGGCTCGACGTGGCGCCCCCGCGGCGTTGAGCATGGCGACCACGTCGCGCTGAACGTCGGCGGCGCGCGTTGCGGGCGCGAAGCCCCGAGCGCAGCTTGGGCGCATGACGGACGACCGCGACGATAAGGATCGCCCGCTCCGCGACGACATTCGCGAGCTGGGCCGACTGCTGGGTGACGCGATCCGCGAGCAGGAGGGAGACGACACCTTCAGACTGGTGGAGCAGACGCGGCAGGCGGCCGTGCGCTTTGCGCGTGACGGCCGCGCCGAGGACCGGGCGGTGCTGCACGCCCTGCTGGACGGGTTGCCGCCGCGGGTCACGCTCAGCGTGGTGCGGGCATTCGCCTATTTCCTGCAGCTGGCCAACATCGCCGAAGATACGCATCGCGCCCGCCGGCGCCGTGCCCACGAACGCGAGGGATCGCCACCCCGCCAGGGCTCGCTTGCGTATGCGATCGATGCCGTACGCCAGGCCCTGGGCAACGACGCGGTGGCGCTCGCCCGGCTGCGTGAGTTCTTCGCGCACGGTCTGGTGATGCCGGTGCTCACCGCCCACCCCACCGAAGTGCAGCGGCAGAGTACGCAGGTGGCCATGCAGCACATTGCGGATCTGCTGACGGCGCGTGATCGGCTGGCGCTCACCCCCGAAGAGCAGGCGGAGCACGATCGGGCCTTGCAGCGTCAGGTGCTCACCCTCTGGCACACACGTCTGGTGCGCGGGGAGCGGTTGCGTGTGCTCGACGAGGTGAAGAACGGTATCGCCTACTTTCGTGCCACCTTCTTCACCGAAGTCCCGCGACTGTACGCGCACGCCGCGGCGCTCCTCGCGGAGCGGTTCCCGCACGACGCGGGCGACTGTGGCACCTTCCTGCAGGTGGGCAGCTGGATCGGCGGCGACCGCGATGGCAATCCCTTCGTCACGGCCGACATCCTGCGCGACACCCTGCGGCTGCAGGCGGCTGCGGCGTTCGACTTCTATTTGCAGGAGGTGCACGCGTTGGGCGGGGTCCTGAGTATCTCCAGTGCCCTGCATCCGCCCACGCCGTCGCTCGCTGCTCTTGCCGCCGCCTCGCCCGATCGGTCGGTGCAGCGACTGGATGAGCCGTACCGGCGTGCCTTGAGCGGCGTGTACGCACGACTGGTGGCCACCATGCAGCGGCTGGAGCTGCCCCCGCCCACGCGCGCTGCGCTGGGGGATGCGGCGCCATACGAGGCACCCGACGCCCTGCGCGCCGACCTGCAGGTGGTGCACGACGCCCTGGTGCACACGGGCCTGCCATTGCTGGCGAGCGGACGCCTGCGCCACCTGCTGACGGCCGTCGATGTATTCGGCTTCCATCTGGCACCGCTCGACGTGCGACAGAACGCCGATGTGCACGAGCGGGTGGTGGCGGAGCTATTGGCGCGGGCCGGTGTGTGTGCCAGCTATGCCGCGCTCTCCGAGGCGGAGCGCGTGGCGCTGCTGGCGGGCGAACTGGTGAGTGCTCGCCCGCTCTACTCTCCGCATCTCACCTACGCGGACGAGGCCCGCGGCGAGCTGGCCATCGTGTTTGCGCTCCGCGAGTGGCGGGCGCGCTACGGCGCGGCGGCGTTACCCCATTACATCATCTCGAAGTGCGATGGGGTCTCGGATCTGCTGGAAGTGGCGCTCCTGCTCAAGGAGGCGGGTTTGGTCACGAGCGGAGAGGCGCCCACGCTGGGCTTGCACATCATTCCGCTGTTCGAGACGATCAGCGATCTGCAGCGTGCCGGCGCCACGATGGCGGCCGCCTTCGCGCTCCCGGCCTACCGCGCGCTCCTGCGCTCGCGCGCCGACCGGCAGGAAGTGATGCTGGGCTACAGCGACAGCAACAAGGACGGCGGTTTTCTCACGAGCGGCTGGGAGCTGTACCGCGCCGAACTCGATCTCATGCGCGTGGCGACCGACGCGGGGGTCCGCCTGCGCTTCTTCCATGGGCGCGGCGGCAGCGTCGGGCGCGGCGGTGGCCCCAGCTACGAGGCCATTCTCGCGCAGCCCTCAGGTGCCGTGACCGGGCAGATTCGCCTTACCGAGCAGGGGGAGGTGATCGCGAGCAAGTATGCCGCCCCCGACGTGGGGCGTCGCAACCTCGAGTTGCTCGTGGCGGCCACGATCGAGGCCACGCTCACCGACCACGAGAACCAGGCCGACCGCGCGGCCACCTTTCATCCGGTCATGGAGCAGCTGTCGGCCAAGGCCTATCGCGCCTATCGCGCTCTCGTGTACGACACGCCGGGCTTCACGCAGTACTTCCGCGAGAGTACCCCGCTGGCCGAGATCGCGACCCTCAACATTGGTAGTCGGCCGGCGAGCCGGAAGCCGGGCGATCGCATCGAGGACCTGCGCGCCATTCCGTGGGTGTTTTCGTGGGCGCAGTGCCGGTGCATGCTGCCGGGGTGGTACGGCGTGGGCACGGCGGTCACCGAATGGCTGGCGGAGGAGCCCGACGGCCTGGCGGTGCTGCAGCGCATGGCGCGCAGCTGGCCGTTCTTCCGCACGCTGCTCAGCAACGTGGACATGGTGCTGGCCAAGAGTGACCTGCGCGTGGCGTCGCGTTATTCCGAGCTGGTGCGTGACGAGGCGTTGCGGCGCGGCATCTTCAGCGCCATCGAGGCGGAGTGGCAGCGCACCCGGGACGCCCTGCGCCTGATCACGGGCACCGACCGGCTGCTCGTGGACAACCCCCTGCTGGCCCGCTCGATCGCGAACCGCTTTCCCTACATGGACCCGCTCAATCACCTGCAGATCGCGCTGCTGCAGCGGCATCGGGAAACCGCCGAGGCGGGGGCGGCGGTGGACGAGTTCGTCCGACGCGGCATCCACATCACCATCAACGGCATTGCGGCGGGGCTCAGGAACTCCGGCTGAAGACGAACGCGGGGGACGGCGTTCGCGCCGGTGCGGCGCCAACCGTCCCCCGCCTTGCGGCCGGTGCTCGCGCCGTGCGTGTCAGTCCATCGCGAATTCGCGCGCGAAGGCGACGTTGAAGGCGAAGGTCTTGGCCTTGCTGCGCGTCTCCATCATGTCGGCCACGCGTTCGAGGCGCGCCGTGATGGCCATGATCTTTTCCTGCGCCTTTTTCCCCGCTTCGTTGAGCCCCTCGACCTTGTCGAGCGCCCAGAACTTGATGAGATCCTCGACGATCCGGATGTAGTCGCGCGGCCCGTAGATGCCCGCGCGGCGGATCACGTCGGCCATCTCGCGGAAGTGCGGCATGCTCACCCCCGGCATCTCGATGCTGGGCATGATCAGCGACGCCGACACCATGGCGTTGCTGGCGTCGCGCTCGAGCACGCGCTTGAAGATCTCGCGGTAGAACACGTAGTGCCGCGCTTCTTCCTTGGCCACGTTGGCCAGGACTTCGCCGATGAGCGGCTCGTACTCACCGGCGAGCTTGCCGGTGTTGGCGTGGCTCACCTGCGTGGCGCGCTCCTGCAGCGACGTATAGACGAACACCCGGTACGGGTCCTTGTCCCATTCCGGCTCGAAGCCCGCCTTCAGGTACTCGAACTGCATGCGCTCGAGCACGGGATTGTCGAGGATGCGGCTGTCGTGCGCGTAGTCATGCAGCACCGCCCCGTGCCGGTCTTCCTCGGCAGTCCAGAGGTTGTTCCACTTGGCCCAGAAGGTGTCGCCCCCCAGGTAGGTGGCGAGCAGGCGATGGAAATGCGGCAACCCCTCTTCGGTGAGGGTATTCAGCGCCAGGGCCACCCGGGCGGGCATGCTGATGCCACGGGCCCGCTCGCGCAGCTGCCGCACGTGCAGATCGGGGTCCGTGTCCGGCTCGGGGGCGAGCAGTTCGGACGGGAACCACAGCACGCGCTTGGCTTCGTGCGCCGTCATCAACTCGTCCACGTCCTTCTCGAGGTCGGCGAGCACCTCGACCTTGGCCAGCGTTTCTTTATTTGGTATGAACATGCAGTTCCGATGGGGAGCGGGTCACTCCGTAAACTACCGGAGGTCGCCGCGGGGGACCAAACCAGACGCGCGCCTCGCGACGTGCTCCTACCGGCGTGAACGTATCGGGGGGCGGAACCGTTCGCCCGCACCTCGCCCGCGCCTCGCCCGCGCCTCGCCCGCGAAACGGCAGCCCCGAACCTGGTTCAGGATGAATGAATGACACGCTTATGCTGGCGTGTTACTGACGTGATAATGATCTTTCTGTCGCACGACGAGGGCGGGACATCGCGACTAAATTCCGACGATGGTTCCTCCCCCTGCCGCACCCAAGAAGCCGAAGTACGACAGCCGCCGAGCCTGGGGCGAAGCCCGTGCGCTCATCATACAGCATCGCCGCTCGGTGGGCATCGGCCTCGTGCTCATGCTCATCAGTCGCGCCTCGAGCTTCGTGCTCCCCTACAGCACGAAGCGGGTGCTCGACGAGGCGCTGCCGCAGGGCGACCTGCGGCTGCTCGGCTATGTCGCGCTCGCCGGCCTCGCCGCGACCCTTGTGCAGTCCGTGACCGGCTACGCCCTGTCGCAGGTGGTGAGCGTGGCGGCGCAGCAGGCCATCGCCCAGCTGCGCGAGGAGGTGCAGGGGCACCTCATTCGCCTGCCGGTACGCTACTTCGACAGCACCAAGAGTGGCGTTCTGGTGAGCCGGGTCATGAGCGACCCCGAGGGGATCCGCAATCTCATCGGCACGGGGCTCATCCAGCTCACCGGCGGCATCCTCAGCGCCATCGGGGCCATGGGCGTGCTCCTCTATCTCAACTGGAAGCTCACCCTCGCCACGGTGCTCCCGTTGGCCCTCTTCGGCGCCGGCATGAGCATCGCCTTCAAGCGCCTCCGTCCCATCTTTCGTGAGCGCAGTGTCATTCAGGCCGAAGTGACCGGCCGGCTCACGGAAACGCTGGGCGGCATCCGTCTCATCAAGGTGTACACCGCCGAGGAACGGGAAAAGCAGGTGTTTGGCCAGGGGGTGCAGCGTCTCTTCCAGAATATCGCGAAGACGATCACCGGCACGTCGCTCACCGGTACGCTGGGACTCGGGGTGGTGGGCGTGATCGGCGTGATCGTGATGTACGTGGGCGGTGGGGATGTCATTCGCGGCCGCATGACGCTGGGCAGCCTCATCACGTTCGTGGTGTTCATCGGCATGGTCACGGCACCGCTCATTTCGATTGCCAGCATCGGCACGCAGATCACCGAAGCCTTCGCGGGCCTCGATCGCATTCGCGAACTGCGTGACATGGCCACCGAGGACCAGGAGGACGCGGCCAAGCAGGCGGTCCCCGCCGTGGTGGGGCACGTGCAGTTCGAGGACGTCACCTTCGAGTACGAGCCGGACGTGCCCGTGCTGCAGCATGTGAGTTTCGATGCACCGGCGGGCACCACGACGGCGCTGGTGGGCTCGAGTGGCAGTGGCAAGAGCACCATGATCTCGCTCATCATGGCCTTTGCGCAGCCGCAGCAGGGGCGCATCCGTGTGGATGGTACGCCGGTCAGCGAGCTCAAGCTGCGCGACTATCGCCGCCATCTGGGCGTGGTCATGCAGGACAACTTCCTCTTTGACGGCACCGTGCGCGACAACATCGGTTTCACCAAGCCGGGCGCCACCGACGAGGAGATCATGGCCGTGGCCAAGATCGCCAATGCCCACGATTTCATCATGGGCTTCCCGCAGCAGTACGACACGATCGTGGGCGAGCGCGGCGTGAAACTGTCGGGCGGACAGCGGCAGCGCGTGGCGATCGCCCGCGCCATCCTGGCCGACCCGCGGGTGCTCATCCTCGACGAAGCCACCTCGAGTCTTGATTCGGAGAGTGAGCACCTCATTCAAGAGGGGCTGCGCCGTCTCCGCGCCGGACGCACGACCTTCGTGATTGCGCACCGCCTCAGCACGATCACCAGTGCCGACCAGATTCTCGTGCTGGAGAAGGGGCGCATCGTGGAGCGTGGCACCCACGCCGCACTGCTCGCGCTGGGCGGACGCTATCGCGATCTGTACAACCGGCAGTACCAGCTCGAGCAGGACCAGTTCATCAATCCGGGCGAAGAGATCGCCGCCACGGGCTGACGGCGATCCGGGCTCAATGCTCCAGCTCCATGGTCGACTCGCCCACGCACCGCTCGCATCTCACCGCTCACTTCTGCCGCAGCACCCGCCGGTCGAGGAAGTCGAGGGCCGATTCGAACACGCGCATCCATGACTCGTGCCGCAGGAAGCCGTGAATCTCGTCGGGCAGCACCAGCTGTTCCACGGGCACATTCTGCGCGCGCAGCCGCTGTATGAGCGTGAGCGTCTCGATGAAGCGCACGTTGCGATCGTCGTCCCCGTGAATGAGCAGGACCGGGTCCTTCCACTGGCGCACCTGCGAGAGCGGTGACGACAGGAACGCCAGGCGGGAGGCGGCCGGCTCCTCGAGCGCGTTGTAGTCGGTGAGGAACGTCTGGATCCCCACGTTCCAATCGTGCACGCCGTGCACGTCCACGCCGGCCGCAAAGAGTTCGGGGTTGCGTGACAGCCCCTGGGCGGTGAGATAGCCGCCGTAACTGCCTCCCCACAGCGCGACCTTGCCGGTGTCCACGTCGGCGCGCGCACGCAGCCACCGCGCGGCGGCCACCACATCGCGGTACTCACTGGCGCCGCCGGCGCCGTAGTCGAGCGCTTCGCGGAAGTCGCGTCCGTAGCCGATGCCGCTGCGGAAGTTGAGCGAGAGCACCACCCATCCGCGCAGGGCGAGTGCCTGGTTGAAGGCGTACGCGTGGTGGTAGTACGCCCCGTAGTTCCATCCCAGCAGCATCTGCCGGCGCGAGCCGCCATGCAGGAAGATGATGGCCGGCCGCCTGCCACTGAACCGACCGGCCGGTGGCAGGAACAGCTGCGCATGACTCGTGATGCCGTCGGCCGCCGTGATGTCCACGGCGCTCGGCACCACGAGCTCCCGGCTGGGGAAGTCAGCCGGCATGGTTTCGGGGGCGAGATACCGGGCGGCGGCGAACGTGGTGCCCGTGGCCGTGATGATGGACGCATGCGCCGGCAGCCGTGCATCGCTCCGCAGGAAGGCCACACTGCCGTCGGCCAGTGGCGTGGGCATCCACTCGATGCTGGCCCCGCCGGTGAGGGGCGTGGGCGCATTGCCGCCGGCAGGACTCACACGCCACAGGTGCCGGCGATCACGATCACCCTGGTTGGAGTTGAAGAGCAGCTGGGTGCGCGTGCGGTCGAGCGTGACGAATTCCACCTCGTGCGGGCCGCGATCGAGCTGGGTATAGGCGCCACCTGCTGCCGGCACACTGTACAGGTGCAGGAACCCGTCGCGCTCCCACGGAAACACGAGGCGGTCGTCGGCGCTCCAGAGCAGCTGCGTTTCCGCCTGCATGGGCCAGAAGGCGGAGCCGGTGCCGGGGGACGCACGAAACACCGGCGAGGCCACGCCGGTGGCGACATTGGCCACCTGAATGCTCCACGGCTGGGCCGTGCGCACCGCCAGGAAGATCATGCGGCGTCGTTCGTAGGGCTGTCGCAGGAAAGCCAGCCGCGTGCCGTCGGGCGACCACACCGGCGAACCGTCGGTGTCGGTGCTGGGCGACATCCACCGCAGGCTCTTCGCCCGCAGGTCGTACACGCCCACATAGGCGTGCGTCCCGCGGCTCGACACCACAGCCACCATGTCGCCGTTGGGAGACCAGCGGAATTCACTCGCGCTCCCACGCATGCGGAAGAGTGGTGCGGCTTCCCCCGTGCTTCCCGTGGTGGTCAATGTCATGACCTGGCCGCGGCGCGCGAACAGCAGCCCCTCTCCCGATGGCGCGGGCGTTGGGGTGCTCCCCTCGGTGACGCGTTCGGCTCCGGCCCCGTTCGCGTCGAGTCGCACCCGCCAGATCGCCTGCTCGGCGCCGGTCGGATCGCTGGTGGGGTTGGGGTTCTCTCCCGCACGGTTGGGACCGCTGCCGCGAACGAACCAGAGCGTCCGTCCATCGGCGGAGAAGGCGAGCTGGGCTACTTCCTGTCCGTCATCGGCCCCGAAATGCACGACGCGCCGGGCGGCGTACGCGGGCGCCGCGGCCACGAAGATGCTGCGTACCCCTTCGGTGTTGTGTACCCAGGCCACGAGGTCACCCCGTGGCGAGGCCACCATGGCGGACGGAAACGGGGCGGCCTCGATGGCGCGCACCGAGGGCGGCGTTTGCGCCGTGGCGGGTGCAGCAGTCGCCACCAACAGGGCGACCAGCAGCGCCACCGGCGTGCGGGGGGAGAGCGGCCAGTGCATCAAGGCTCCTTCGGGTCGCCGTGCGTGACCCGGCGGGAATGGGCTTCGGTATCGACCTCCTGCTCCCAGGCGAGCAGGCGCTGCCGAAGCCGGCGGGCGATTTCTGGGTGCGTGCGCGTGAGATCGCGGCGCTCCCCGGTGTCGGTACTCAGGTCGAACACGAAATCATGATTGGCATCGCGCACATACTTCCAGCGGCCGTCGCGCACGGCGCGTTGCGTCCGGCCTTCGAAGGTCGACCGCCAGAAGAGCGTGCGGGGCACAATGGGCCGTGCGCCGCGCAGCACCGGGAAGAGATCGATGCCCTCGAGGCGAGCGGAATCGGGCACGGGGGTCGCGGTTGCCGCGAGCACCGACGCGGTCAGATCCATGGTGATGCCCACCTGCGCCGTGCGCGCATTGGCGGGGACCCGCCCCGGCCACCGCACAATCGTGGGCACTCGAATGCCGCCTTCCCACACGGTGTACTTGCGGTTGAAGAAGGGGCCGTTGTTCGAGAGCCACTCGCCGCCGTTGTCGTTGGTGAAGATCACGATGGTGCGTTCGCGCAGCGCCAGCCGGTCGAGCGCGCGCAGAATCGTTCCCACCCCGCGGTCCAGACGCTCCACCATCGCCACATAATCGGCACGCGTCCCCGCCGCCGAATCGCTGGGGCTCAGGAGTCGGCCATTGGCGCGGGCCACGCTGGGATGATCGGGTGGCTGGAAGGGCCAGTGCGGCGCGTTGAAGGCGACGTCGATGAAGAAGGGGCGGTGACGTTCCCGCTCAACGAAGGCCACGGCCTGCTGCGCAATGAGATCGGTGCTGTACCCCTCCGCCCGAATGGGGGTGTCGTTTTCGTACAGGTCGGGGAGTCCGGCACCGTCCGTGTGCTGGTAGTAGTCGTGATATCCGCTCTTGAGCCCCCAGAACCAGTCGAAGCCATGCGCCCCCGGGGACATCGTTGGCGCGTAGCCCAGGTGCCACTTGCCCACGAGGGCGGTGGTGTACCCGTTGGCCCGCAGCAGCTGCGGCAGCGAGGTGCCCGTCGGCACCAGGCCACCACGTTCACCGGAGGCCGGCCCGCCAAGTGGCACCTCGAGGCCGTAGCGCTGCTGATAGCGTCCGGTAATGAGGCCGGCGCGCGTGGGGGTGCACAGCACGCCGTTGGCGTAGAACTGCGTGAAGCGCGTCCCCTCGCGCGCCAGACGGTCGAGATGCGGCGTGCGCACGTCGGTGGCGCCGTACGGCCCGATGTCGGCGAAGCCCAGATCATCGGTGATGATGAGGACCACATTGGGCCGCACCGCGGGAGCGGCGGGCGGTGGCGATTGCGCCGGCACCGCCGGCGGCACGGCGGTCAACACGCCGCAAGCGAGTATGCTGCACGCGATTACGCGCCACCGGTGAGACCGCGACGCACGGACAGTGAAACGGGTCATGCGCCAATATCCGGCCGCGGGCATGGCGTCGGCTAGAGCAATCGGCGAGCTTTGACGAACACAAACTATCCAGACCAGACTTCGTGACTGCTTCACACACGTTTACTTCGCTTCAGCTGCACCCGAGTCTTCTGCAAGGCCTCAAGGACCTCGGCTTCGCCCGGCCCACGCCCATTCAGGGCGAGAGTATCCCGCCGGCACTCGAGGGGCGCGACCTGCTGGCCTGCGCCATGACCGGCAGCGGCAAGACGTACGCCTTCCTGCTTCCCATCCTGCATCATCTCATGACGCGGCCGCGTGGCAAGACACGCGCCCTGGTGCTCACGCCCACGCGTGAACTGGCCGCCCAGATCGTGCAGAGCTTCAACGATGTGGCCACACATACTCCGCTCACCGGGGCCGCCGTGTTCGGCGGGGTGGGCATGGGGCCGCAGGAGCACGCCTTCCGCAGTGGCGTGGATGTCATGGTGGCCACGCCAGGCCGCTTGCTCGATCACTTCCGGCAGTCGTACGCCAAGCTGGACGCCCTCGAGTTCCTCGTGCTCGACGAGGCCGATCGCATGCTCGACATGGGCTTCCTCCCCGAAATCAAGAAGATCCTGCGGCACCTGCCGGCGACCAAGCGGCAAACATTGTTCTTCAGCGCGACCATGCCGCCGCCAATTGCGGCGCTCGCGCAGGAGATGCTCAACAAGCCGGCCACCCTCAACCTTCAGCGTCAGGCCGCCCCGGCCAAGGGGATCACGCAGGCGGTGTACCCGGTGTCGCAGGACCTCAAGAGCGCCCTGCTGGTGGCGTTGCTCAAGCGTGGCGACATGCCGCAGGCCTTGGTGTTCACCCGCACCAAGCACCGCGCGAACCGGTTGGCCAGCCAACTCGTCACGGCCGGCATCAAGGCCGAGCGCATTCACGGCAACCGCTCGCAGAGCCAGCGCACACAGGCACTCGCCGGCTTCAAGGACGGCACGTATCAGGTGCTCGTTGCCACCGACATTGCCGCGCGCGGCATTGATGTGGAGGCACTGGGCCATGTGGTGAACTTCGATGTGCCGGTGGCGGCGGAGGACTACATCCACCGCGTGGGGCGCACCGCGCGCGCCGAAGCGACCGGTGAGGCCTTCACCTTCGTCAGCCCGGAAGAAGAGGGCGAACTCAAGCTCATCGAGCGCGCCATCAAGAAGCAGCTGCCACGGGTCACCGTGCCGGACTTCGACTACACGGCCAAGCCGCAGGCGAAGCTCGAGGTGCCCATCGCCGAGCGCATCGCCGAAATTCGCAAGAAGAAGGCGGAGGATCGCGCGCGCGCGGCGGAGAAGGCGGCGCGCCGAACGGCAGCGCAGGACGCCGAGGCGGCGCGGCGCACGGCCAAGCCGGCGAAGACCGAGCGGGGGCCGCGTTCTGCGCCGGCCGCCGGCAATCGCTCGACGCCCGTGGCCGGCGAGGCGCCCAAGGGCGGCGCCCGTCGTCGTCGTGGTCCGCGCCGTCCCGGTGGCGGTGGCGGCGGCGGTGGCGCCCGGAACGACAGCCCCTACAAGTAAGCCACTGCCGCCGCATGGATGACGTGCGGTACCCCATGCCCCGCGGCCCCCACCGTGTGGAGCAGGTGATCGACCGCAGTCGCTTCATCTGCACCGTCGCGCCGACCACCCGCATCGACGAGGCGCAGGCGTTCATCAAGGCCATGGGGGCCGAGTTCGCGGACGCCACGCACAACTGCTGGGCGTATCTGATCGGCGCCCCCGGCAGCACCGATCGCATCGGCCTCAGCGACGACGGCGAGCCGCACGGCACCGCCGGTCGGCCGATGCTCACGGTGCTGCAGCACAGCGGCCTCGGGGACATCGCGGCGGTGGTCACCCGCTACTACGGTGGCACGAAGCTGGGCACCGGCGGGCTGGTGAAGGCCTACGGCGGGGCGGTGCAGGAGGCGCTGGCGTCGCTCCCTACGGTCGTGCATGTCGACACGGTGCGCGTACGGTTCGCCGTGGGCTACGCCCACATCGGCGCCATCCAGCAGCTGTTGCCCACCCTCGACGCGGAGGTCCTGTCGCAGGACTTCCGCGAACAGGCTGGCTTCACGGTGAAGCTGCCCCGCGCGTCGGTGGCGGCACTCGCCACGACGGTGGCCAATCTCACCCGCGGCAGTGGCGCCGTGCAGCTGCTGGATTGAGGTTGGCGGCGTCGCTCAGCTGAGCCCCTCGATCGTCCCGTCGGGGCGCAGGCGCATGCCTTCGGCCGCGGGCTTCTTGGCCAGGCCGGGCATGGTCATGATGTCGCCGCACTTGGCCACCACGAATCCGGCGCCGGCGCTGCCGTACACTTCGTTCACCGTGATGCGGAACCCGGTGGGCACGTTCAGGCGCGAGGCGTCATCGGTGAGTGAGTACTGCGTTTTCGCCATGCACACCGGCGTGTGGCCCAGTCCATTGGCCTCGAGCCAGTCGATGCTCTTTTCCGCGGCACTGGAAAAGTCCACCCCGTCGGCGCCGTAGACCTGTTGGGCCACCGTGCGGATCTTCTCGCGAATGGGGCGGCTGGTGTCGTACAGCGGACGGAACGCCGCGCGTCGGCTTTCCAGCAGCGTGAGCACTTCGCGCGCGAGCGCTTCGCCGCCCGCCCCGCCCTCGGCCCACACATTGCAAAGCGCCACCGGCACCCCGAGCTGCTCCACGAAAGTGCGCACCAGCTCGAGCTCCGCCGCACTGTCGCTGGTGCGCCGGTTGATGGCCACCACCACCGGCACGCCGAACTGCTGCACATTGCGCACATGGTGCGCCACATGGGGCAGCCCACGCTCGAGGGCGCCCACATTCTCGCGATCGAGTTCGGGCTTGGGGACACCACCCTGCATCTTGAGTGAGCGCACCGTGGCCACGAGCACTGCGGCTTCGGGGGTGAGTCCCCCGGCCCGGCACTTGATGTCGAAGAACTTCTCGGCGCCCAGATCGCTGCCGAACCCTGCCTCGGTGACCACGATGTCGCCGAGCGCCAGCCCCGCCCGTGTGGCCACGAGCGAGTTGCAGCCGTGCGCAATGTTGCCGAACGGGCCCGCGTGCAGGATGGCGGGCCCCCCTTCGAGCGTCTGCACGAGATTGGGGCGCAGCGCATCCTTGAGCAGCAGCGTCATGGCGCCGGTGGCGCCGAGATCCCGCGCGTACACCGGCTTCTTGTCCTTGCCCAACGTGGTGCCGACGATGATGTTGCCGAGCCGCTGCTCGAGGTCGTCCGCGTCGGCGGCCAGTGCCACAATGGCCATGATTTCGCTGGCGGGAATGATCACCCACCGCTCCTCGCGCATGGTCCCGTTGCCGGTGCCCACGCCAATGATGGCGGTGCGCAGGGCGCGGTCGTTCATGTCGATCGTGCGCGGCCACGTGATGCCCTTGGGGTTGATCCCCAACGCGTTGCCGTGGTAGAGGTGATTGTCGATCATCGCCGACAACAGCGCATGGGCACTGGCGATGGCGTGGAAGTCGCCGGTGAAGTGCAGATTGATGTCGTCCATGGGCAGCACCTGCGAATACCCGCCCCCCGCTGCGCCCCCCTTGACGCCGAATACCGGGCCGAGGCTCGGCTCGCGCATGCAGAGGATGGCGTTGTGCCCGAGGCGCCGGAACGCCTGGGAGAGCCCCACGCTCACGGTGCTCTTGCCCTCGCCCGCCGGCGTGGGGTTGATGGCAGTGACGAGCACCAGTCGTCCCTTGGCCGGGGCGGCCGCCAGGGAGAGCGGCAGCTTGGCCTTGTACTTTCCGTACAGGTCAATGTCGTCCTCCTCCAGCCCCAGATCGGCGGCCACGTCGCGAATCGGGCGTATGACCGCCTGCTGGGCGATCTCGATGTCGGTGGGGACGGCGGCAGGTTGCACTGTCATGGCGGTCCGGCGGGTTGCGGGTGCATGTTGTGGGATGGCGCTTTTTTCCATACTAGCACAGAACGCCGGGACTCGCCGAGCGCCCTGCGCCCGACCGCCTGCCTGTCACACCGAGGCGTCGCGATGATCATTGGGGTGTACGGAGCCTCGAGTCGGCTTGGGCACCAGTTCATTGGCGTCGCGGCGGCGGCCGGGCATGCCCTGCGCCTGCACTACCGGGCGAAGCCGGCCGAACAGGTGCCGGAAAATGCCACGGTCATCGTCGGATCGCTGGCCGACCCCACCGCCGTGCGCGAAGTGTTGCGCGGCGCCGATGTGGCGGTGGTGCTGCTGGGGCACAAGCATGACGCCCGCGTGCCGTACCTTGCCGCCGCCACGAAGCTGGTGGTGAGCACCATGAAGACACTCGAGCAGTCACGCCTGCTGGTGGTGACCGGGGCGATGGTGGGGGAGAGCGCCGGCAACATGGGGCTCACCATGAAGCTCAAGAACCTGTTCGCCCGTCGGTCGGCGCACGACGGCATGATGGAAGACCGGGACGAACAGGAGCGACTGATACGCGCCAGCCGACTCGACGGATGGACGGTCGTGAAGCCAGGCACGCTGACCGACACGTCGGCGACCGACAAGGTGCAGGTCGACAGCACCCTGTCCATGGGCGCCGGCAGCCAGGTGTCGCGCGCCACGCTGGCGCGGGTGCTCCTTCAGGAAATCGAGCAGCCGCGATTCACGCAGCAGGCGGTCTACGTGGCCGAGCGCTGAGGGTCGGGGCCGCTTCCTGATGCTGCCGTACGATACGCTGCTGACATTCGGCGCCGGGATGCTCTTCTGCGGTTGGATGTTCTGGGACCTCCGCAAAGAGAACAAGAAGGCGGCAGCACGCAAACAGGCGGCACTCGCCGCCGCCGCCAGCTTTGGCCCGCCGGCGCCGCTCCTGCGGGTGGCCGCGCCCCCTCGCCCCCCTTCGGTATCCCCCGCTGTTGTTCGTCCGCCCCGCCCCTCGGGCGGCGCGCCCCACCTGCCCACCCTGCCTTCATCCCTGCACATGACCGACGTTCGCAAGCTCTCCTGGGACGACCTGGCCGTCGAGGAGCTCACGCCGCTGATCGGCCGGCGCCTGATCTACACGGACCGGCAGATGCTGGCCCACGTGTATCTCAAGCAGGGCGCCATTGTACCCGCGCACGATCACGTGAACGAGCAGATCACCTACATTCTGAGCGGGGCCCTGCGCTTCTGGATCGGTGAGCACGCCGACAACCCGGGTGCGACGTTCACGGATGTGCGTGCGGGTGAAGTGCTGGTGATTCCCAGCATGGTGCGGCATCGCGCCGAGGCGCTCGAGGACACCCTCGACGTGGACATCTTCAACCCGCCGCGGCAGGACTGGATCGACAAGAGCGACGGTTACCTGCGCACGGGCGTGCCCATGAGCAACGGCGGGCAGGGCTGATGGATCTCGGTATCCAGGGAAAGGTGGCGCTCGTGTGCGGCGCCAGTCGTGGCATTGCCTACGCCACGGCCGAGGAGCTGGCGCGAGAGGGCGTGGACCTCGTCATCTGTTCCCGTGACGGCGCCGCCATTCGCGAGGCACGCACTCGGTTGAGCGCCCTCGGGGTGACCGTCATTGCGCTCGAGGCCGACCTGTCCACCATGGCCGGCATCGAGCATGTGGTGCAGCGCACGCGCGCCGCGTATCCCACGGGGGTGGACATTCTCGTCTGCAACACAGGTGGCCCACCAACGGGTGCGCCGCTGTCGCACGACTGGTCGGCCTGGAGCGCAGCCAGCGACCTGCTGCTGCGCAGCGTGGTGGAGCTCACGCGCGCCTTCGTGCCGGCCATGCAGCAGAAGAAGTGGGGGCGCGTCATCGCGATCACGTCGTTGGCCGTCCGGCGCCCGCAGGGGTCCCTCGTGTTGAGCAATGCCCTGCGCGCGGCGGTGACCGGCTTCCTGCGCACGCTGGCCGATGACGTGGGCAAGGACGGTGTGACGGTGAATACGGTGTTGCCGGGGTTCACGGCCACGGAGCGCCTCGACGATCTGGCGCTGGCTACCTCGCGCCGCACCGGGCAGTCGCAGGAGGCGATCTTCGCCGGCTGGGCGAGCGAGTCACCGCTGGGGCGGGTGGGGCGCCCCGAGGAGCTGGCGTCGGTGATAGCTTTCCTCTGTTCTGCGCGGTCCGGTTTCATGACGGGGCAGGCCGTCCTGGTGGACGGTGGTGCCGTCAAGTCGCTCGTCTGATCACCGCTCCGTCACCTCCGCTCCCTCAGCACCACCACACATGAGCCGCATCACCGAGACGCAGTGGATCTGGCGCGATGGCCATTTCATTCCGTGGGCCGACGCCACGATTCACGTGCTCAGTCACTCCGTGCAGTTCGGATCGTCCGCCTTCGAGGGCATTCGTGCCTACAGCACGCCCCGCGGTCCGGCGATCTTCCGGCTGCGCGAGCATCTCGAGCGGCTCTTTCATTCGTGCAAGATCTACCGCATGGAAGTGCCGTACACGATGGAGCAGCTGGTGGAGGCCTCGCGCGAACTCGTGGTGCGCAACGGGCTCGACGCCTGTTACCTGCGCCCCATGGTCGTGCGCGGCTACGGCACGGCCGGGATGGTGCCCATTGGCGCGCCGGTGGAGACCTACCTCCCCTGCTGGCCGTGGGGAGCCTATCTGGGCGACGAGGCGCTCGATGCCGGGGTGGATGCCTGCATCTCGAGCTGGCATCGCGTGCAGCCCAACACCATTCCGGCCATGGCCAAGATCGCCGGCAACTACCTCAGCGGGCAGCTCATCAAGATGGAGGCGCTCGCCAACGGGTACGCCGAGGGCATCGCGCTCTCCCCGAGTGGGGTGGTCAGCGAAGGGTCGGGGCAGAATGTGTTCGTCGTGTCCAAGGGCACGCTCATCACCACGCCGCTCGACGGCAGCATCCTGGGCGGCATTACCCGCGCCACCATCATGCAGCTGGCGCAGGACGCGGGCATCCCGGTGCGTGAGCTGCACATTCCCCGCGAAATGCTGTACATGGCCGACGAGGTGTTCTTTACCGGCACGGCTGCCGAGCTCACCCCCGTGCGCAGCATCGACAAGATCACGATCGGTGCCGGCAAGGTGGGGCCCATCACCAAGCGGCTGCAGCAGGAGTATCTGGGCATCGTCAAGGGTCAGATCGAAGACCGGCACGGCTGGCTGACGCACTGCCGGTGAGGGGACGGTCGGACTGAACGGAGTGTTCCGATCGGTCGAATTGGTCGGATGCCCGGAGGTCGGGTGAATGCCGGAGGTCCGAGGCGGGAAACGGCGTTCGGAAATCGGCGGTCGGAGGTGTGTGCGGCCTGTTGATGCGCGCGCGCGGTGCGTCCGGCCTCGGACCTCCGAACGCGGTTTCCCGGCTCCGATTTCGGGCATTCATCCCACGTCCGGGCATCCGACCACTCCGATCATCCGGTCTCCGAATCCTCTCCCCCTTCGCCCAACGGCCTCCTTACGACGATGGCACTGACCTCCACCATGTACGCGCTGCAGGTGCAGCTCGCCCACGTGGACCGCGGCGTGTACGAGTCGCTCGAGTTCCGCATGGCCATGCATCCGTCGGAGGCGCCGGAGTATTTCGTCGCGCGCCTCCTCGCGTACTGCCTCGAGTATCGCGAAGGGATCGCCTTCTCCAAGGGGGTGTCCGATCCCGATGATCCCACCGTGAGCGTACGCGACCTGACGGGTACGATCACCCACTGGATCGAGATCGGGCTTCCCGACGCGGCACGGCTGCACAAGGCCAGCAAGGCGGCGCCGCACGTGGCCGTCTACACACACAAGGATCCCACCGTGTGGCGCCGGCAGCTTCAGGGAACGCGCATTCACAAGGTCGAGCAGATTGTCTGCCATGTGCTTGATCGCGCTCTGGTCGATGCCCTCGTCGACCGGCTCGATCGCCGCCTGTCGCTCGACCTGTCGGTCACCGATGGGACGCTTTTCGTGAACGTGGGGAACACCACGCTGACGGGCACGACGGAGCGAGTACCGCTGAGCGTGTGAGCCACGGGGGCACCAGGCGGCGGGCCCCTGCCGGGGTCGTGATCGCGGTCGGACGCCTGGGTCCGAAGCGCCCGGATTGACGGATGGCCGCTGCGGCCTGAGGTTGAGGGATGTCGGTCACCGCCACCTACCGCGCCTTCGTCCTCGAACGGCTGCAGCGCGCCCTGCCGGACGTGCGGGCCCGTGACATGTTCGGCGGGGTGGGCCTCTACGCCGGGACCACCTTCTTTGCGCTCATTGGCAACGATGTGCTGTACTTCAAGGTGGATGAGCACACCCGCGGCGAGTTCGAGGCGCGCGGTATGCGCGCCTTTCGTCCCTTCGGCGAGGGTGGCGAGGTGATGCAGTACTACGAGGTGCCGGTGGATGTGATCGAGGATACGGACGCGCTGCGCGAGTGGGCGGCGGTGGCGGTGTCCGTGGGGCGCAAGTCGAAGCAGCGAAAGGCCAAGCGGTCGGCGTAGTGCTCGACGTGCCTGATCGCGCCTCGGTGCTCGACGTGGTGCGGGCCCACCCACTGTGCGCCGAAACCCCCCTGCCCCTGCTGCAGCAGGCGATCACCCCGGCGCCAAGTGTGTACGTGCGCAGCAACTTCGAGACGCCCACCGCGCACGCCGACTGGTCCATTCTCGTCTCGGGCGACGTGGCGCAGGTCACCCGGGTCTCGCTCGACGCGCTGGCCGCCATGCCGCAGCATGAGGTGCTGATGACCATGGAATGCGCCGGGAATTGGCGGCTGGGGATGGACCCGGTGCCTGCCGGCGAACCGTGGCAGTACGGGGCCGTCAGTACCACTCGGTGGCGCGGGGTGTCCCTGGCGACGGTACTCGCCCAGGCGATGCCGGCCAGCACAGCGGTGGAGGTGCTGGCGTGCGGTGCCGATTCGGGACCGCGCGACGACGCCGCCGGCGTGGTGCGCTTCGAGCGGGCGCTGCCCCTCGAGGTGGCCATGCACCCCGACACGCTGGTGGCCACGCACATGAACGGGGACCCACTCACCGCCGAACACGGCGCGCCCGTGCGACTCGTGGTCCCCAACTGGTACGGCATGGCGAGTGTGAAGTGGCTCGCCGGGGTGCAGCTGCTGAGCGCGCCCTACACCGGGTACTTCCAGCAGCAGCGCTACGTGTACGAGATGGACGGCGACGTGCGTCCCGTGACACGCGCGTTGGTGAAAAGCATGATCGTCTCGCCCCTGCCGCAGCAGATCACGACGCGCCACTGCACCGTACGCGGCTGGGCCTGGTCGGGGTCGGGGCCCATCACGCTGGTGGAGGTGGCCGTGAACGAGCGCTGGTCTCGTGCCACGGTGGCGGCCCCGGCGTCCCCCTACGCCTGGACCCCGTTCTCCCTGGAGGCCGAGCTCCCCACGGGCGACGTGATGCTGCGCAGTCGCGCCACCGACGCCACCGGGGCCATCCAGCCCGAGGCGATCGTGTGGAATCGGCTCGGTTATGGCAACAACGCCGTGCGCGCGATTTCGGTGCTGGTGCGGCCGTGATGGACACGGATCCGGCGATGCCACGCCTTCGCCGGGCCGGGATCGACGACGCGGACGCGCTGAGTCGCTTCGCGCGGCGCACCTTCTCCCACACGTTCGCGGCCGACAACGATCCCGCCGACATGGCGGCGTACCTGGCATCGGCGTTCAGTCCCGCCAAGCAGCATCGCGAACTGGCGGAGCCTCGGCGCATTTGTCTGCTGGCCGAGCTGGACGACGTGCTGGTGGGGTATGCGTACCTCATGCAGGGCACAGCGCACGAGGCCGTGGCGGCCGCGCATCCGGCGGAGCTTGAACGATTCTATGTGGATCACGCCTGGCACGGTCGCGGCGTCGCCACCGCGCTCATGCAGGCGGTGCTGCTCGCCGGTGGCGAAGGCGGTGGCGACGCGCTGTGGCTCGGTGTCTGGGAGCGTAACGCGCGCGCCATGCGCTTCTACGCCCGGTGGGGCTTTGTCACCGTCGGCACGCAGACCTTCCTGCTCGGCTCCGATCCCCAGCGCGACGCGGTGATGCGGAGGGAGTTGTAGGCGCGCTGTGCGCCGTTGGCTCAGCCGCGCTTGCGGGCGAGTATGGTGCCCCGGCAAGTGATGGCGCCGCACGCACAGGGATAGCGTCGCTTGGCGGCCGGGGTGTGACGCTCCTCGAGCACGAAGGCATAGTCGTACACGAGCTCTTCCCCCACCTCGATATCGTGCAGCGCCTCGATCCAGAGGCGCTTCTCGTCCACGACGACGTCGCAGTTGGGGGCACACGAGTGGTTGAGGAAACGTGCCTCGTTGCCATTCACCGAGGCGTCCACCACCACGTCGTCGTCAATGGCGAACAGAAACGTGTGATGCCGCGCGCCGGCCACGTCGGGGTAGCGCGCGTCCGCCTGCGCGGGCGTGAGCCGCTCCCCCGCGTACTCGATGATGCGCGTCCCGGCCGGCATGGGCCTGATGGCGAAGGCGCCCAGCCCTTGAATGGGACTGGGACGGACATCGAACGGGAGCGGTTCGGGGGGCGACATGCCGGAATTTCTCCGCCCGAGGGCCCAATGTGCTACCTTTGACGATTACAGGAGAATCCCATGACGAACATCAACGCGGGCGACGCCACCAACGGCTTCGCAACCCTCGGGGTAGACCCGCGTATTGCCGACGCGCTTTCCGCCCTCGGCTACGAAGAACCCACGCCGGTCCAGCGGGCGTCCATTCCTCCCCTGCTGGAGGGGCGCGACGTGCTGGCGCAGGCGGCCACCGGCACCGGCAAGACCGCGGCGTTCGCGCTGCCGCTGCTCACGCGCGTCGGCGCCGGCCACCGCGCCACCGATGGCGGCCCGTCGGTCCTCATTCTGGTCCCCACACGCGAACTGGCCATGCAGGTGGCCGAAGCGGTGCATCGCTACGGTAAGCCGCTGGGGCTGCACGCCCTGGCCGTGTATGGCGGTGCCAGCATGGAATTGCAGATCCGCGCCCTCAAGCGCGGGGTGGACGTGGTCATCGCCACCCCCGGTCGCGCGCTCGACCACATCAAGCGCCATACGCTCAAGCTGGGCACGCTGCGGGCGGTGGTGCTCGATGAAGCCGACGAAATGCTCGATATGGGCTTCGCCGACGAACTGGAGGCGATTCTCGACGCCACGCCGACCGAGAAGCAGACGGCGCTGTTCAGCGCCACCCTGCCGCCGCGCATTGCGGGACTCACGCGCAAGTATCTGCGCAACCCGCAGCAGGTCACCGTGGAGCGGGAAGTGGTGGCCGAAGGGGAGTCGGCGCGGGTGCGGCAGATGGCCTACATCGTGTCGCGTGCGCACAAGATGCCCGCGCTCGCGCGGGTCCTCGACATCGAACAGCCCACCAGTGCCATCGTCTTCTGCCGCACGCGCACCGAGGTGGACGAACTGAGCGAAACCCTCACCGCGCGCGGGTTGCGGGCCGAATCGCTGCACGGTGGGCTCTCGCAGGATCAGCGCGATCGGGTCATGCAGAAGTTCCGCGCGAAGAAGGTGGACCTGCTCATCGCCACCGACGTGGCCGCGCGCGGGTTGGACGTGAAGCATGTGAGTCACGTGGTGAACTTCGATGTGCCGGCGGATGCCGAGACCTATGTGCATCGCATCGGACGCACCGGTCGCGCCGGACGCGAAGGGGTGGCCATCACGCTCGCCGAGCCGCGTGAGCACCGGCTGCTGCGCAACATCGAACGGCAGACCAGCCAGAAGATCGACGTGGCGCAGGTGCCCACGGTGGCGGACCTGCGCGCCCACCGTCAGGAGCTGGTGAAGGCCACGCTGCGGGAGGCGGTCCTCGAAGGCGGGCTCGATTCGTATCGCGGCATCGTGGAGGCGCTGGCGGGCGAGCTTGATCTCATGGATCTCGCCGCGGCCGCGGTGAAGCTGGTAGCGGCGCGTGACGGTGGCGAAGAGGCGGAGATCCCGGCGGTCACGCCGCGCGAGCCGCGGGAGCGCTTCGAGGGGCGTGGCGATCGTCCGTTCGGTCGGGAACGGGACACGTCATCGCGCGGTGACGCGCGCGAGCGTCGCCCGGAGGGCGGCGCCAAGGGAAAGAAGGCCAAGCGCGACACCCCGTGGACGGCGGCCACCCTCTGGATCGGGGCCGGACGCAAGCTCAAGATGCGTCCGGGCGATCTCGTGGGCGCCATCGCGAACGAGGCCGGCCTCGACTCGGCGCATATCGGGTCGATTCAGATCGCCGACAACTTCAGCACCGTCGAAGTGCCCGAAGCGATGGCCGACGAGGTGATTTCGGCGCTCAAGAACACCAAGATCAAGGGGCTGCGCGTGCAGGTGCGGCGCGATCGCATGCGCTGAGGCGCTCGCAAGTGGGGTGGCCAGCAGGTGGTCACCCCACGGCGAGCATCAGAAGTTGGCGGCCAGCAATTGCTGTTCGAGTCGCTTCAGCGCGCGTCGCTCAGCGCGCTGGGCCAGCAGCAGGCTGCCGACGGCGGAAAGCGTGCTCAGGCTGCCTGTCGTCGTCATCACGACCGCTGCGAGCACGGGGACAGAGATGCTCCCAGCCGGATCGCCGATGAAGAAGGGCAGGGCGCCTGCGGCGACACCGGCTGCCGCGCCCCAGAGGCCGACCCGGCGTGGCGACAGGTCGAGCAGGTAACGTCACTGCGCGCGTTTGGCTGCGCCAGGAACGCCTGACGTGTTCTCCATTACACGAGTCCATCGCGGAACCTCAGAGTGTTCGACTTTGTAGGATAAAGTACTTGACGCATGGTTGCTGCCCATCGATACTTCCCGCAATGGCTCCCCCCGTTCATCCCTCTCCCGCGCTGCACGACCGCGCCCTTCAGGAGCTGTCCTTCATCCGGCGGACCATGGAGGGGGCGGCGGCATTTACCGACGTACCGGGGTGGGGACTGGTGGGGATGGGCCTTACGGCGCTGGCCGCGACCCCGGTGGCGGCCATGCAGCCCAGTGTGGAGCGGTGGCTGGCGGTGTGGATGCTCACGGCGCCGTTGGCCACGGCTGGGGGCGGCTGGGCGATGTGGCAGAAGATGCGCCGGCGTGTGTCGGGCGAGGGCGCGTTCACGCTCAGCCTCCCCGCCCGGAAGTTCCTGCTCGGCTTCTGGCCGGCCATCTTCGCCGGCGCGGTGCTCACCTTCGCGCTGGTGAATCCCTTTCTCCCCGGACTCGACCTGCGACTGGCGTCGCGTGTATTGCCGGGGCTCTGGCTGCTGCTCTACGGCGTGGGCGTCACGACCGCAGGCGCGCACTCCATTCGGGCGGTGCCGCTCATGGGCGTGGGGTTCCTCGTCCTCGGCGTCATCGCGCTGCTGCTCCCCATGGCCAATGGCAATCTCATGATGGCCCTGGGCTTCGGCCTGCTGCAGATCGGGTTCGGTATGCGCATCGCGAGGCACTACGGTGGGTAAACGACATGGCAACGCGTTCAGGGCCGAAACGTCACCGGCTGGTGATCGTCTTTCCGAGGCACGGCCTACCTTGACGGCCGTGACAGGGGACCCTGCCTTGCCGATGGCGCTCGACCGACTGATTCACGAGCGCATTCGTCTCGCCATCGTCAGCGCGCTGGCGGTGCATGATTCGCTCACTTTCACTGATCTGCGCACCCTGCTCGACACGTCCGATGGCAACGTGTCGGTGCATGCCCGCAAACTCGAGGACGCCGGCTACGTGACCTGTACCAAGAGCTTCGACGGCCGTGTGCCGCGTACCGAGTATCGACTCACCGGCGAAGGGCGCCAGGCGCTGGAGCGCTACCTCGCTCACATGGAAGCGCTGATCCGGCGCGTGGGGGGCGCGTGAGCCTTGCTCCCCATGCCGGTGCGCCCGGGCACCTCGCCGTCATCATGGACGGCAATGGGCGATGGGCTGCCAAACGCGGGCGTCCCCGGTGGATGGGGCATGCCCGCGGCGCGCAGACGGCACGCGAGATCGTGGCGCACTGCGCCCGCGCCGGCGTGCAGCATCTCACGCTGTACGCCTTCTCGAGCGACAACTGGAAGCGTCCGCGCGAGGAAGTGGGCTTCCTCATGGACCTGTTCGCATCGCACCTCGACCGGCAGCTCGCCGAGCTGCGGGCGAACGGCATTCGTCTCTCCATCATTGGGCGTCGTGACCGGCTGCCGACGGCGCTCGTGGCCAAGATGGAGGATGTCGAGGCACGCACTGCCCAGTGTACGCGCATGCACCTGCGTGTGGCCATCGACTACTCCAGCAAGGCGGCGCTCCAGGAAGCATTCGCACGGGCGCAGGCCGAAGGGCAGGAATGGCCGGCCGACCCGCTGCTCCCCAATGTGGATCTGCTGCTGCGCACCGGTGGTGAACGGCGTCTGTCCGACTTTCTGCTGTGGGAGTGCGCGTACGCGGAGCTCGCCTTCATCGATGCGCTGTTCCCCGACCTCACCACGTCGGATCTCGATGCGGTCTTTGCCGATTTCGTGAAGCGCGACCGGCGCTTTGGCGGCCTCAACTCGGTCCCGGTTCCCGTAGGCAGCGCGTAGGCGGCGGGTCGGGTTGGGTCGGGGTCCGGGTTGAACTGACAACAGGAGAAAGGGAGAACGGGAGCACATCCTCCCCTTCTCCCTTTCTCGTGTTCTCCCATGGTCAGTTCGGCCGTGGCGACACGCGCTATGGCGCTGGGTTGCCGACGGCGCGCCCGCACGCGAAGTTCGTCGGCGATCGTCCGTCGAAGCTGCCGCCACGCTCCTCCCTCCCGAGCCTAATGCGCCCCGTTCGATACTCTCCGCTGCTGCTGGCGGCCGCCACTGCGCTATTCGTGGCGACGCCCGATGCCCTCGTGGCGCAGGCCGCCTCCATGAAGCCGGCGCCCCCCGTCTTCATCGACGAACTCACCTGGACCGAAATCCGCGACCGCATCCAGGCCGGTACCCGTTCGGTCATCATCGGCACGGCGGGCCAGGAGCAGAAGGGGCCGCACATGGTGGATGGTGAGCACAAGTGGGTGCTCACGCACACCACCGAGCGCATCGCCCGCGCGCTCGGCGATGCCCTGGTTGCACCCATCGTCACGTATGTGCCCGAAGGCAGCTGGGATCCGCCGCGCGGGCACATGACCAAGCCCGGCACCATCACGCTCCCCGAAGACCGATTCGTGGAGCTGCTCGTGCACGCCGGGCGCTCGCTCAAGAACGGTGGCTTCGCGCAGATCATCTACATCGGTGACAGCGGCGGCAATCAGCGCGGCATGCAAAAGGCCGCCGATCAGCTGAACGCCGAGTGGGGCGGCAGTGCGCGTGCGATGGCCATCGGCGACTACTACACGAAGGCCGGCGAAGACATGCGTGTGATGCTGCGCGCCAAGGGCTATACCGACGAGGACATCGGCAGCCACGCCGGGATGCTCGACACGTCGGAGTTGCTGTACGTGAATCCCAAACTGGTGCGCACGGAGCGCTTCGCGCGCAACGGCGGTGCACCCGACAGCGGGGTGAACGGCGATCCCACCAAGGCGAGCGCCGAACTCGGCGCCGAACTGCTCAAGATCAAGATCGACAACGCACTCAATCAGATCCGCACGCTGCGGGCGGGAGGAAGCAAGTGATGAGGTCGATCGTGCATCGCGCGGTGCGCACGGCCGCGACGGCGGCACTGGCACTCGCTGCGCCGCTCGTGGGGACGCCCCTGCCCGCACAGGATCGCCCCGATCCGTACGCCGCGCCGTACATGGAATCCATGACGTGGACGGAAATCCGCGACGCGATTGCCGGTGGCAAGAAGGTGGCGATCATCCCCACCGGCGGCACCGAGCAGAACGGCCCGCACATGGTGATGGGGAAGCACAATTACATCGTGACCTTCGCGGCGGGCGTGCTCGCGCAGCGGTTGGGCAACGCGCTGATCGCCCCTACGCTGCAGTACGTACCCGAGGGCGACTACAACCGCCCCAACTGGGGTGACAAGCCCGGCGTGATCTCGCTGCCCGACCCTGCCTACGAAAAGGTGCTCGATGCCGCGGTGCGCTCGCTCAAGGAGCACGGCTTCACCGACATCATTCTCATTGGCGACAGCGGCCCCAATCAGCGCGGCATGACGAACATCGCGAAGGCGCTCAATGCCGAATGGGCGGGGAGCGGTGTGCGGGTGCACGCCCTCACCGATTACTACGAGCAGGGGCGCCTGCTCATTCGCGACTACCTCAACAAGACGTACGGCTGGAGCGAGCAGGTGGTGGGCTCGCACGCCGGTACCAGCGACACGTCGCAGCTGCTGTACGTGTTCGCGCAGGGCATTCGTAAGGACAAGCTGGCGCTCAACGGTGGCAGCCCCGACGCCGGTGTGCAGGGTGACCCCACCAAGGCCAGTGCGGAGATCGGCAAGATCGCGATCGACTTCAAGGTGAACGCGGCGGTGAAGCAGTTTCGCGGCGGGCAGCCGTAGCGCCGGTCGAACGTCGCAGGAGGCGGATATGCAGCGGGGCACGCCGATCCGGCGTGCCCCGCTGCGTTGTGCCCGTGCCCGGCCCCTTACGCGAGGTCGAAGCGGTCGGCGTTCATGACCTTGTTCCAGGCGGCCACGAAGTCGTGGACGAACTTCTCCTGGTTGTCGTGCTGCCCATACACCTCGGCCACGGCACGCAGCTCGCTGTGCGAACCGAAGATGAGGTCCACGCGCGTGGCGGTGTACTTCACATCGCCGGTCATGCGGTCACGCCCTTCGAACACTTCCGTGCTGCCGGCCATGGGCGTCCACTTCGTGTCCATGCTGAGCAGGTTCACGAAGAAATCATTCGAGAGCGTTTCCGGACGGTCGGTAAGCACGCCGTGCTTCGTGGCGCCGTAGTTGGCGCCAAGCGCACGCATGCCACCCACCAGCACCGTCATTTCCGGCGCCGTTAGCCCCAGCAGCTGCGCCTTGTCCACGAGCAGTTCTTCGGCCGGCTTGCGGAACACCGTCTTCTGGTAGTTGCGGAAGCCATCGGCCTGCGGCTCGAGCACGGCGTACGAATGCGCGTCGGTCTGCTCCTGCGACGCATCCATACGGCCGGGCGTGAACGGCACCGTGATGCCGAAGCCCGCCTTTTTCGCCGCGGCCTCGATGGCGGCGGCCCCGCCCAGCACGATCAGATCGGCGAGCGACACCTGCTTGCCGCCGGTGGCCGAGGCGTTGAATTCCTTCTGGATGGTCTCGTAGATGTCGAGCACGCGGGTAAGCTTCGCGGGCTGGTTCACATCCCACTGCTTCGCCGGCTCGAGGCGGATGCGCGCGCCGTTGGCGCCACCGCGCTTGTCGCTGCCGCGGAAGGTGCTGGCCGACGACCACGCCACGTACACGAGCTGCGCGATCGGCAGGCCGCTGGTGAGGATCTTGCCCTTGAGCGCCGCGACGTCGGCCGCGTCGATGACCGGGTGATCGCACGCCGGGATCGGGTCCTGCCACAGCAGCTCTTCCTGCGGAATCCACGGACCCACGTAGCGCGTCTTGGGGCCCATGTCGCGGTGCGTGAGCTTGAACCAGGCGCGCGCGAACGCGTCGTGGAACTCCTGCGGGTTCGCGTGGAAACGCTTGGAGATCTCGAGGTACTTGGGGTCGGTGCGTAGCGCGATGTCGGCGGTGCTCATGGCCGGACGCACCTTCTTGGTCGCGTCGTGCGCATCGGGCACCACGAGCGACGCCTCCTTGTCGGTGGGCTCCCAGATCTGCGCGCCGGCCGGGCTCTTGGTGAGCTCCCACTCGAAGCCGAAGAGCGTGTCGAAGTAGCCGTTGTCCCACTTGGTGGGGTTGGGCGTCCACGCACCTTCGAGACCGGACGTAGTGGTGTGCGCGCCCTTGCCGGTGCCGAAGCTGTTGAGCCAACCGAAGCCCATCGCTTCGATCGGCGCGCCTTCCGGCTCCGGACCCACGAGCGCCGTATCGCCCGCGCCGTGCATCTTACCGAAGGTGTGGCCGCCGGCCACGAGCGCCACGGTCTCTTCGTCGTTCATCGCCATGCGCGCGAACGTTTCGCGAATGTCGCGCGCCGAGGCCATCGGATCGGCAACGCCGTCCGGGCCTTCCGGGTTCACGTAGATGAGCCCCATCTGCACGGCCGCAAGCGGATTCTCGAGCTCACGATCGCCACTGTAGCGGCTGTGTTCCTTCTCGCTGGTGGCGAGCCACTCACCTTCGCTGCCCCAGTAGATGTCCTGCTCGGGCTCCCACACGTCCTCACGGCCGAAGCTGAAGCCGAAGGGCTTGAAGCCCATCGTTTCCATGCCGATGTCGGCGGCGAGAATGAACAGGTCGGCCCACGAGATCGTGTTGCCGTACTTCTGCTTGATGGGCCACAGCAGGCGACGCGCCTTGTCGAGATTGCCGTTGTCGGGCCAGCTGTTGAGCGGGGCGAAGCGCTGCGTGCCGCTACCGGCGCCACCGCGGCCGTCGGCCGTGCGGTAGGTGCCCGCGCTGTGCCACGCCATGCGCACGAAGAAGGGACCGTAGTGGCCGTAGTCGGCCGGCCACCAGTCCTTGGAGTCCGTTTGCAGCGCCACGAGATCGGCCTTGAGCGCCTCGACGTCGAGCCCCTTAAGGGCGTCGGCGTACTTGTAGCCCGGCAGCGGATTGGAGAGCGACGAGTGCTGGCGCAGGATGCCCACGTTGAGGGCGTTCGGCCACCAGTCGCGGTTGGTGCGACCGACCGGGGCAGGCGTGGCCGTGGTGGCCGTCGCGCCGTGCATCACGGGGCACTTGCCCCCGTTTCCAGCGGAATGTCCTTCCATCGTGCTCTCTCCGAACGGAGGGGTGGAAATGCGTAGCAGCGGCGTGCGTGCGGAGGGGCCCCGTACGCACGGGTACATTGTCAGGAAGACTAGAGGGTCCAATTATAGGCAGCAATGGGAGTATTCCTATAATTCCCATAGCCAAGTATGATAGCTCTTCATGGACATCGATCTCTTGCGGGCGTTCGTGGAGACGGCCGATGCCGGGAGCCTCAGTCGGGCGGCCGGGGTGCTGGGCGTTTCGCAGCCGTCGCTCACCGGGCAGATCCAGCGGCTGGAAGCGCAGCTCGGGGCGGTCCTGTTTGCCCGCCATGGTCGGGGGGTGAACATGACCGACGCCGGCCGCACGTTGTATCCACGCGCCCGACGGCTGCTCGACGAGATGCGGGCCACCGCCGAAGCGGTGCGGCGGGAAGGTGCCAGTGGGGGCGGGATGCTGTACGTGGGGGCCATTCCCACGGTCGCCCCCTATGTGCTGCCGGGCGCCCTGCGCCGCTTCCATGCCCATCACGCCACCACCACCGTGGAGCTGCGTGAGGACTACAGCGCGGTCCTGGCGCGCCTGCTGCTCGAGGGCACGCTGGATCTGGTGATCGCGGCGCTCCCGTACGCGTTCGACCATCTCGACACCGAGTCGTTGGGCTCCGACGCTCTGGTGGTGGCGGTGCCGGCGTCGCATCCAGCGGCCCGCGCCGGCCGGATCACCCTGGCCCAGCTGCACGATGCGCCGGCGGTGACGCTCGACCCGGCGCACTGCCTGGGCGAACAGGTGGCCGGCTTCTGTTCGAGCCGGCAGGTCAGGCCGTCGGTGGTCTGCCGAAGCGCGCAGTTGGCCACGGTGCTCGAACTCGTGGGCGCCGATGTTGGGGTCTCCATCGTGCCGGCCATGGCAGCCACCCGGCACAACACGCCGCAGTGCGTATATGTCCCGCTCGTCGATCATGACTTGCAGCGCGAGGTGGTCGCCGTGTGGCGGCGCGGCGCCGTACCCTCGACCGAGGCGCGGGCGTTCGTCGATGCGGTGCGGGACGTGGTGCGCGGCTGGTAGGGTGGCGGTTGCGGGGGGAGGGGCGTGCCGGTGAGCTTGGGAGGTCCGTTGTCACTCTCTCCAGCCCCATGCCCATGCTCGTTCACGCCGTGTACTTCTGGTTGCGCCCGGATCTGTCCGAAGACGAGCGCGCCAGCTTCGAGCGCAACCTCCAGGCGCTGTCCGCCATCCCCTCCCAGGGGTGCTACATCGGCACGCCGGCGTCCACCGACCGCCCCGTGATCGACCGCACGTACACGTGGGCGCTGGTCCTGCTGTTCCGCGACATGGCCGAGCATGATGCCTATCAGGTGCATCCCGCGCACCAGCAGTTCGTGGCGGAAAACAAATCCCGGTGGAGTCGCGTCCAGATCTACGATTCCGAGTGATGTCGTGACTGCTCGTCGGCGGCACGGAGCGGCGGAGACACGGAGAGTACATCCCGCGGTGCTCCGTGCCTCCACGGCTCCGTGTGCTCCGACGAGCGGTCTTCCCCAGCCAGCGAGCCATGCCCCGGCCCACCGAGGCCATGCGCGCGACAGACCCGCGGCACTACGCGGAGCTCATGGCGGTTCCGGTGTTTCTGGGCATTCGGGCACACCGGTGAGGGTACGGGGGGCTCCCCATCCATGCCGTCTGGCCGCCGGTGGTGTGCCCGCATCGGACGGGGCTAGCTTGCGGGGATGAAACCCCTCGAACGACTTGGCGAGGCGCACACCCCCGACGGCACGCTGCTGCAGCTCTACCGTCACGACGGCGCCTATCTCATTCGGGCCGACGGCGTGGAGCTCATGTCCACGCGGCGGCATCATTCCGAGGACAAGCTGGCCGAGGTGGCGTGTGCCCCACTCGCCGCCACACGTGGCGCCCGGGTGCTGATTGGTGGCCTGGGGCTGGGGTTCACCCTGCGCGAGGCGCTGCGGCACCTCGGCCCAGACGCCGAGGTGGTGGTGGCCGAACTCGTGGCCGATGTGATCGAGTGGAACGCCAACCCGGCGTACGCGCTCTCGGCGGAAGCCATGGCCGATCCACGGGTGCGGATCGTGCACGACGACGTGTCGAATGTGCTGCGCAAGAACAGCGGCGGGTTCCACGCGATCATGCTCGATACCGACAACGGGCCGGAAGGGATGATCATGAAGGAGAACTCGCGGCTGTACGCCACCCGCGGCATTGCCAACACCATGGCAGCGCTCAAGCCCGGGGGCACGATCGCCTACTGGTCGGTGGGCGACGATCCCGACTTCGAGCGTTCACTCCAGAACGCCGGGCTCGACGTGAAGGCGATGAAAGTGCGGGCGCACGTGACGTCGGGCCCCTGGCACACGCTCTACATCGCCCGTTGAGCATGGCGATGTGAGGGGCGAGGGGAAGCGGGCAGAGGCTCAGCGTTCAGCCTCTCAATTCCCTCACCGCTTCCGTCTCACGTCTCAGCCGCCGATGGCCGCGGCGGGGGGGAAGCGCATGCTGGCCCACTGGTCTTCCGCGCGTTCGCGCCGGTACTCGCCCGGTGAGCGTCCCACGGCGCGCTTGAACGCCTTCGAGAAGCTGAACGCGTCGGTGTAGCCCACCTGCATGGCGATGCGCTCGAGGGTGTCGTCGCTTTCGGCGAGCAGGCGCATGGCTCGCTGCAACCGCACGGTGCGCAGATACGACAACGGTGTGTCGTTCATCGCGTCGCGGAACCGCTCGGCCAGCACGCTCCGCGACATCCCCACGGCCCGGGCGAGTGTGTCGAGGGTCCAGTCGTGAGCACAATCCTCGTGCATGAGCGCGACGGCACGACGCACGAGCGGGTCGCGCACGGCGAGACTGAACGAGGCGCCCTGCGCGGCGCGCGCGGCGGCGATGTCGCGCAACAGGTGCGTGAACATCACGTCGAGCAGGCTGTACACCACCGTGTCGCGTCCCAACTGCTCGCCGTGTATCTCTGCCGCGAGCATCGCCACGCACAGCTGCAGCGGTTCGAGCGTCGCCGTGCGGCTGGCGCGTACCAGGTGCCATGCCGGCCACTCGGCGAAGAATGGATGCAGCGGCGCGTTCCAGAGTTGGTAGGCGCCACTCACGACGCGCGTGCCGGCGGTGCCGGTCGTGCCGCCGGTGCCGGGCCTCTTCGCGGCATGGGCGGTGAGCGTGCACACCGGGAGTCCGACGGCGCGCTCGCTGGTGGTCAGCAGGTGGGTGCACCCGCGAGCCATGACGGCCACATCGCCCGCCTCGAGGCGAAGGGGATGTGGATCGCTGTCGGTGTGCACGTACAGCGTGCCTTCGAGCACCACATGAAAGCCCACGCTGCGCTCACAGGGGAAGCGCAGCGCCATGTGCTCGGGCACCTCTCGCAGATCGAGCAGCCGGCGCCGCAGCCCAGCCTCACGCAGCAGATCGCTCAGGATATCCATGTCTTGAATACTAAATCGACAGGACGGAAAAACAAAGAATCAGGATTTTCTGCCATTTTTGGTATGGTGAATACGCGGCATTGTACGTGCAACAACTCCCCTCACCATACAGGAGCAGGCTGCATGTCCACGTTTCTTGTCATCGGAGCCGGCGGTAATGTCGGCAGTGAAGTGTCCCGCCTTCTCGAAGCCGCTGGTCACACCGTACGCCGCGCCACCAGCCGCCAGCCCGGTCCTGGCCAGGTGCCCGTCAACCTGGTGACGGGCGAAGGGCTGCGCGACGCTGTGGCCGGGGCGGACGGCGTGTTCCTGCTGTCACCGCCGGGCCACACCAATCAGGACCAGCTGCTCGGCCCGGTCGTGGATGCCGCCAAGGCACTGGGTGTGCACAAAGTCGTCCTCCTAACCGCCATGGGGGCCGATGCCGACCCCAACGGCGCCATGTGGAAGGCCGAGCGGCATCTCGAGCAGTCGGGGCTCATGTGGAACGTGATTCGCCCCAACTGGTTCATGCAGAACTTCCATACGTTCTGGCTGCATGGCATCAAGACGGCCGGGGTCATTCAGCTGCCGACCGGCACGGCGAAGGGCAGCTTCATTGATGCGCGTGACGTAGCCGCCGTGGCCGCCGTGCTGCTGCAGGGTGATACCCATGCCAACCGCGCGTTCGACCTCACGGGCGACGAAGCGCTCGATCACGACCAGGTCGCGGTGCTGCTGTCGCAGGCGCTGGGTCGCACCATCCGGTACGAGGACATCACACCGGAGACCATGCGGCCGGGACTGCTCGCCGCCGGACTGCCGGCGGATTACGCCGACTTCCTGCTGACCATCCTGCACTTCTTCAAGCTGGGCTACGCCGAGCGTGTCACGTCGGCCGTACGCGACATCACGGGTGCGGCGCCTCGGCGCTTCACAACGTATGCGCACGACTATCGCACGGCATTCGCGTGAATGCCGTGTTCGGCGTGACTACACGCCGAACTGCTGCAGGTGGTGATCGAGGTGCTTGGCGAAGAGCGTGTTCCACTCGTCGGCCGTCAGGGGGCCGAAGGAGAGGGATTCCCGTCCTTCGAACCGAGGGCGCCCCTCGCCAGCCACCTGCTCCAGGTAGCGCAGCAGACGATCACGCTCGACCGTGAAGTCACGCGCGTCGGTGATGCGGAACGCCGGCGCGGTAGGCGTGTTGTGGGGGTAGGCCGCGGGTCCCACGACGCCTTGCTTCGCGATCGTTTTGAGTACCCAGCGCATGATCGGATTCGGCCGTGGATGCTTGGTGGTGTACACCATCTCGTACGCCACGTTGACGTGCGCGAGCATTGCGCTGACCGACATCGTCCCCCACTGCGGTCGTGAGGTGGGGGTAAGGGCATCGATGCGACGGCGCATGGCGGCCACGCCGTCGGGATGGAAGAGATCGGGGTAGGTTGGCATGATTCGCGGGAGTAAACGTTCCGGTGACAGTAACGCGTGGTCGCCGGGTGCACTTGACCGCGCGTGCGCGCGGCATGGGTCGCTACTTCCACACCTCGACCAGCCGCGCCGCGATCCTGCCAATCGTCGCCTCGAGCACCGCGAAGTCACCACGGTTGCTGTTCGTGAAGACGCTGATCACGATCGGGCCGCCGGGATAGTCGATGATGCCCACATCGCTGCCGCTGATGGGCGGGAAATCGCCGGTCTTGTGCGACACGGTCACCCCGCTGGCGTAGCGCAGGGTGGCGGGGAGCCGCGAATTGTAGAACTGCCCACGCAGATGGCGCAGCATCGCATCGCTGTGCTCGCGGTTGGCGTAGCTGGCCGTCATGATGCCGCGCAGCATGGCATTCATCTCGCGCGCCGTCGTACTGCCCAGCCACATGGCCGCGTCGGCGGTGAAGCGGTAGCGGGTCTCCGTCATGGTCGCCACCGATATGTCGGCGGGCGGACGCGCCCGGAACACCTGCACATCCGACCAGCTGGCGCGCTGCGGGTCGTACGCCGCCTGCAGCAGGCGGAAGAAATCGCCGATGGTGTGGATGACGCGAGTGTCGCGAAAGCCCAGGGCCTGAAGCGAGGCATTCACCCGATCCTTGCCCACGCGCGCCAGAATCATGTCGGTGGCCGTGTTGTCGCTGGTGATGATCATCTGGTCGATGAGATCCCGCATGGTGGGCGCGAGCCCCACTGCGAACCGCTGCAGCAGGCCGGAGCCGCCGCGCAGATCCTCTTCGCGAATGGTGTGCCGTTCGTCCAGTCGCAGCCGCCCCGCTTCGGCATCGCGGTAGGCCTGCACCATGATCGGAATCTTGATGACGCTCATGGTGCTCATGAGCTGATCGGCGCGCACAGCCACCGTGCGGCCGCTGGGCACGTGCAGCGCGTGCATGCTGCTTTGTGCGGGCAGGGCGTCGAGCAGCCGCAGCATTTCGCTCTGCAGCGCGCTGTCGACCGGGGCCACCGGGGGCGCCGGGGGCGCCGCCGGCGCGACCTGTGGCTGCGCGCGCAGGGTGGGAACAGACGCCAGCAGCAGCAAACCGGCGACGCAAGCCAGGCGCAGGACGGGAAAGGCGCGCATGATCGGAGCAGGCGGAAGGGAGCGTGAGAGGCAGGGCCAGTTGTCCGGCTCCCGGAGCATGGGGCGTGGGAAAACGGAGCGCCACCCCTTGCGGCGCCCCCGTCGGCGCGAGAGGATGGCCCCATGACTGCGCGCCTGCATACGCACCGGCTTACGCTGGGGACGACACGAGCCATTGAGATCCTCGACCTCACCGCGATGGTGCGCCACTGGGTGCGGGAGACGGGGGTCCGCCAGGGGCTCCTCACCGTCATGTCGCCGCACACCACCGCCCGCATCACCATCAACGAACGCGAGGTGGCGCTGCAGCAGGACATGGTGGCGTGGCTTGAGCAGCTGGCGCCGGCGGACCGGCCGTACGGTCACAATCGCGCGCCGGTGGATGACCGGGCCAATGCGCACGCGCACCTGCTGGGGCTCTTTCTGAACGCCACGGAGAGCGTGCCGGTGGTGTCGGGTGAACTCGTCCTCGGCAGCTGGCAGTCACTCTTCCTCATTGAACTCGACGGCCCGCGCCCGTTGCGTGAAGTGCAGATGCACCTGCTGGCGCTGGACTGACCGGAGATCCCATGCAGCCACACGACATCGACGCGTTCTTCGCTCCTCGGGCTTCGCTCGACATGGAGGCCTACCTCGAGCTGACCTTTACCTTCGAGTGCGCCGGCGATCCGCGTGCGGCGGCGGCGCATCTGGCCAGCGAGCAGTCCACCGCACAGTGGCGTCGCGTCGGCGTGCACGAGGACTTCCGCCCGCAGCACGCGGCGAAGGTGCTCGAACTCGACGCGATGCCGCAGCCGGCGTTCTCCGTCCCGCTGCGCGTGATTCCCCCGGGCCCCGTGCATCGATGCCGTGTGGTCATCGCACACCCGCACGGCAACTTCGGTGCGCGCCTGCCCAACCTCATTTCCGCGGTGCTGGGGGAGGGCGTCTACTTCGCCCCGGGGATCCCGCTCATCCGCCTCGAGGACATCGGATTCCCGGCGTCCTATCTCGCGCACTTCGATGGCCCGCAGTTCGGGGTGGCGGGGGTGCGTGAGCGACTGCAGGTACACGGTCGGCCGCTCTTCTTCGGGGTCATCAAGCCCAACATCGGACTGGCGCCGACCGACTTCGCCCCCCTGGGCTACGAAGGGTGGATGGGAGGGCTCGACATCGCGAAGGACGATGAAATGCTGGCTGACGCCCCCTACTCGCCACTGGCCGAGCGGGCCGCGCTGCTGGGCGCCCTGCGGGCGCGTGCCGAGCAGGAGACGGGGGTGCCCAAGGGGTTCCTCTGCAACATCACCGACGAGGTGGACCGCATTGCGGCCCTGCACGATACCGCGGTGGCCGCCGGCGCCAACCTCGTGATGGTGAACGCCATGCCGGTGGGTGTCAGTGGCGTGCGGGCGCTGCGCCGGGTGGCGCGCGTGCCCATCGTGACGCACTTCCCGTTCATCGCCGCCTTCGGCCGACTGCCATCGCACGGTGCGCACTCGCGGGTGTTCACGCGGCTGCAGCGGCTGGCCGGCGCGGACATCGTCATCATGCCGGGGTTCGGCGATCGCATGATGACGCCGCCCAGCGAGGTGCTGGAGAACGTGCGGGCCTGCCTGGAACCCATGGGGCCACTCAAGCCCAGTCTCCCGGTGCCGGGGGGCAGCGATTCCGCGGCCACGCTGGAGGCGGTGTATCGCCGTGTGGGGACCGTGGACTTCGGGTTTGTACCCGGGCGGGGCGTCTTCGCCCACCCCATGGGCCCGCGGGCGGGGGCGGCCAGCCTGCAGCAGGCGTGGGCAGCCATTGCCGCGGGGGTGCCGGTGGAGGTCCATGCCCGTCAGCACCCCGAGCTTCGCGCCGCGCTCTCAGCCTTCGGGCCAGCGCAGCATGCCGCCGGCGAGTGAGTGCACCGCCGGAAAGCCGGCGGCCATGAGCTGACGAGCGGCCCGCGCGCTGCGCACGCCGCTCTGGCACACGAGAACCGTGCGCACCTCGCGCGGCACGGTGTGGAGCGCCTCTGCCAGTGTGCCGAGCGGAAGACAGCGGGCGCCCTCGATGATCCCGGCCACCGTTTCGGTGGGCTCCCGCACGTCGATGAGCTGCAGCGGCTCTCCGCTGGCGAGCCAGACGCGCAGCGTCGCGGGAGTCACCTCGTCGACTCGCGCGTCGGCCTTGGCGTGCAGCCCCGGTGTCCCGCAAAACTGGTCGTAGTCGATGAGGTGCGTGAGCGTTCGCGTGCCGCACGCGGGGCACGAGGGATCCCGGGTGAGACGCACCGTGCGGAACTCCATGCCGAAGGCGTCGATCATGAGGAGTCGGCCGGCCAGCGTGTCGCCCACGCCCAGCAGCAGCTTGAGGGTCTCGGTGGCCTGAACGGTGCCGACGAGCCCCGGCAGCACCCCCAGCACGCCGCCTTCCGCGCAGTTGGGCACCATGTCGGGGGGCGGGGGTTCGGGATGGAGGCAGCGGTAGCATGGCCCGTCGGGGGTGGCGAACACCGACGCCTGTCCGTCGAAGCGGAACACCGAGCCGTGCACGTTGGGGATGCCCAGCAGCACGCAGGCATCGTTCACCAGGTAGCGGGTGGCGAAATTGTCGGTGCCGTCCACCACGACGTCGTACCCGCGCATGATCTCCAGCGCATTGGCCGATGTAAGCCAGCGGTCGTGCGGGACAACCTGCACGTGCGGATTCACCTCGTGCAGGCGGTCGCGGGCCGATTCGAGCTTGCTGCGTCCCACATCGCGTGTGCCGTGCAGCAGCTGGCGCTGCAGGTTGGTGAGGTCTACCACATCATGGTCGACGAGCCCCAGCGTGCCCACACCGGCGGCAGCGAGGTACAGGGCCACCGGCGAGCCGAGGCCGCCGGCACCCACGATCAGCACGCGGGCGGCCTTGAGGCGTTGCTGCCCCTCCGGCCCCACGCCCGGGAGAATGAGGTGTCGCCGATAGCGGTCGCGCTCGGAAGCGGAGAGCGCGGGCACTTCGTGGTCGTGATCGGAAGCCATGGGCCTGGCGGATGAAGTCGGGATCGGTGCGCGCGTCTGACGTGAACTTCGTGGCGTCGGCTAGGGCGCGAGCTCGGTTGACCACAGCTTCTTGCCCGTCACATCCCACAGCGCGGCCGTGAGCGCCCGCGTTCCGGGGTCGATGTCCAATGTGCCATAGAACTGCAGGTTGTCGCTGGGTGGCCGGTTGGGCGACGGCGCCGCACTGGCGAAGCGCACCGCCGGCCCGAAGGTGCCGTCGAGTGCGTTGGGGCCGAAGGTGCCGGCGTGCATGGGGCCCGCCACGAATTCCCAGAAGGGATCGAAGCGGGTGAAGACGGCCCGCTCGGGGGCATAGTGATGCGCCGCGCAGTAGTGAACGTCGGCCGTGACCCAGACCACGTTGCGCACCCCCGCCTGCTGCAATCGCTGCAGCAGACGGGCGATCTCGTGCTCTCGGCCACGCGGCGCGCCATCGTTGCCGTTGGCAATGGCCTCGTAGTTCCGCACACCGTCGCGCACGGGATCGTTCACCACGAGGCCAATGGGCATGTCGCACGCCACCACCTTCCACGTGGCGCGACTGGCCGTGAGCGATCGCTCCAGCCACGCCAGCTGCGACTCGCCCAGGATGGCCGTGGCCGGAGACGGCTCGGCCTGCAGGTTCGCGGAGTTGGCGCCGCGATAGCTGCGCAGGTCGACCACGAAGAGGTCGGCCAGGGGGCCCAGGCTGAACGCCCGATAGACCCGCTCGCGATCGATGGCGTGACGCCGAATGGGGAGGAACTCGAACAGCGCCTGCCGCGCACGCGTGGCCAGCACCTCTACGCGCTTCTCCGTGTAGCGCGCATCGTCGGTCAGGACGAGCTCAGGAAACCAGTTGTTGACCACTTCGTGATCATCCCACTGGGCGATGACGGGGACACTGGCACCGAATCGCTGCGCGTTGGCGTCGAGGAGATTGTAGGCAAACGCGCCGCGGAAGTCGTCCAGCGTCTCGCACACCTTGCTCTTGGCTTCCGTGACGAGATTGCGCCACACGGTGCCATCGCCGAGCGGGACTTCGGCCTGCAGCGGCCCATCGGCGTAGATGTTGTCACCCGAATGCACGAACACGTCCGGCTCGGCACGCCGCAGGGCTTCGTACATGCGGATGCCGCCGCGTGCCTCATCAATGCCCCATCCCTGACCGACCATGTCGCCAGACCAGGCGATGCGCACCGGGCGCGTGGCGCGCGCGGTCGCGCGTACTGGTGTCCGGAAGTGCCCGACGACCGGCTCGCTGAAGGCGCCCGGTGACGCGAGGCTTTCGTAGCGCGCGCGGAAGAAGATGGTTTGTCCCGGGGGGAGATCGCGCAGGTCGAGATGGGTGGTGAAGGCATTGGCCGTCTGGGCCACCGGTCCGCGCACCCGGCGCACGTCGCGAAACGCCTCGGTGGTGGACCACTCCACCTGCAGCTGCGCCGCGCGGTCGGTGCGGCCCCAGAGGATGGCCCGTGTGGCCCACGGGTCCCCCGTTTGCACCCCGCTGGGCCACTGGGGCCGAAGCCGTTCGCTGGTGATGAGGGCAGGGGCGGCCGGCAGCCCGCGACCGGCTGCTGCCCAGATATCACGGGGAGCGAGCGCCGCGGTCGTGCCGGCGACGAGGGCACGGGCGAGAAACGCGCGACGGGGCAGCGAACTGTCGGACATGCGCCGTGCTCCAGGGGTGTGGGGGATCCCGCAAATCTGCACGTCGCCACGACGGCGTGGGAGCAAACGACACGAGGGCGCGATACCCGTTGGTATCGCGCCCTCGTGCAGGGAGGTGCTGGCTCAGTCGCCGAACACGGCGGCGTCGGGGGCGGCGTCCTTCGTGCCATACGCGGCAGAGGCCGGCGGCTCGACGGCGCCAAGACGCGTGCTGATGGCCAGACCGCCAAAGCCGAAGAACACCACGGCGATCACCATCACGGCACGATTGATAAGCTTCAGCGAATGCGCTTCGTGCGCATCGTCGCAAAGATCGTTGAACATGTCGACGGTACTCGAACGGGAAGGTCGGTGAATGAAGAGCGATTCACTCAAATATCGGCTGCTGTACCGTAGACCTGCAGTCCTGGTTCCCACTCCGCTCCGTCGAGCCGACCCTTCCCGTGCTGAACGTGCGTTTCCTGCGTCGCATGCTCGTCCCGGTGCCGTTCGTTCTGTCCCCGACTGGCGCGGCTATTCATGTTCCGTCATCGACTCGCCCCACCCCGCACGTGCCTGGCGACCATCAACGACACGGCGGCGACCCTCGACGGCTTCTTGGCCACGAGACCCACCCGCTCCCTGGCCGTATGCACCGCCGACCTGGGTGTTCGCCCATCGGGCATGCGACGCCCCTCCGGGCGCGGCATGCCCCTCTTCCCGCGCCGTCTGGTGACACCGCCGCCTACGCTGAAGGCGGTGCGCCAGATGGGCACCGCCTTCGTGCAGCTGCACTACACCGTTCCACCGGTCAGCGGAACGGCAGCGGCCCCTGTCCGTCCTTGAGTTCGCGAATCATGCGGTCGTCTCCCGTGAGTTCCCAGTAGATCAGTGAGACGGGAATCATGCCGGCCGCGTTCACTTCGTCGAACAACCGCTTCATGGTGAAGGCGGGACCGAGCTGTCGCGCGCGCTCGGCAATGGTTTCTTCCATCAGCCGCCCTCCCGTGACGTACGACGCGCCGTATCCAGGCTGGCGCAGGTACAGGTGCTGCTCGAAGCCGAGCAGCGGATCGCGACGCATCCAGCCGCGCGGAGTCCACGACACGTGCAGGTCACCGGCGCCCGCCATGTCGAGCTCGTTGGCGTGGGCGTACAGGTTGCCCAGGCCACGGGCGGCGCGGGCGGCCAGCATGGTCCACACGATCTCCCGCGAGCGCGGGCTGTCGTCGTAGAGCCCGGCGTGCATGGCCCATTCTTCCATGACCGTGGCCATCCCTTCGGCGCGGCTCATCCACACGTTGTAGCGGAGCGGCTCACGGCGAATGGGGTTGGCGTGGGGCGCCACGCGGATGCGCATGTTGTCCCACCAGTGCCACAGATGCGTCCAGAGCGTGCGCGGATCGCGATGCGTGGCCTGGGCGAAGAAGTTGCGCGTGGGCTCGGGGGAGAAGCCCATGAAGCGCTCGCGCAGCGCCCGCTCCATCCACGGCTCCATGGTGATGAGCTGCTTGTCGCGCCAGAATGCGAGGTAGCGCGGCAGCATGGTGTCCTGCAGTGCCGCGAACTCCGCCGGGTTCGCCGCCACCGGCATGGGGGGCAGCGCCGCATTGCGCGCTTCCTCGAGGCGCAGCGACGCGTGGGAGCGCGCGAGTTCGCGCCGCGTAATCGTGACCTCCTCCTCCCAGGTCAGGGGCATCAGCAGCACATTGCGCAAATACCACGTGTACTGCGCCTTGCCGATCCCGGACGGCCCGGTGCGCTTGGGGGCTTCGGCGCGTAGCCATGTCGCAAAGCGGTCGGTGGCCGTGCGGGCGTCGGCAATGGCCTTGGCCAGCGCCCCATCCTTCGGATGACGCTCACGGACACGCATGGCGAGCAGCCCGAGGGCCTCATGCTGCTCCTCGAACGCGCGCACGCCGCCCACCCAGATATCCTTGGCGGTGGCATCGGCGAGGTTGTTGCGGGCCTGCTCGAGCAGTGGCGGAATGCCGCGCAGGGCGGCGGTGAGGCGCACCCGCTCGTCGGGGGTCAGCGCACGCACGGTATCGAGGACCGTGCGCGGCCAGATGCCATACTGCCACAGCCGAATGGCCCCGTGAATCGTGGGACCCTCTTCGGCGGGGGTATCGCTTTCGTCGGTGCGCACGGAGGCGTAGTAGGCCGGGTCGCGCGCGAAGGGCTGCAGCACCGTGAGGTGATACAGCATGCCGTTCATCTCCGCACGGACCAGATGCCAGTCGACCTGTTGCGGCACGCTCCAGCCGGTGGTGTCGATGGCCGTGAGCTGCTGTTGCATGGCGCGCAGCTCGCCGAGGCGCCTGGCGTTCGTCGCCGGGGTGTAGTCGGGGGCGCCGTTCACCTGCGGGGCTTCCTCGAAGGTTCGCCACCGCTGGAAGAGCTGCTGCAGTTCGGCATAGCGGTCGGCAGGTGGCTGCGCGACCAGGAGCGGCATGGCCGCGATGAGCAGGGGTCGAAGGAGAGACATGTGACGAAGCTGCGGAGCAATGCGCCGCGGCGCCAGTTGCCTCCCGTCACCGGTGCGCCGGTCCAGCGGTCGCGGGCGGCGGATCTCCGGGTCAGGGTGTTTCGCTGGCATGTGCCGCACTGCAGCTTTCCGACGTCGCGCCCCGGTGGTCATCACCGCGCTGACCGCCCCCCCCCCGTTTATCCGGAGTTTGGAAACGATGAGTGACGAGACGCCCCTGCGCCAGTGCCCCCGCTCGTCACCGCGGAGGGATCGTGAGTGACCCGCAGGGTGGACCGTCAGGGGGCCGGTTACGACGCGATCTGGGGCTCGTGGGGCTTGCGGCCGCCGGTATCGGGTCGATGGTCGGGGCAGGGATCAACATCGTGCCCTTCGCGCTCCAGCGGTCGGTGCCGGGGATTGGCGAGTATGTGCTGCCCGCGTACTTCATGGCTGCGGTGCCGGCCGTGCTGGCCGCGCTCTGTTACGCCATGCTCGGCAGCGCGATGCCCCGCGCTGGCGGGTCGTACGTGTACGCGAGCCGCGCGATCGGCCCCTACACGGGCTTTCTGGCGTCGTTTTCCCAATGGTTCGGGCTGTGCATCGCGATCGGGGTGGTGTCGTATGTCATCCCCCCCTTTCTCCGCGATACGGCACGCGCGGCCCAGTGGATGGAGCTCGCGGCGGCGCTCGACCAGCGCGGGGTGCGCCTCGCGCTGGCCCTGGGCTTCCTGTGGCTGTTCGTGCTCGTGAACCTGCGCGGCGTCCGGGCCGTGACCCGTACCCTGGTCCCCTTGGTGGGGTTGGTGTTCGTGTGCAGCGGTCTGGTCATCGTGACGGGGTTCAGCCACGGGGCCGACGAATACCGCGCTCTGGTGACCGCGCGCGGCGAAGGGGCCATGCTGGCCGGTCAGTCGGGCGACTTCTGGACGGTGGTGCCGCCCGCGGCCGCCGTGCTGTTCTCCAGCTTCATCGGCTTCGACGTCATCGCGCAGGCTGGCGGCGAGGCCCGCAATCCGTCGCGCACGCTGCCGCTGGCCATTGGTCTCGCCATCGGTACGGTCGGCATCTTCTACTTTGCGTTCACGGGTGCCGTGTATCGCGCCGTTCCCTGGCAGTACGTGGCGGCGGCGAGTGCTACGGGGGACGTCACCGCCCCCGGGCTCCTCACCCCGCTCGTGTCTCCGGCGGTCGGGGTGCTCATGATGTCGGGCGCCGCGCTGGCGCTCATCAAGGATCTCCCCGGTATGCTGCTTGGCGTGTCACGCCTCTGCTTCGCCTGGGCCGAGGATGGCGTGTTTCCGCGTGCCATGGCCGTGGTGGACGCCACGAACGGTACGCCACGCACGGCCCTGTTCGTCTCGGCGATTCTCTCGACGCTGGGCATTCTTGGCGGGCACTTCGCCGGTGATTTCTTCCTGGGCGTCGACATTCTGGTGACGGCGATGCTGGTGAACTTCATCATCATGGCCTGCTCGGTGCTGCGCCTGCCGGCGCACAATCCGGCACTGGCGGGCGAGGTGCGCGTGCTGCGGGCGCGCTGGGCACAGGTGCTGGTGGCCATCGTGGCGCTGGTGACACTGAGTGCCCTGCTGTGGGTGCACAGCTATCGCGACCTCACGGCCGATGTGCCGGGGTGGTATGCGCGCAGTACGCTCGTCTGGCTGGCCGTCATGGCCATCGGGACGCTGGTGTACTGGCGCGAAACCCGCGCGCTGGCAGCGCGTGGTGGTGATCTCCGGGCCATCACGTACGTGCTCCCGGCGGAATGAACGCCGTGTTCTCTCTTCTGTCACACTTCTCCGCCCACTCATGATCGACCGCATTGCCCTGGCCCCCAGCCTCACCATCTCGCGCGCGCTCACCGGTCTCTGGCAGATCGCCGACATGGAGCGTGATGGTCGCACGCTCGATCTCGATGCCGCCGCGCGGGCCATGGCGCCCTACCACCAGGCGGGGCTCACCACGTTCGACATGGCCGATCACTATGGGTCGGCGGAGATCGTGGCGGGGCGCTTCCGCCGCGCTGTGGTGGGCGACGCCGCCACGGTGCAGTGCCTCACGAAGTGGGTGCCCGAACCCGGCCCCGTGACGGCGGCCGACGTGCGCGCCGCCGTGGACAAGGCCTGTCAGCGGCTGCAAACCGACACCATCGACCTGCTGCAGTTCCACGCCTGGACCTTCGCCGATCCGCGGTGGCTCGATGCGTTGTGGCTCCTGGAAGGGGAGCGCGAGGCAGGGCGGCTTCGCGCCGTGGGGGTAACCAACTTCGACACGGCGCACTTGCGTGTGGCCATGGCGTCGGGCATTCGCCTGGTGAGCAACCAGGTGAGCGGCAGCCTCATCGACCGGCGATTCACCGGCAAGCTGTCGGCGTTCGCCCAGCAGCACGGCGTGGGGCTGCTGTGTTACGGCACGGTGCTCGGCGGCTTTCTCAGTGAACGCTGGGTGGATGCGCCGGAACCGGACTGGGCACAGCTGGAGACGTGGTCGCAGATGAAGTACGGGCGGTTCATTCGGGCCGCAGGAGGCTGGGCGCCCTTCCAGCAGGTGCTTCGCGCGGCGCAGCAGGTGGCCACCAGGCACGGCGTCTCGATTGCCACCGTTGCCAGCCGCTGGGTGCTCGAGCAGCCGGGCGTGGCCGGGGTGATCGTGGGGGCACGCTTGAGCCATTCGCAGCATGTTGCCGATACCGCGCGGTTGTTCTCGTTTGCGCTCGACGACGCCGATCGCACGATGCTGGCGGAGGCACAGGCCGCGTTGTGGCCCATTCCGGGGGATTGCGGCGACGAGTACCGCACGCCGCCGTACCTCACCGCCAGTGGCGACCTGTCACATCATCTGGCCAGCTTTCCGGCGCCCTTCACCACGCAGCCCGGTGTGAACGGCAGCACCCTGGCCCTGAGTGGCACCGTGTGGGAACCCATGGCCGGCTACAGCCGGGCCGTGCGCAAGGGGTCGCGCATTCATGTCTCGGGGACTACGGCCACGCACGGCAGCCGCGCCATCGGCGGCAACGATGCCGCCGCACAGACGCACTTCTGCATCGACAAGATCGCCGGGGCGCTGCAGTCGCTGGGCGGGACGCTCGAAGACGTGGTGCGCACGCGCGTGTTCGTGGCCAATGTGGAGCGCGACTGGGAGGCGGTGGCTCGCGCGCACGGCGAACGCTTCGGCCACATCCTGCCGGCCAACACCATGGTGCAGGCGCCGCTCATCGGCGACGAGTACCTCGTGGAAATCGAGGCGGAGGCAGACCTGGGGGCGCCGTAGCGCCCTAGGTTCGCTGCCGCTTGAGCAGCGCCCGCACGTGGTCACGTTGCAGCGTATACAGGTGGCAGCCGGCCACAGACGCCACCTGACAGAGCAGGAAGAGCACGAGGCTGGCACCCGTGGCTGGCTGGAACCCGCGCGCCCCTTGCAGCAGTGCCGACACGACGGCGCTCCACGTCAGGACGCGCAGCACGGCCGTACGCTCGGCGCGCCGGTCGCGCCCGCGGAGTTCGGCGGCCATGTACCCCACGAGGGTGAAGGCCGCGACCTGTTCGAGGGCGCGAAAGACGGTGGCCTGCGTGAGGGTCGCGTCGGTGAGGGTGAGCGCCAGCGTGCCGCGCCAGTGACTGTCTACGTCACCCAATGGCCAGAGGGCGGACAGGGCGAGATAGGCGGCGTAGACGGGCAGGACCCGCCGCAACGTGGGTACCTCGAACCGGCGGCTGCCATCGTCGGGCGCTCCCTGCCGCATGCGGCGGGTGGCGACGTGACAGCACAGCGCTGCGGCCACGACCACGGCCGACGCCAGTGCGACGAAGGGCAGGTCGCCACGCCCGCCCGGGACGAGGGCGACGAACGACCACCCGAGCGTGGTGCCCACCAGCCACCCCCGCGGGCCCGCGGGGTGAACTACCGCCGCGTGGACCGTGCCAAGAATGACCCCCGCCATGAGCGCCGGGCCCAGCACCAGCACCCGGCGACTCTCGTCCTCGCTCCCCAAGCCGATGAGCCAGCAGAGGGGGACGAGGAGATAGACCAGGCCCATGAGTGGCAGTTCGAGTGCCAGCCGCTGCACGGCCGCTCGTCCGGGGACGCGCTCCGAGAGACGGGAATACGCCACGGCTCCCAGCACAGCACCGCCGGAGTTGGTGGCGAGATCGAAGAGCGATGGGTAGCGCAGCGGCGAAAAGAGCTGTGCGACCTCGATGATGCCGCTGGCGGCGAGGCCCAGAAGAAAGACCCGCGACAGGTCGGGGGCGGCGCCCCGCGGCCGGGTGAGCTGATGGACGAAGCCCACGGGGGCAAACATCAGCACATTGAGCACGAGATCCGACCAGGTCCAGACGAACGACAGGCCGTGCACCGGCGCGCTCGCGAACCGGAACGGCGCGAGCGTGATGATGCCCACCATGATGCCGAGGTACGCCAGCACGGCGCGGCCGAGGCGCAACGCGGTGACATCGGCGGCTCGCCGGAACCGGCGCCGTGACCGCGACGTCGCCGCCGATGGGGTCGCGATGCGTTCGATGACCGCAGACATCGCGTCGCGCGTGACGCCCGGTTCCGACCCGATTCCTGCCGCGTTGCCTGCCTGCATGTCCCGTGATGAAGCGCCAAAGCCCGATGCCGGCGTGCGGGACGGGCGTCCCGGACCGCCTTAGGGGTATCGGCCGCAAGGAACGGCGGCTTGAAGTCCCGCTATCTTTGAGCATCGCCCGACCCCTCACCTCAGGAGCTCGCCCCGATGGCTCGTCGTTCCCCCTTCCCGCAGCGACCGGGTGTCGCCTTGCTGGCGCTGACGCTTCCCCTCGCGCTCCCCGCCACGCTTCCCGTGCGCCTCGACGCGCAGCCGCGCGGTGCCCGTCCGGTCGCCAGTGTCCGCAGCGGTCCCTCGGCGTTCGATTCGGCGACCTTCGCCGCCCTTCCGTGGCGCAATGTGGGCCCTTGGCGCGGTGGGCGGTCGGTCGCGGTGGCCGGGCTGCCGTCGAACCCGATGACCTACTTTGCCGGCTACACCGGGGGTGGCCTGTGGCGCACCGATGATGCCGGCACCAACTGGCGCAACATCTCCGACGGCTTCTTCACGTCGAGCAGCATTGGCGCGATCGCCGTGGCGCCGAGCGACGAGAACGTGATCTACGTGGGCACCGGGGAGCACGCGATTCGCGGGCAATCGAGCACCTACGGTGACGGCATGTACCGCAGCACCGACCAGGGGCGCACATGGGCGAAGATCGGGCTGGCGGCCTCGCGCCAGATCTCGGCGGTGCGTGTGCACCCGGGGAACCCCGATGTGGTGTATGTCGCCGTGCAGGGCGATCGCTGGCAGGGCAGTGCCGAACGCGGCATTTACCGCAGCACCGACGGCGGGCGCACCTGGACGCAGCTGCTCAAGGGTGCCAACGCCACGAGCGGCGCGAGTGACCTCAGCATGGATGCCACCAATCCGCGCATCCTCTACGCGGCCTTCTGGGACCATCAGCGCACACCGTGGATGGTGCGCTCGGGCGGCGCGGGGAGCGGCCTCTGGAAGAGCACCGATGGCGGTGATACGTGGACCCGCCTCAGCGACGGGCTGCCGAAGCTGATGGGCAAGATCGGCGTGTCGGTGTCCCCGGCCAATCCCGACCGCGTGTACGCGATCGTGGAGGCGGAAAACGGTGGCCTCTACCGGAGCGATGATGCGGGCAAGAGCTGGCGTCTGGTGAACGGCGACCGGCTCATCCAAACGCGGTCGTGGTACTACATGCACATCACCGCCGATCCGCAGAACGCCGACGCCGTGTGGGTGAGCAATGCGCCGCTGCTGCGCAGCACCGACGGCGGGCGCACCTTTGCCGTGGTCCCGGCCACGCACGGTGACAATCACGGCATCTGGGTGAACCCGCGCGATGCGCGCTACGTGATCAACGCCAACGACGGCGGTGCCTCCATCTCGCTCAACGGCGGTAAGAGCTGGAGCACGCAGGACAACCAGCCCACCTCGCAGTTCTATCACGTGGCGGTGGATGATGGCTTCCCGTACAAGCTGTACGGTGGGCAGCAGGACAACACAAGCGTGATCATCACGTCGCGCAGCGACGGCGGGGCCATCGGCATTCGGGACTGGACCGAGGGGCCGGGCTGCGAGAGCGCGAACATGGGCGTGAGCGCGAAGAATCCGCGCTACGTGTACGGCGGCTGCTATCAGGGACTGATCGACGAGCAGGATGCGCAGACGGGGTTGCTGCGCACCATCATGCCGTGGCCGGAGATGAACCTCACCGAGCCCACGGACAAGACCAAGTACCGTTTCAACTGGACCGCGCCCATCGAGGTGAGCCAGCACGACGACAAGGTCGTGTATCATGGTGGCAACGTGCTGTTCCGGACCACCGATCGCGGCCAGAGCTGGACGCCCATCTCGGGCGATCTCACGCGGAACGACAAGAGCCGTCAGGGATGGGGCGGTGGCCCCATCACCAACGAGGGGGCTGGTGGCGAGGTGTACGGCACCATCGTGGTGATCGAGGAGTCGCCGCACGACGTGGGCACGATGTACGTGGGCACCGACGACGGACTCATTCAGCGTACGCGCGATGGCGGCAAGACGTGGACGAACATCACCCCCGCCGCATGGGGCGACGGCCTCGTGAACGAAATCGCCATCTCGCCGCACGACGCGGGCACGCTGTATGTGTCGTTCCGCAAGGATCGCCTGGGCGACCCGACGCCGCACATCTTCGTGTCGCGTGATTACGGCGCCACCTTCACGCGCATCGTGAACGGACTGCGTGACGGGGAGCCGGTGCGTGTCGTGCGCGAGGACCCGGTGCGCAAGGGGCTGCTCTACGCGGGCACCGAAACGGGGGTGTACCTCTCGTACAACGCCGGCGCCCAGTGGCTGCCGCTGCGCAGCAACTTCCCCGTGGTGCCGGTGACCGACCTGCAGGTCAAGCACGGCGATCTCATTGCCGCCACCGAGGGACGCGCCTTCTGGATTCTCGACGACCTGTCGGTCCTTCGGCAGCATGCCGACAGCCTCGAACAGGCCAAGGCGCATCTGTACGCGCCGCGCGAGGCGGTGCTCTTTGCCGGCGGCGGGGGCTTCGGTATCCCGGCCAACGCCGGCAAGAATCCGCCCAATGGCGCCACGGTGCATTTCCGTCTGGCCTCGGCGCCCGACAGCGCCACGGCCGTCACGCTCGAGTTCCTCGATGCCAGGGGGATGGTGGTGCGCAGCTTCGCCACGCGCGACTCGACGAGCCGTCTGGCGGTGAAGCCGGGCCTCAATACGCTTACGTGGAACCTGCGGCGCGCGATGCCGGCCCGCATCGGGAACGTCATGCTGTTCGGTGCGCCGGGTGATGGCGGCGCGCGCGTCTCGCCGGGGAACTACACCGTGCGCCTCACGGTGGGCTCGACGGTGCTGTCACAGCCGCTCACCGTGAAGCAGGACCCCCGCATTGACGCCCCAACGGCGGTGATCGCCGAGCGGGACAGCGTGGCCAACCTGCTCGCGACGCGCATCAACGAGATTCACGAGTCGGTGCTGCGGCTGCGCGATGTGAAGACGCAGGTGCAGGGTTACGTGACGCGCGCGCGCGAAACGACGGCCGCCGACACCATCGGCAAGGCGGGGCGCGCGCTTACGGGGAAGCTGGACAAGATGGATCCGCGCCTCACCACCAAGGCGGCCAACGGCCAGGACATCATCAACTACGCCAACGGCATCAATGGGCAGTACGGCTTCCTGTTGGGGCAGGTGGAGGGGAACACGCGCCTCACGCAGCCGGTGAAGGAGCGGCTGGCCGAGCTGGAGAAGGTGTGGGCCGGCATTCGCGCCGAAGTCGAGGCGATCGAAACCGTCGATGTGCCCGCCTTCAACGCGCTGCTCAAGGCCAACAACGTGCCCGGCGTGATCAGCAAGGTGAAGGGCAAGGGGCCGATCGCATGAGCTGCTGCGCAGAGGAGGCACGGTGGGGAGGGAGGCGCGCAGGTGCGGGTATCGCGGCGGTTGCGCTGCTGCTCGTCGCTCCCGTGGCACAGGCGCAGAAGGCGCGTGGGGCGGCCGCGCCCTACGTACCGCCGGCCGGCTCGTGGGAGCGGCGGGCGCCGATGGCGGTGGGGATGGACTCGGTGAAGCTGGCCGATGCGGTGGCGTTTGCGATGAGCAAGGAGAGCCGCACGCCACGTGATCTCGAACTCAATCATCTGCAGTCGTTCGGGCGCGAGCCGCTGGGTGACGCGATCGGGCCGCTGCCGCCGCGCGGCGCGGCCGCCGGCGTGATCGTGCGGAAGGGCTATGTCGTGGCCACGTGGGGAGACCCGACGGCCAACGAAACCACCAACAGCGTGACCAAGAGCTTTCTGAGCACCGTGGTGGGGTTGGCCGTGGATGATGGCCGCATACGCAGTGTGCGCGACACCGTGGCCCCGTACATGCCCCCCATCGTGCGGGCGCGGCCGAACGGCACGGCGTACGGGCGCGACTGGCCCGGCACCGACCGGCTGCTCATGCCCTTCGACACCCCCCACAACCGCACGATCACCTGGGATGACCTGCTGCGTCAGACGAGCGACTGGGAGGGGACGCTGTGGGGGAAGCCCGAGTGGGCTGATCGTCCGGCGCCGGATGCGAGCACCTGGACCACGAGGGCCCGCAGGGCGCCGGGGAGCAGCTACGAGTACAACGACACGCGCGTGAACGTGCTGGCGCTCGCGGCGTTGCAGGTGTGGCGGCGGCCGCTCCCCGAGGTGCTCAAGGAGCGCATCATGGATCCGATCGGGGCGTCGCATACCTGGCGCTGGTACGGCTACGACAACTCGTGGATCGTGCTCGACGGCCGCGAAGTGCAGAGCGTAAGCGGTGGTGGACACTGGGGCGGTGGCATGGTGCTCAACGCGTGGGACATGGCCCGGTTCGGCCTGCTCACGCTGCGGCGCGGCAACTGGGGGGGCAAGCAGCTGTTGAGCGAGTCGTGGGTGGCCCAGGCGCTCACGCCAACGCCGACACAGCGCACGTATGGCTACATGAACTGGTTCGTGAATCCGGAACGCACCTATCTCAAGGCGGCACCGGAGCAGGCGTTTGTGCATGTGGGCGCCGGCAACAACTTCATCTATGTTGATCCGGCCAATGATGTCGTGGCGGTGATCCGCTGGATGGACACGAATGCAAGCCTGAACACGTTCGTCGAGAAGTTGCTCGGGTCGCTGCGCTGACCACCTTCCTCATCCTCACTGCCTGCACTTCATGCCCTCCAGTCTCCTCGCCCTGCTCGATGACATCTCGTCCATGATGGACGATGTGGCCGTGCTGTCCAAGGTGGCCGCGCGCAAGACCAGCGGAGTCATGGGCGACGACCTGGCGCTCAATGCCGAGCAGGCCAGCGGCGTGCGCGTCGAGCGCGAGTTGCCGGTGGTGTGGGCCGTGGCGAAGGGCTCGTTCTGGAACAAGGTCATTCTGGTGCCGGTGGCGCTGCTCATCAGCGCCTTCGCGCCGTGGGCGGTGATGCCGCTCATGATGATCGGCGGCCTCTTCCTCTGCTTCGAAGGGGTGGAGAAGCTGGTCCACAAGTACCTGCACGCCGACGAGCCGACGGTTCATTCCCCGGTCCTCACGCAGCCGGAGCTCACCGAGGAGCAGCTGGTGGCCATCGAGCAGGGGAAGATCAAGGGTGCCATCCGCACCGACTTCGTGCTGTCGGCGGAAATCATCGTGATCGCGCTGGGCACCATGAGTGCGGCGCCGTTGTCCCAGCAGGTCGTTTCGCTCTCCCTCATCAGTTTGGCCGCGGTGGTGTTCGTGTACGGTCTCGTGGCGGGGATCGTGAAGATCGACGACGCCGGATTGGCGCTGCACCAGCGAGGCAACGCCCTTGGCGCCGTGCTGCTCAAGGCGGCGCCGCTGCTCATGAAGACGCTCTCCGTGCTGGGCACGGCCGCCATGTTCACCGTGGGTGGCGGCATCATTGCGCACGGCTGGCACGCGGTGGATGTAGTGCTGCAGTCGTGGGCCGCGGGCACTGGGCCGGTGGCGCCGGTGACCAAGCCGGTGCTGGACGCGCTGCTGGGCGTGGTGAGCGGCGGTGTGCTGGTGGTGCTCTACTCGCTGGTGCAGAAGGGGCGCGGCAAGAGCACGCCCTGAGCGGCACTGTCAGGCGAGTGGCACCACCTCGGTTCCGGCGATCGCGTACTGGCGATCGCCGGTCTGCATTTCGTACATGCCGCCACCGGTAAAGCTGGAGAAGGCGGGCAGCACGCCGCGTGTGTCTCCAAAGACGAACGCCGGCAGGCGAAGCGACTGCTTGCCGCGACCGCGTACCGTGACACAGGGGTGGAGGTGCCCGCAGAGCACGTACCCGGGCGCGTGAGGCGCCGGCTCGTGCACGCCCACGAACGGGCCCAGCCGCGCCGGTTCATCGGTGCACCGGATGCGCAGCGTTGCCGGTGGATCGCCGGCATGCTGGTCATGATTGCCGCGCACCAGCGTCATGGTCACGTGCTCGTGCCGCTTCCGCCATTCGGCGATGATGCGGAACGTTTCGTCGTGCCGGCCGCCGCGGGCATGCAGCAGGTCGCCCAGAATGAGCAACTGCCGCGCCCCGGTTAACTCGAGGGCGCTCGACAGTCGTGCGAGATCGCTGCTTGTCGTACCCATCGGCACCGGCACGTGTGCGGCGCGGAAGGCGGCGGCCTTTCCCCAATGCAGGTCGGCCACCAGCAGCGTGTCGTGCGCCGGCAGCCAGAGCGCACGTTCCGGGAGCAGGAGCACCCGTTCGTTTGCCACGATCAGCTCGAGCGCTCCCTCCAGCTGCTCGTTCAGTTCACCTTCCGCGGCAGTCAACGGCGCGGCTCGTCGTGGCTCATGAGGCGCGAGACGGTATCGCCAATGCGGAACACACTCGCCACACCGCTCTTCGACGGCTTCTCGGCGGCCGCCGTCATGCGCTTCACCCGGTCGGCGAGCTTTTCGGTGCTCAGCTTGGCGCGCGTCATGTCCACCATGAGCGGAAAGGCGAGCGGGGTGGGGCGTTCCACATCCACCACGCGCACGGCACTACGCGACAGGCGCTCGAGTACACGCCCCAACCGGCTCGCCTCCAGCTGCCGCTCCAGCACTTCGCGCCGCGCCTGTGCCACCAGAAGATTGCCGGGATCGTGATTCACGAAGACATCGTACAGCAGGCTGCTGCTGGCCTGCAACTGCTTCACGCTCTTCGACTGCCCCGGGTAGCCCTGGAAGATGAGCCCCGCCACGCGCGCGATCTCCCGGAACTGCCGACGTGCCAACTCGGCGGCATTGAGACTCTGTGTTACGTCGTGCAGCAGGTGCGCTGTGGCCAGGAGCCCGGCTTCGAGGGCCTCCTCCAGCGGCGCGGGGTCGGGGCTCAGCAGCTCGAAGCCATAGTCGTTGCAGCTGAAGGAGAAGGAGAACGGCTGCAGCTGCGCCATGCGATAGGCACAGAGCGCGGCCAGCCCTTCGTGCACGAGGCGCCCTTCAAAGGGATAGACGAACAGATGGTGACCGTCGCGCGTCTCGGTGCGCTCGATGAGCAGTTCGTCGGGGCGCGGAATCACACTGCGTTCGGCCTGCATGGTGAGCACCGGCCGCACCGCCTGCATTTCGGGTGAGCGATACTCGCCGCGGCGCGCCTCCTCGAGGCGGTCGCGCACGGCGGCCGCGAGCTCGGTGGACAGCGGCATGCGCGCGCCCATCCAGCGGGGGATGGCCCCACTCATGCCCTTGGCGCGCTTCACCCACGCGGTGAGGTCACGCAGCCGCACGAACTCGAGGGGCGTGCCGGCGAAGATGAACGTGTCCCCCGGCGAGAGGCGCGACACGAACGATTCCTCGACGGTGCCCAGGCGTCCGCCCTTGAGATAGCGCACCGCGATGGCCGCGTCGCTCACGATGGTGCCGATGTTGAGCACATGCCGCAGCGCCACACGGCGGTCGGTCACACGGAAGACCCCGGCGTTGTCTACCACACGCGCGTACTCGGGGTAGGCCCGTAGTGCCTCGCCGCCGCGCGTGACGAAATCGATGACCCAGTCCAGCTCCTGCTCGGTGAGCAGGTGATAGGCGCGTGTGGTGCGCAGCTCGGCGAGTACGTCGTGGCGGGTGAACCCGCCGCCCAGTGCCAGCGTGACGAGATGCTGTGCCAGCAGATCGAGCGGGCGGTCGAGCGGATCGCGGCTTTCGATGGCGCCCGCCTCGATGGCCGCGCGCGCGGCGGCGACCTCCACCAGCTCGAAGGCATGCGTGGGCACGCACACGATGCGCGAGACGCGCCCGGGGTTGTGACCGGAACGGCCCGCGCGCTGCAGCAGGCGCGCCACCCCCTTGGGGCTGCCCACCTGCATCACCAGGTCCACCGGGGCAAAGTCCACGCCGAGGTCGAGTGAGCTGGTGGCCACCACCACGCGATATCGACCGGAACGCAGTCCGTCTTCCACGTCCTCGCGCTGTGTGCGTGAGAGCGACCCGTGGTGAATGGCGGTGAACTCGAACCACGACGGATTGGCCGCGATGATGCTCTGGAACCAGATCTCGCACTGCGAGCGCGTATTGGTGAAGACGATCGCACTGTCCGCCGCCTCGAGGCGGCGCATGACCTCGGGGAGCAATTTCGTGTTGAGATGCCCGGCCCACGGAAAGCGGTCCATCGTCTCCGGGACGAGCGCTTCCATTTCCACCGTTTTCGGCACCACGCCGCGCACGAGCCGGCACGGGCGCGGCACGCCCGTGGCATCGAAGCCCAGCAGTGTATCGGCTGCCTCCTGCAGGTTGCCCAGGGTGGCCGACACGCCCCAGGTGCGCAGGGCGGGGCAAAGGCGCCGCAGGCGGGCCAGGGCCAGCTCCACCTGTACCCCGCGCTTGGTGGAGAGCAGCTCGTGCCATTCGTCCACCACCACGCAACGCAGGTCGCGAAAGAGTTCCGCGCTGTCCTTGCGGCAGAGCAGCAGCGAGAACGACTCGGGGGTGGTGACGAGCGCGGTGGGCAACTGTTCGCGCTGGCGCGCGCGACGCGATGGCGAGGTATCGCCGGTGCGTGACTCCACGGACCATGGCAGGCCGAGTTCCTCGATGGGGAGCCGGAGGGCCTGCTCTGTGTCGGCCGCGAGGGCGCGCAGCGGCGTGATCCACAATACGCGCAGCGGCAGGGTATCGGCGCGGCGGCGCGCCTTGCGTGGCTGCGGCTGCTCGGCCAGCGCTTCGATGATGGCGCCCATCCATGCGGCGTACGTCTTGCCGGTGCCTGTCGCCGCGTGGATGAGCCCCGATTCGCCGTTGGCGTAGGCGGACCACACGTCACGCTGGAAGTCGAATGGACTCCACCCGCGGTTGGTGAACCACGCCTCGACACACTGTGTGGCGCCGGCACGGTGATTGGACGCGTACAACACGGAGCTCACCGAGGATGATGAGGACACGGAGGTGGTCTCCATGCCCTCACCGCCCGCGGGGATTTCTGTGTGAACGCGTTTCCCTGGCCTAGTCATGCAGCAGCGCTCGCACCGTCTCGAGACTGTCCGCCTCGCGCGCCGGCTTGTCCTGCCGCCAGCGCGCGATGCGCGGAAAGCGCACGGCAATGCCGCTCTTGTGGCGCGTACTGCGCTGAATGCCCTCGAAGGCCAGTTCGAACACCAGCTCCGGCTTCACGGTGCGCACGGGCCCGAACTTCTCCACCGTGTTGGCGCGCACGAAACGGTCCACCTGGCGGATCTCCGCATCGGTGAGGCCGCTGTACGCCTTGGCAAAGGGCACCAGGGTGTCACCGTCCCATATGGCAAAGGTGTAGTCGGTGTAGAGCCCCGCGCGGCGGCCGTGCCCGGCCTGCGCGTACACCAGTACCGCGTCCACCGTGAGCGGATTCACCTTCCACTTGTACCAGTCGCCCCCACGCCGCCCCACGCCGTAGGGTGACACGCGCCGCTTGAGCATAAGCCCCTCGGCCATCGCGCCGCGTGCATCGGCGCGCGCTGCACTCGCCGCCTCCCACGTTGGCGGGTCGAGCACCGGCGACAGGGCAATGCTCGCCCCGCTCGGCAACGAACGAACACACGACGCGGCCATGGCGCGCCGATCGGTCATGCTGTGCGCCCGCACATCGATGCCGCCCTGCTCCAGGCAGTCGTAGACCAGCAGCGCACAGGGCACATCGGCCAGCAGCGTCTTGCCCACGGTCTTGCGGTTGATGCGCCTCTGCAGCTCACTGAAGGGGAGCGGACGCCCGTCACGCCACGCCAGCAGTTCGCCGTCAAGCACCGTGCCATCGGGGAGCCATTCGGCGCACGACTCCACCTCGGGAAAGCGGCCGGTCAGCAGCTCCTCGCCGCGACTCCACAGAAATGTGCGCCCGCGACGGCGCACCAGCTGGCAGCGAATGCCATCCCACTTCCACTCGATCTGCCATTCGTGGACCTCGCCCAGCGACGACAGCTCGGCCTCGAGTGGATACGCGAGGAAGAACGGATACGGCCGGCTCCAGTCGGCATCGGTGGTCTCGGTGCCCACCAGCTGCGTGTACCAGGCTGCACTCGGCTCCCACTGCCCCATGAGGCGGTGTGCAATGGTCTCCGCGTTCACACCACTCACCTGGGCGAGGGCGCGCACCACGAGCCCATCGCTCACGCCTACCCGGAACGCACCGGTGAGCAGCTTGTTGAACACGAAGCGCTCCGACCCGCCGAGCGTGGACCATGCGTCGAGCAGGTCGGCCTTCTGCGCTTCGGCATCGCGCGTGGCGAGGGGCAGCAGGCGGTGCTCCACCCACCACGCCAGCCCCTCGCTCTCTCGGGGCTCGCCCTCGGGAACGAGCAGCGACATGGTTTCGGCGAGGTCTCCCGCCTGCGCGTAACACTCCTCGAAGAGCCAGGGGGGAACGCCCGCGGCATCTCCGGCCCAGGCCCGCAGGTCGGGCGCCTTCACGAGCCGCTTCGGTCGGCGTCCGGTAAGGAACGCCACCGCCCAGGCGGCATCGGCGGGCGGCGCATCACGGAAGAACGTCACGAGCGCCGCCACCTTCGACGAGGTGGCCGTACTCGCATCGATGGCATCGTACAGCGCGGCGAACTGCTTCACGGTGCCGACTCGTGTGCGGCAGATGCATCGGCGACCGCCGGCGCATCGTCGTCGCCCGCGTCCACCGCCGCGTCGTCACGCTCCCCTTCCCAGCGCGTCGCAATGGCGCGCGCATCGAGGCCGCGCTCGGTAAGCCACTGGACCACCGGGCCGGTGAAGCCGTGCGTCACCCATACGCGCTCTGCCCCCGTGGCGTCGATCGCCGCGAGCAGCTGCGGCCAGTCCACGTGATCACTGAGGGTGAAGCCGGCATCCACGCCGCGACGGCGGCGCGCCCCACGCACGCGCATCCAGCCACTCGCAAAGGCGGTACGCACCTCGCCGAAGCGACGCAGCCATGTCGAGCCGGTCACGCTGGGAGGCGCGATGACGATGGCGCCGGTGGTGGCCTTGGCGCGCAACGCGTCTGTGGTGTGCACGGTGGCGGGCAGCGCCACCCCGCCGTGGCGATACAGCGCCGTCATGCGCTCCACTGCCCCGTGCGTGAGAATGGGGCCGATGGCGGGATCGAGCCCCGACAGGAGTCGCTGCGCCTTGCCCAGCGCGTAGGCGCACAGCAGCGACACCCGCCCCTCGGCGGCGTTGGCGGCCCACCACCGATTGAGCTCGTCGAAGACCTGGCGCTGCGACGGCCAGCGGTAAATCGGCAAGCCGAAGGTGCTCTCCGTGATGAACGTATGGCACCGCACCGGCTCCCACGGTGCACAGGTGCGATCGGGATCGGTCTTGTAGTCGCCGCTCACCACCCACACCTCGCCGCGATACTCGAGGCGCACCTGCGCCGATCCGAGGATATGGCCGGCCGGGTGCAGGGAGACGCTGACACCGTTGACGACGCGCGTCTCCCCGTACGCCACCGCGTCCACGCCGCTCCCCCAACGGCCAAGGCGCTCCCGCGCCACCCCGGCGCCGTCGTGGCTCACGAGGTAGCCGTCGCACCCCCACGTGAGGTGGTCACCATGCGCGTGCGTGACCACGGCCCGCGGCACGGCGGCCCACGGGTCGATGAAGAAGTCACCGGCCTCGCAATAGAGGCCGCGGTCGGTAGTGCGCAGCATGGCACAGGGGAAAGACGGCCCGTGCCCGCGAGGTTTCCGGTATCAGCGGAATGCCGGGCCGCCGGGGCGATCGTCAGGCACGAAGATGCGACGCGCCGGCATGGTCACGGCCGGCAGGCTCGTCGCGTCCATCACGGCGGTCGAGTCGATGATGCCGTTCTGGTGCAAGAGCCAGGCAACCACGCCGTACGTCTCGTTGGCGGTCAGCGACCCCGGCGACGATAGCGGCATGGCCCGGCGCACATAGTCGAACACCGTGGTGGCGTACGGCCAGTAGTTGCCGATAGTGCGCGGCGCGCGCTCGCCCTTGGAGAAGTCGTAGCCCACATCGGGGGTGCGTCCCACCAGGGCCGGCGATGGGGCGATGCCCTCGCCGCGTGCGCCATGGCACGAGGCGCACTGCGCCGCGTACACCACGGCCCCGCTGGTCACGCTTCCCGAGCCCACAGGCAGTCCACGTCCCGTGGGGTCGACATCGATGTCGATGGCCGCGAGCGCAGCCGGTGCCGGTGCATGGCCCAGGCCGTAGGTGGGGTCGGCCGGTGCCGCCTCTGGGGTGGAGTCGGTGCAGGCGGTCATGGCTGAGCCGAACAGCAGGCCAGCCACGGCAACGGTACGAGCGGCAGCAGACGCGTGGCGCATCAGCCCCCTCCAAAGGTGACGGTCCCATCGGCGGCCACGTCCCACGCGCGAATGGCGGTGTAGTGGTACCCCGGTGCGTCACCGCGCACGCGCCGAAATTCGTCGGCGGTCGGCTGCACGGCTCCGGTCTGGTCTACGGCGCGACTGAGCAGGCGCGCCGGTGTGCCGTCCCATTGCCACAGATACTCGAAGCGCGTGTGCGCCAGCGGTGGCGCGCCGTTGGGGAGTGCGGCGGCGTGCCACGTGCGCCCACCATCAGTGGATACATCCACACGCGTAATGGGGCCGCGACCGCTCCACGCGAGGCCACGAATGGCGTGCCACCCACGACCGGGAAGCGTGCCCGGGTACGACGGCGAGGTGATGAGCGACTTCACGTCCATGACGAAGCTGAACTGACGCGCCCGGCCGCCCGGCAAAGGATCGGTGTACTTGGAGGTTTCCTCGCGCGTCATGGCCGGTTGGTCCATGACCTCGAGCCGCCGTAGCCACTTCACGCACATGTTGCCTTCCCACCCGGGGAGCAGCAGTCGCACCGGATAGCCGTTGGCGGGACGCAGCGCCTCCCCGTTCTGCGCGTACACCAGCAGCGCATCGTCGAGCATCTTGCTGGTGGGGACGCTGCGCGTCATCACCGCGGCGTCACCGCCTTCCGCCAGGACCCACGTTCCGTTCGGCTTGGCGCCCACCGCACGCAGCAGCGTGGAGACGGCCACACCGGTCCACTCGCTGTTGCTAGTGAGTCCGTCCACCACCTGCGGGGACATCTCGGGCTTGGGGTTGTTCCACGCGCGCCCGCCATTGCCGGAACACTCGATGAAGCAGGTGCGCGTCACGGAGGGAAATCGCTTCAACTCCTCGAGGGTGAACTCGAGTGGGCGTTCGACCAGGCCGTGGATGGTGACGGTATGCCGCGCCGGGTCGATGGCCGGGATGCCGTTGTGATGGCGCTGAAAGTGCAGGTCGGCCGGCGTGATGGTACCGTGCAGCAGATGATGCGGCGTCCACGACGATCCCCCGGTGACTCCCACGGGCGTGAGCCGCGGGGTCTCGAAGGGGGAGCGGGTGCCAAGCGAGTCGCTGGGCGCACCCGGTGTGCGCGTGGGGTCGGGCAGCGGCGCCGCCGTGGGCACGGTGTCCTGGGCCACGGCGCCGAGCAACGACGGCGTGAGCGCTGCCCCGGCGAGGAGACCACCGGTGCGCAGCAGGGAGCGTCGCGAGAGCGAATCGCCCGTACGCGAATCGCGCGTGTGCGATTCGCGCGGCGGCGAAGCATCGGAAGGGGTTGGCGGCGCGTCCACGGGAAACTCCGGAGTGGGGGCAGGTAAACTGCCAGCGCGCCTAATGTACGCTCATGCCCGGCGTCGTGTGCGAACGCCGGGCCGAGGACGGCATATCAATAGGAAAATGTGATGCCGCTGGAGAAGAACGTGTCGGTGGTCTTGAGGGGCACGTCGTTGCGGACCGGCGGCGCGCTGTTGTACCGGATGACGTAGCCGAGCTTCACGGCGAGGCGCTTGGAGAGCGGCGCAACGAGGGAGGTTTCCGTGTTGACCAGATACGTACCGCTTTCGGCGAGATTGGGGAGATACTCCCCCGTCTGCTGCAGGTAGGCGAGGTCGGTGAACAGGTGCTTGTAGTCGAGTCCCAGGCGCGCCGCCGGGAAATTGCGCCTGGCGCTCACGGTAGACCCCGGTGTGAGGCGCTGCTGAAAGAGCGAGCCACCGAACTGCATGTTGAGCTGATCGCGCTTGGTGGCGATGACCTTGGCGTCGAGACCGAAGCCTTCCTCGAAGCGGCTGGCGATCCCCTGCAGCACGTTGCGATCGAAGCGCGTGGCCACGAATACGCCCAGACGCGGATGCAGCGCCCGTTCGGCGCGCAGGCCGCCGTTCCAGAAGTTCGCGTTCACGTCGTCATTGGCTTCGCCGTAGAAGAACGCGAGATCCTCGTTGAGCGTCCACCCCTTGGCGGTGTACTTGACCTTGTTGCCGAAGTTGGTGCTGATGGCGCTCGCGTTGCCGCTCGTTTGGGCGAAGCCGGCGGTGCCGGAGAACTCGAGGTTCTTCTTGGGTGCATCCTGCGCGAGCGCCGTGCAAGCCGAAAGCGCGAGCGCCATGGGGAGGGAGAGGCGAACCATGATGTTCGGTCAAGGGGAAGAAACCAACGGCGTCAATGCTTGATGAACGTGCCCGCGCGCAGTTCGCGCACCGCCTCCTGCAACTCGGCCTGGGTATTCATCACGATCGGACCATACCATGCGACGGGTTCCTTGATGGGCGTGCCGCTGACCAGCAGGAAGCGGATCCCCTCTTCGCCGGCACGCACGACCACGTCATCGCCCGTGTCGAAGAAAATGAGTGATCGGTTGCCGCTGCGGTCGCGCACCAGGTCGTCGTCGTTGCCCGCGGTGCGCTCGGTGAGCACGCCCATGGGATCGGAGGCGTGCCGGAACGTGCCGCTGCCCTGAAAAATGTAGGCGAAGGTGCTGCGATACGCGTCCACCGGCAGTGACTTCCTCACGCCGGCCGGCACGGACACATCGAGGTAGCAGGGGTCGGCGGCAATGCCATCCACGGGACCGCGCTTCCCCCAGAATTCTCCGCAGATCACGCGCACCGTGGTGCCGTCATCGTCGATGATTTCCGCGATCTCCTTGGCCTGCACATCCTGATAGCGCGGCGCCACCATTTTCTGCGCCGAGGGCAGGTTGGCCCACAGCTGGAAGCCGTGCATGCGCCCTTGCGCGTCGCCCTGCGGCATTTCGTGGTGGATGATACCGCTGCCGGCGGTCATCCACTGCACGTCGCCCGCGCCGAGCAGGCCGCGATTGCCCAGGGAGTCGGCGTGTTCGACGTTGCCGGCGAGGACGTAGGTGATGGTTTCGATGCCGCGATGCGGGTGCCAGGGGAATCCCGCCTGATACTGCCGCGGGTCGTCGCCGCGGAAATCGTCGAAAAGCAGGAACGGATCGGTTTCGCTGGTTTCCCCGAACCCGAACCCACGATGCAGGTGTACACCGGCCCCTTCCATGGTGGGCTGGGCGGTGACGATGCGCTTGACGGGACGAATGGACACGGGTGACTCCGGGTTGAGATAGTGTAATGTATCTCAGTGATAAGAGAAAATCCAGTCGTCGCCTGCTCAGACCATTCCGATCAGGTCGCCCCCGCCATGGCTGGCAGGTGGCGGCAACGGCGGCGGGGCTTCACCGAAGATGTCAAGCGCGCGCAGTCCGGCATCGATGGCGGCGAGGGCGGAACGCAGCTCGGCCTCGGCCTTCCGGATCTCCCACCGGTAGAGCGGGCCGCTGCTCGCCGCCAGCGCCGCCCCGCCGACGATCGCGGCGGCGGCGGCCGGGCCCAAGAGGGTGAGGCCGGCCAGTCCCAGGGCGGCCTTACCGGCCACGGCGCCCAAGAGCCCCGCCAGACCGGCCCCGCCCCCGGCCACGAGGCCGTAGCCCCACAGGTTCACCCCGAGGCCAGCGCGCAGGTCGATGGCCATGGTGACCTCGCAGGCGCGCGAATCACCGGCCACCGCAGCCAGCGACGCTCGCACCTGCGGCACGTAGACGCCGTAACGCGTCCACGTCCACTTGTAGTCGGTGTTTGAGGTCATCCCGGGGAGGTCGAACACCATGACCCCACCGTCGAGGGGGTGCCCGCCGAGGGTATCGCGGAGGGTAAGCGACCACGGGAAGCCCTGCCAGGTGCGACCCAGCGCCGACAATGCTGCCCTCGGCGGCAACGCGAAGCGGCGCGTCACGGACAGCGTGCGCTGCGCGGTGCCGAGGAGGCGGGTGGCGAAGCGTTCCTTGAACGCGGAGATGTCCGGCGCGACGGCCACCGCACCGGGCTGAGCCCGGAGTTCGTCGAGGGCGAGCGCGACATAGCGCTGCGAAATGCCGGCCTCAACGGCTGCCGCTTCGACATCCCGCAGCCGGTAGGCATCGCGGGGTTCCGTCCCCATCTCGGCGCTGTCCATCGTGCCGGCGGTAGTACCCGGCATGAGCGTCGGCGTCTCGGTGCCGGTGCGCATGCGCTGCTCGAGGCGCTCGGCGGCCTCGGCCTGCAGCTCGGCGGCCCGGCGCCATACGGCCGCGGCTTCAGCGCTCGACAGCACCGCGGTGCCTGGCGTATCGCATTCTTCGGTATCCATGGTCTGCAGCGCCTTCCCCAGCGCCTCGGCCAGTGCCTCGCCATTTTCGAAGCGTTCCGCGGGACGCTTGCGCAGGCAGCGATCGATCACGGCGGCCAGCGCTGGCGACACGCCGGGCGCCACGCTCCGCAGGCTCGGTGGCTCCTTGGTGGCATGCGACACGAGGATCCCCTGCGGGCTCGTCCCCTCGAAGGGGAGACGCCCCGCGAGCGCGAGAAAGCCGATGCAACCCAGCGCGTACAGGTCACTGCGGCCATCGAGCGTTTCCCCGCTCGCCTGTTCGGGGCTCATGAAGTGCACCGTGCCCAACACGAGGCCGTCCTGCGTGAGCGCGGGATTGAAGTCGGCGCGCGCGATGCCGAAATCGCTCACGATCGCGTGCCCCGACGCCCGTTCGAGCAGGATGTTGTCCGGCTTGATGTCCCGATGCACGATGCTGCGGGCATGCGCGTACGCCAGCGCCCAGGCCACCTCGCGCAACACGCGCACGACCTCCCCGGCCGGGAGGGTGCCGCGATCACGGATGCGATCGCCCAGCGTTTCGCCGTCCACGAAGCCCATGGCAAAGAACGCGTAGCCGCCGAGCTCATCGGCGCGATATACCGGCACGATGTTGGGGTGCGACAGCTGCGCGGCCATGCGGGCCTCGCGGAGGAAGCGCTCCCGCGTGTCGCCGTCTACCGCGAGGTGCGGCGGCAGCACCTTGATGGCGACCAAGCGGTCGAGCCGCTCATCCCGGCCCAGGAGCACGATCCCCATGCCCCCCCGCCCGAGTTCACGCTGAATGGCATACTGGCCACGCAGGGCGGCGCGGAAGGCGGCCAGATCGTCGGGGGCGCTGGATTCGGGCAGGCTCATTTGTCGCAACCTACGCAGACGGACGGGGTGAGTTGCAGGGGCATAGGATTGCGGCCCCCCGCGCGCCGGCATCGCGGTGGGGCCGCACCCGGGGATGCCACGTCCTGTGCGGCGTCGGGCCGCAGCGAGGGGGGATGGCCTGCATTCCAGAAATCGGAGTGGACATAGGGGCCGGCTACTGATACGCTCCCCGCGTTATCATCTGTCTCCTTTTTTATCCCCCCTGTGTATCCGCAATCGCGCTTTCTCCGTGCCCTGGGCGCGGTCGTTGTTGCCGCCGCCGCTACTGCCGCTGCCCCTGCCCCTGCATACGCCCAAACGGCTCCGTCCCCGGTCGCGGGAATCTCGGGGCTGACGATTCGCGGCCAGGTGGTCGATCCAGACGGCAAGCCGATTGTCGGGGCCGAGCTGCGCCTGACCGATCCGAATGGTCGCCTCGTCCTGGGGCGCACGGCCGCAGAGGGGCGCTTTGCAATCGAGGCGCCCGGGCTGGGGCGGTTCACGCTGCAGGCGCGCGCCATCGGGTTCGTGGCCGCCGTCCTCGATGTCACGGTGCCAACGGGCGACGCGCCGGTCCGGCTGCGCCTGGTTCGGCAGCAGCAGCTGAGCACGGTGCAGGTCATTGGTGGCACCACCGGTTCGCGTGACCTGCATCCCGGCGCCGATGCGCTGCTGGGCGCGGTCTCGGTGCTCGGCGGCGATCAGATTGCCCGCGAAAACGTGGCCTTTGCGCAGGAACTGCTGCGCAAGGTCCCCGGCGTGTATCGCGCCGAGTTCAACCAGGGCATTGTGTCGGGTGACATCGGCATTCGCGGCTTCAATACCGAAAGCGAGATCGCCAGCACCAAGCTGCTCATCGATGGCATCCCGTCAAACCTGAACAGCGGGGTCAGCGAGATGAACGCGCTGTTCCCGCTGGAAATCGGGCGCATCGACGTGGTGCGCGGCACCAACGACCCACGGTTCGGCATGTTCAACCTCGCCGGGAACGTGTCGGTGGAGACGGCGCAGGCGACGGGCACCTACGTGACCTCGCGCTTGCAGGGTGGCTCGTTCGGCACACAGGAGGCGCAGGTCCTCGGTGGGGTCACGGCCGGCGGCTTCAGTCAGACGCTCTTCGCGGGCGCCCGCCGGTCGGACGGGTATCGCGCCAACTCCGCTTCCGACAAGTGGACCGCGTCGGGCAAGTGGTTCTACACGTCCGACAGTGCGCGAGTACGCGTGGGCCTCATTGCCCGTACGCATCGGTTGGACACCGACGCGCCGGGCTACCTGACGCGCAACGAGTCGCGCCGCACGCCGCAGTTCTCCCCGGCGTTCTCGTCGACCGACGGCGGCACCGTCGACAGTGATCACGGCAGCCTGCATCTCGACGTGCGCCAGACGGCGACGCTGGTCTGGTCGCTCAAGGCCTACACGCAGCGGTTCGATCGCATTCGCTACGTGCGTTTCACGGCGGCCGGTGCCCAGCAGGAGCGCATCGAAGACGAGCGCCAGACGGGTGCCATTGCCACGGCCACGTGGCGTCCGGCCCGACTGGCGGCCAAGCAGTTCGTGCTGACCGGCGGTGCGGATGTGCAGCAGCAGCGCAACGAGCAGTTCCGCTTTCGCACGCTCGAGCGCGTGCGGCAGGCCACGCTGCGCGACTTCGACTTCTCCCTCGACAATGCCGGCGCGTTCGTGCAGGCGAGCGGGGCGCCCACGGAATGGCTGACGCTGTCGGCCGGTATTCGCGCCGATCAGCTGCGCGGGTCGTTCACCAACAACCTGCCGGCGCCCAGCACGCTGCCCATCCTCGACTACGGCACGATCACGCAACCGAAGCTGAGCGCGGGCATCCGCATGAATGACCGTCTGAGTGCCTACGCGAACTACGGGCGCGGTTTCCAGATCGGTACGGGCGTGGCCGCGTATGGCCGGGCGCCCCTGCGGGCGTCGGTAAACGATGGTGCCGAAGTGGGTCTCGTGGCCCAGCCCACCAGCGCCTGGTCGGTGCGCGCGGGCTACTGGGAACAGCGCGCCTCCGACGAGGTGCGGTTGCGCTTCGACAACTCGGGTGATAGCGAGAACGTGGGACGCACCCGCCGTGCGGGGCTGGATGTCGAAAGCACTCTGCGCGTCTCGAACGCGGTGCAGTTCTGGGTGGCCGGCACGTCGCAGCGAGCGGAGCTCACCGAACCTGGTGCGCGCAACGCCGCCGTGAAGGGGAACCTGCTGAACCACGTGCCGTCGTGGACGGTCAAGTACGGCGCGGAATGGGCGCCGCGTGCCGGCATCACGGCCTCGGCGTGGGCCTACGCCCAGGGTGACTATCACCTCACGCAGCAGAACGACCGCGGCCGGTGGGGCGGCATGCACACCGTGAACGCCGACGTGTCGTGGCGTTGGCGTGCGGCCGCCGTGGGATTGGGTGTCACCAACCTGTTCGACCGCTACATGGAGTACGTGTGGTGGGACGGCGCCCAGACGCTGCATTCGCCCGCTTCCGCCCGCGCACTGTTCCTGACGCTCACGCTCGACCGCTGAGTGACTGACGAGACCCGGAAGCGCGCAGACGCCATCGACGTCCTGCGCGGGCTGGTCATCGTGATCATGGTGCTCGATCATGCGCGCGAATATGCGCGGGGGCCAGGCGTTGCCGATCCGATGGTGCTGGAGGGGATCTCGCCGCTGCTGTTCTGGATGCGCTGGGTCACGCACTTCTGCGCCCCGGTGTTCACCCTGCTGGCCGGCATGTCCGTGGGGCTTCAGGCGCGGGCTGGCGCGCCGATGCCGGCTTGGCAGTGGACAACGATCACGCGCGGACTTGTTCTCATCGCGCTCGAGTTCACCGTCATCCAGTTCGCGTGGACCTTCTCGTTCGTCTGGCCGTTGCGCTACGCGCAGGTGATCTGGGGGATCGGCGTGAGCCTGATCGTGCTCGGCCTCCTGCAGCGGGTGCCCGCGCAGGCACGGGTCGTCGTGGGTCTGCTTTGTGTGGCAGGGCATAACGCGCTGGACGCGTGGCATCCCACTTCGCCCCCGTGGCTGCATTGGAGCTGGGCCATTCTGCACGATCGCCAGGTGATGCCGTTGTGGGGGGATGCGGCCGTTCGTACATCGTACCCCGTGCTGCCCATGATCGGGCTGGTGCTGCTCGGCGAGGCGCTTGGCCGCTGGTACCGCACGGTGGCCCCGGCGCAGCGTGCCGTGTGGCTGATGCGCGGCGGCGCCGCCATGATCGCGCTCTTCGTGGTGCTGCGCAGCAGCAATGTGTACGGCGATCTGCATGTGGCCACGTACGGCGCGAGCCTGGCCGGTAACGTGATGGCGGCATTGAACACCACGAAGTACCCCATGTCGCTCAGCTTCGTGCTCATGACCGTGGGACCGGCGCTGTTGCTGCTGGCATGGTGGGACCGCGGCACGCCGGCCTGGACGGCGCCGCTGCGCACGCTCGGGCAGGTCCCCATGTTCCTGTACCTGGCGCATCTGTACTTCCTGCATGCGGCCGGGTTGCTGATGGCGCTCGCGGCCGGGTATCCGTGGTCAGCCTTCGACTTTCGCGCAACCATTACCGGCATCCCGGCGGAGTTCAGCTACCCGCTCTGGCTGACCTTTCCGTTCGTGGCCGTGACGCTCGCCGTGCTGTACCGGCCGGCCCAGTGGTACGCGCGCGTGCGGGCGTCCAAGCGGTACCCCATTACCCGCTATCTCTAGCTGCGCCACGCGTTGCGGTGTCGGCGGTCGTGCCGCGGGAGGCCATTACCTGGCCGCGTCGCTGCCGGTCTTGCCGGCACCGCGCGCTATTGCGCGCACGCGCAGGCCGTCGCTCAACGACTCCACCGGATTCACCACGAGCGCATCGCCGGCGGCCACGCCGTCCAGCACTTCAACCGACGTGCCGAAGTCGCGTCCCAGCGTGACGGGCACCAGCTGCACGACGTTGTCCTGCACCCGCGCCACCAGGGTTCCCTCTCCGCGCACGATGAGGGCAATCGCGGGAATGCGCAGCGTCGGGGCGCCGACGGGCACGATGAAGGCCACCTGCGCGAACATGCCGGGGAGCAGCCGCCTGGTACGGTTGATCACGTGCACCTCCGTGAGCAGCGTGCGGGTGGCGGGATCGATGGCGCCGGCGGTACGCGCGACCACCCCGGTAATGGCACTATCGCCGGTCTCCCGGACCATGACCCGTACCGGCAGCCCCGCGCGCACGCGGGAGGCCGCACTCTGCGGCACCTGCAGCATGACGCGCAGCGTATCCGTCTGGATGAGCGTGAGCAGCGGCCGCGCCGCGGCCGCGGCGCCGGCCACCACGAGTGCGCCGAGATCCACCGTGCGCGCGCTCACCACCCCCGCGAAGGGTGCGAGCACGGCGCCAAAGCGCAGCACCTCGCGCAGGCTGGCCACGTTCGCGCGCGCCCCGCGCAGCGCCGCATCGGCCACGTTGGCCTGGGCCTGTCGTTCGTCCAGCTCCTGCGGCGTGACGACCCCCTGCTGCGCCAGCGACTGCCAGCGCTTGAGCGTCGTGGCGGCCAGCGCCGCGCCCGCTTCCGCCTGCTCGACCACGGCGGCCGCCTGACGCGCCTGCTCACGCACTTCGGGCATGTCGAGCACGAGCAGCGTGTCCCCGGCGCGCACGGTGGAGCCGATATCCACGCGCAGGGAGCGGACGAAGCCATTGGCGCGCGCGAAGATGGGGGTTTCGTGCAACCCGGTCACCGACGCCGGCAATTCGAGTGGCGTGCTGGTGGTGTCGGCGCGCACGGTTTCCGTGAACACTGTTGGCGCGGCGTTCACCTGGCTCCGTTCGGCCTCACGCGCTTTCGACTGTGCCAGGCGGGGCAGGGCACCGGCTGCCAGCAACCCGAGGAAGAGCACAGCCAGCACGACGAACAGGACCCGGCCCTGCCGCCGCCGGGAAGGACGTGAGGCAACGATCATCGGGACACCGGGGCCGAAAGGGTGGGTGGCACCATGCCGTCGGGCGGTGCCGGATGCACCGCGTGCGCGGCGTGGCCGGCGCGCAGCCGGCTGTACACCAGCGGCAGCACCGTCAGTGTGGCCACGGTGGCAAACGCGAGACCGCCAATGACGGCGCGGCCCAGCGGGGCGTTCTGTTCGCCGCCTTCGCCCACGCCCAGCGCCATGGGAATCATGCCCACGATCATGGCGGCGGCCGTCATGATGACGGGGCGCAGGCGCGTGCTGGCCGCCTCGACCGCTGCGTCGCAGGCGCTCAGCCCGGCGGCCAGGCGTTCGTTGGCGAACGACACCACGAGAATGCCGTTGGCGGTGGCCACGCCCACGCTCATGATGGCGCCCATGAACGCGGGCACGCTGATGGTGTTGCCCGCCGCGAAAAGCGCCCACACCACGCCCGCCAGCGCGAGCGGCAGCGCACTGCTGATGATGAACGGGTCACGCCACGACTGAAAATTCACCACCATGATGAGGTACACGAGGACCACCGCGAACAGCAGCCCGGTGGCGAGCCCGCGGTATGACTCGCGCATGCTCGCCACCTGTCCGCGCATGATCAGCGTGGAACCCTTGGGCAGCGTGGGGCGCAGTGAGTCGAGCACCGCGTCGATGTCCGCCGCGACAGACCCCAGGTCACGATGCTGCACATTGGCGAAGACATCGTAGACGGGCGCCACATCGTAATGGCTGACGACCGCCATGCCGCTACCCCGCGAAATGGTGGCCAGGTTCCCAAGCACCTGCGGGGTGCCGCCGACCGCGCCGGATACGGGGGTCTGCCCCAGGGTCTCGAGCGAGGCGACGCGATACTGCGGGGTTTGTACGCTCACGGTGTACTGCACGCCGTTCTGCGGACTGAGCCACACGTTGGGCTGCGCCTGCCCGCTTGACGCGAGCGATACCAGCAGGTCGTTGGCCACCTCGCGCTGCGTAAGGGCCAGTGAACTGGCGCGTGTGCGGTCGACGGTGATGTTGAGTTGCGGTGCTTCGAGCCGCTGCTGCAGGTAAACATCCACCGCGCCGGGAATCTGGCGCACCCGCTGCTCGATGGCGCGTGCCAGTACGATGTTCTCGGCCCGGTTGCTTCCCGCGACCTGCACGTTCACCGGCGCCGGGAGTCCCGCGTTGAGAATCTGGCCGATGATGTCAGCCGACTGAAAGAAGACCAGCACATTGGGAAACTCATCGCGCAATACGCGCCGGATCTCGCTGGCATAGCCGGCCGTGGTACCGCGACGCGTGTCCGTGAGTACCAGCAGCAGGTCGGCATCGGTGACACCGGTCGTGGGGTTGTCGCTGAACGCCAGATTGGTGAGGCTCGTGGAGGCGATGCCGACGTTGTCGAGGATCGTCCCGAGATCCTCGGGGGGGATGATGGTGCGAATGCGCGCCTCCACCGCCGCTACCATGCGGGCGGTCTCCTCCAGACGTGTCCCCACCGGGGCCCGCAGATGCAGCCGGATCTGCCCGGCATCCACCTGGGGGAAGAAATCGCGCCCCAGCCACGGGACCAACAGCCCCGCCGACAGCAGCACCAGCAGCGCTGTGCCCGCCAGCATGGTGGGGCGGGCGAGCGTACCGGCGAGGGCGTCGCGATAGCGCAGGCGTTGGGCCTCGAACCAGCGCTCGAAGCCCAGGTGCACGCGCGCAAAGGGCCCCGGCCGCTGCGGCGCCGCGGCGTGCCGCGCCGCGGCGTGTCGCGCCTCGAGCGTGCGCTCGCGCTGCAGCGCGAACTTCACCAGCGTGGGCACGAGGGTCCGGGAAATCACGTACGACGCGAGCATCGCGAACACCACCGCCATGGCCAGCGGGCGGAAGAGCGAGCCGGCCGCGCCGCTGAGAAAAAAGATGGGAACGAAGACGATGCAGATGGCGAGGGTGGACACCAACGTGGGCAGGGCAATCTGTCCGGCGCCCTGCATGATGGCGGTCTCGATGTCCGGTTCGTGCTCCTGCATGCGGTGGATGTTCTCGATCCCCACGGTGGCATCGTCCACCAGCACACCCACGGCCAGCGCGAGTCCGCCCAGCGTCATCACGTTGAGGGTCTCCCCCAGCGCGCCCAGCACCGTGACGCTCACGAGAATGGAGAGCGGGATCGACAGGGCCACGATGAGGGTACTGCGCCAGCTCCCCAGAAACAGCAGGATCATGGCGGCCGTGAGGCACGCCGCAATGAGCGCCTCGATGACGACCCCCTCGAGCGCCGCCTTCACGAAGAGCGACTGATCGGCGAGCACATCCACCTTCAGCGCCGAGGGCAGCCCGGCGAGGATGCCGGGGAGCGCTTCGCGCACCCGATCGACCACGTCGATGGTGCTGGCGCCGCCGGACTTGAGGACCGTCACCAGCGCGCCGCGTACGCCGTCGCGGTGCACGATGTTGGTCTGGACCGCATAGCCATCGCGCACCTGCGCCACGTCGCGCACGCGCACGAGGGCTCCGTTGACCACGCGGATGGGGAGATCGTTCAGCGCCTCGACGGCACCGGGGCTACCGTTGAGGCGTACGGCGTACTCGCGTTCGCCGATCTTGGCGGTGCCGCCCGGAAGCACCAGATTCTGCGCGCTGATCGCGTCGGACACATCGGTGGGCGACAGCCCCCGCGCCTGCAGCTGTACGGGGTCCAGATCGACATTGATGAGCCGTGAGCGCCCGCCGTACGGTTGCGGCACACTGGCGCCACGCACGGTGGCGAGGCGCGTGCGGATGCCGTTGGTGCCCAGGTCGTTGAGCTGCTGCTCGGAGAGCGAGTCACCACCGAGTGCAAGCTGCAGGACCGGGACGTTGGCGGCGTTGTAGCGAATGATGAGCGGTGCACTCGCGCCCGGGGGCATGATGCGCAGGATCGTCTGCGACTGCGCGGCAATCTGCGACACCGCGCTTTCTACCGAGGCGTCGGGCTGGAAGAACACCTTCACCACCGTGATGCCGGCGAGCGACTGCGACTCGATGTGCTCAATGCCGGTGAGCGTGGTGGTGAGGGAGCGCTCGAAGGGCGTGGCGAAGCGCCGTTCCATTTCTTCCGGCGGCAGGCCGTTGTACGACCAGATCACCGAGACCACCGGAATGTCCAGCTCCGGAAGGATATCGGTGGCCATGCGCCATGCCGACAGCACGCCGACCAGCACGACCAGCAGGGCGCCGACGATGAACGTGTACGGCCGGCGCAGGGCCAGCGAAACAATCCACATGACGGATGAGCGGAAGAGCCGACGGGGGCAGGCGGGTCGCCGCCACATCCGATTCTACGTGCCACGTGGCGGTTCCGCTCGGCGGCTTCACCGTTACGTTCCGCCCGGCGCCGCATTGAAAAAGCGCCCGGAGCGACCGAGACTCCCTGCGGCGCGCGGCGCGGCGTGCCGAGGTATCGTCGGATGTTTCCCGCACCTGATCACGAATGCCCCCTATTTCTATCCGAAAGGGTAGCGCGCTGGCGCTGCTGGTCGCCCTCTCCGCCGCTCCTGCCGGCGCGCAGCCCTGGATTACGCGGCATCAGGACGCCCTGTGGGTGGGCGCCTTCGTGGACGAGCCCATAACCAAGCGCACCGCCCTCTGGTTCGATGGGTCGTGGCGGCGCATGGACCTCGGCGCCGATCCGCAGCAACTGCTGTTGCGCCCCGGCGTGCAGGTCACGCTGGCGCCGGGGGTCCGAGTGGCCGGAGGGTACGCGTACATCGCCACGGCCCCGTACGGCAACCTGCCTGCAGCCACATCCACCCGCGAGCACCGCAGCTGGCAGCAGATCTCGTTGAGTCACCGCGCCGGTCCGTTTACCATGAGCCATCGCTACCGTCTGGAGCAGCGGTGGATCCATCCGCTCCTGGCGGTGATGGGCTCCGACGACCGCGAGGCCGGCCCCACCGCCTACCAGAATCGCCTGCGGTACATGCCGCGAGCGCAGGCCAACCTGGGGTCACTCACGCTGCAGGGGCGCCCGCTCATCGGTTTCGTTTGGGACGAACTGCTCATGCCGCTGGGGGGCGGGGCCCAGACCTTCACGATCGGCCAGAACCGGGCCACGGTGGGGGTCGGGGTACCGCTCTCGCCCCGCGTTCGCGCCGAAGTGGGCTACATGAACCTGTACAACGCCTTGGCGGCGCGGCGGGCCAACGAGGTGAATCACACCCTTTGGCTGTCGTGGCACTGGAGCGGGCGATGACGCGCTTCACACACCGGGTTGAGGCCGTGGGCCGCGGGCGCCGCCGTGGTGCGAAGGCGGTGCCAACGCCGTAACGCCGAGGAACGATCACGTGCCGACGGCCAGCGGTCGTGAACGCGGGCGGCGCCTATGCATGACGTACCTGGGGCCGGACCCCGTGGGAGCCCGGCCCCAAGCCCTGCCAAGGCGGCAGTGTCTCGTGGTTACTTGCCCGTGTCGAGCATCGCCTCGATCTGGTCGCGCGCGTCCTGCAGGTGCGCGCGCGTGGCACGGTCTCCCGTGCGGCCAATCGCCGCGGCCAGCTCGCGGTCGAGGGTCCGCATTTCGTCCTTGAGCAGCGGACGGAAGTCGCGCGTGTTCACGATGGGACCAAAGAACGCCGCGAGCGCCACGTCCTGCGCGCTGGGTGCGGCGGGCTTGATCTTGCTCGCCATGGCCTCGAGGTACGTGGCCTGCAGCCGGCGGCGATAGGCATCGACAGCCTGCCCCGCGTAGATCTCCTTCCAGAGCCCGCGGCGCAGGTCGGTGAGCATCTCGCCCAGCGAGTACACCGACGCCTTGCTGCCCGCTGTGGCCTCGAGTTCGATCATGCGCTGCAGGCGGGCGTTGCTCACGAGGCTCGAAAGCACACGCGCCTGGGCCCCGGCGACGCGTCCGATGTTGCCGTCGGACTCGAGCTTGCGCAGGATGGACACGTCGGTGAGGTACGCCGGCGTGGTGAAGACCTCGTCGTTGAGGAACTTCATGGCCGTCTTCTGGCGCGCGCGCGGCACCGGCGTCCACACCGGCCCGCTCTGGCTCACACGCTTTTCCTGCCGGTCCACGCCGCCGATGATCTTGGTCACGTGGTTGGCTTCGAGCGTCCACTGGCCGATCACGCCGTCGTAGGTCTCCTTGAGCAGCGAGAAGTCCTTGGTCTTGTCGGCGGTGGAGGCGGGCTCCACCAGCTTCATGATGCGGGCGATGTTCTTGAAGCCCAGCGTGGTGGCGCGTACAGCGTCGGCGTCGCCCACGGATTCCGTCTGCTCACCCGGATCGGCCTGGCCGGCGCTGGCGTCATCGGAGAAGCGATACCACGGGATGCTGTCCTGCAGGCGTGCCCATTCGTCGAGCTTGGGCAGTTCCGCTTCCGGCGTGCGCGCGGCGGCAATGGGGGCATAGCCCCACATGGTCGCGAACTTGTCGTAGGGTCCCACCTTCGGCGTGAGCGTTTCGAGCGGCAGGTTGTCCTCGGGCTGCGCCACGTAGTTGAAGCGGGCGTAGTCCATGATGCTGGGCGAGTGCCCCATCTTGGTGACCCAGCTGCGGCTCCGGATGGAGTCGAGCGGGTACATGGAGCTGCCCTTGAAGTTGTGGCGGAAGCCCAGCGTGTGCCCCACCTCGTGCGCCACCACGAACTGCACGAGCCGCCCCATGAGCGTGTCGGGGAAGGGGAAGCGCTGCGCGCGCTTGTCGAGGTGCCCAACCTGCGAGAAGTACCACTCGCGCTGGAGGTCCAGAATGTTGTGGTACATCTGCACGTCGGCGTCGAGAATCTCGCCGGTGCGCGGGTCCACGAGGCTTGGTCCCTGCGCGTTGGCGGTGGGGGACGGGAGCCAGCGGATCATCGTCACGCTCGCGTCTTCACCGGAGAAATCGGGGTCGTTGGCCGGGGCGTCGGCGGCCACGATGCCCTTGGCGAAGCCCGCCGCTTCGAACGCCTCCTGCCACTCCTCGATACCGGCGCGAATGAACGGCTTGAGGTACGACGGTGTGGCGGGGTCCACGTAGTACGTGATGGGCTTCTTCGGCACGCACAGGGCGCCGACCTTCTGGTCGCTGCACTCGAGACGCCAGCGCTTGATGTAGTCGCGCGAGACCACGCGCTGCTCGTTGGAGCCGAAGTCGCGCTTGGGCGTGACGAAGTAGCCCACGCGCCGGTCGTAGAGGCGCGGCATCATGGGCTCGTCGGGCAGACGCACGAGCGAAAAGGTGTAGGCCTCCGTCGTGGCGTTGCCGCTGCCGCCGCCGAGCCCCGGAATGGGGAGGCCGGGAATGCCGCCACCCGGCGCCGCGGTGTACGTCTGCACGGCGGTCACATTCACGTTGCGCGGGAAGGCGCTGAACTTGTCGATGAACGAGCGATTCGCATCGACGGTGGCGCGACGACCGCGCGCGGTGAACTCCGGCACGCCGCCGGTGAACATGCGCGTCACTTCCACGACTGCGGCGCTGTCCTTGCCGTACGCCTCCACGTTGAGCGTGGCGACGATGGGGAAGAACGAGATGAGGTTCATCGCCTGCCGCGACTGCTGCGTGCTGTCGCTGGCCACGTTGAGATACGTGGCTTCACGCACCAGGATGCGGTTGTCACGCCGCTCGAAGCGGATGACGCGCTCGGGCCCGTACAGGCTGCCGTTGATCGCGTCGCTGGCGCCGGCGAGCACGGTGGTGACGAGGAAGTCCTTCCCCTGCTGCGCGGCGGGAATCTCGAAATAGAGACGCGACCCCACCTGATGGACGGCAAAAACGCCCTGCTTGCTGCGCGCGCGCGGCGTGACGACGGTGGCGTAGGGGCGCGGGTTGGGCTCGGCCTGCCCGCCGAGTGCGCCGGCGAGGCCGGGAATGTTGGGGAGGCCGGCGGGGGGCTGTCCCGGCGCCGGCTGCCCGGGGGCGGGCTGGCCTGGCGCGGGCGGCTGGTTGGGCGCGGCGTTGGTGGTGGGGCGGTTGGCGGGCGTCGGCGCCGCGGTCGGCTTCTTGGCCGGCGAGCAGGCGGCGATCGCGAGGCCAGCCACCGCAAACGGCATGGTGCGGAGGCGCATTGGACCTGACGAGGGGTGGGAAGAATGCCCGCAGCGGCGGCGGGACACTGGAGTCTACGGCCCTCGCCGTCCCACGGGCAGTGGGCGTCCGTCAGGGTGGGGCAGAAACGGCAGGCGGCGGCGCAGGCAGGTGCCCGCGCCGCCGCCCTCGCGCGCTTCGTCTTTCGTGGTGGTCAGTCCTGCGGCGGCATCACCACGAGCTGGTACGTGACCGTATGTTCCCCGAAGGCGTAGACCAAACGATGCGTACCGGCGGGAAGCGCGAGGTCCGTTCCCAGTCGCGCGATGCCTTCCGCATTGGCGACGAGGGACAGCTGGGCCTGCGCTTCGTCGCTGTCAGCCGCGAAGATCGTGGCGGTCAAGGGCACGTCCGAGACCGGGTTGCCGTACTGATCGAGCACGCGCACCGGTGCCCCGTTGAACGGCTTGCCGGCCGAGAGCGTATCGGTCGTCATGGCCATGGCTTCGAGCTTGCTGGGATCGGCCGCCTGCACGCGAAGGACGAACTCCACGTCGTCGCTGCCCAGCGCCGCCGTGACGGTCGCCGTGCCCGCCTTGGACCCGGCCTGGAAGACGGCGCGGGCCACACCGGCGGCGTCGGTCTGCGCCGAAACCGCGGTGACGCGCCCGTCGCCGCTCAGCGTCCAGGTGACGGTCGCGCCGGCCACCGGGGCGCCCGAGGGTACGTAGAAGCGCACGGCCAAGGTATCCAGCCCTTCCTGCATGACGGGAATGAGCTGGTTGTCGCCACCGATCACCATGGCGCGGACTACGGCGGTGTCTTCGGTAGGGGAGACAGGGCTGCCGGATTCGGAGCAGGCGGTGGCAGCGGTGAGGGCGCACAGCGAAAGGACGGTAGCGGCGCGACGGAACATGGACACTCCTGAGCGATGGCGAATGAGATGAAATACTTCGCCATTTCGTTTCGTCCCTACCTGCTCGTGACTTGAGTCACGATTTCGCCGTTTGTCACTACGACGAGCGTTTTCGTCACAGTCTCACCGCCCGGCGTGCCACGAAACGGCGGCGGGTCGCCCGCCGCCGTGATACGGGGGTCCGCGGCGACCCTACTTCTCCGTGTCGAGCATCTTCCGGATCTGGTCGCGTGCGTCTTCCAGGTGCGCCTTGCTCATGCGGTCGCCGGTGCGGGCGATCGCGGCCACGAGATCGGCGTCGAGGGCGCGCATTTCCGCCTTGAGGATGGGGCGGAAGTCCGCCGTGCCCACGGGGGCCGCGGCGCCACGGCCCCCGCCGGGCCCCTGCGGCGCCGCGGCCTGCGCCGGCGGGTTGATCTTGCTGGCCATGGCCTCGAGATACACGCGCTGCAACCGACGACGGAAGGCGTCGATGGGGGCGCCGGTCTGGAGCTCCTTCCAGATCCCCGCGCGCAGGTCGGCGAGCATGTCGGCTATGGAGTACACCTCGTTGCGCGCCGCCAGTGCCTCGAACTCAAGCATGCGCTGCAGCCGTTCGTTGCTCACCACACTCGCCAGGGAACGCGCCTGCGCGTTGCCCACGCGATTGAGGCTGCCGCTTGGCTCGAGCTTGCGGAGAATGTTCTGGTCGAGCAGCCACGTGGGCGTGGTGTACGCGTGGTCGAGCAGGAACTGCAGCGCCGCTTTCTGGCGCGCCGGCTCCACGGGGCGGTACACGGGCCCCTTCTGCCCCACGTACTTCTCCTGCTTGTACTGCCCGCCGATCACGCGCGCCACATGCCCCATCTCGGTGGCCCACTGGCCAACGAGACGGCCGTACAACTCCTCGAGATCGTCGAAGGTCGTGCCCTCCTTCCAGGCGGTCGCGCTCTCCAGCATGGCCATCGTGCGCTTGAGATTCTTCACGCCGAGCGTGGTGGCCTGCACGGCGTCGGCATCACCCACCGCTTCGGACTGCTCACCCGGATCCGCGCCGCCCGCGCCGGCATCGCTCGCGAAGCGGTACCAGGGAATGCTGTCCTGCATGCGCGTCCACTTCTCGAGCGTGGGCTTTTCGTCTTCCGGGGTCTTCGCGTTGGGGATGGGCGTGTACCCCCACATCACGGCGTACGTGTCGTACGGCCCGACCTTGGGGATGAGATCGTCGAGGTCGATGTTGTCCTCGGGCTGCGCCACGTAGTTGAAACGCGCGTAGTCCATGAGGGTGGGCGTGTGCCCCATCTTCTTCACCCACGTGCGGCTGCGCACCGAGTCCACGGGATACATGGAGCTGGCCTTGAAGTTGTGCGGGAAGCCCAGGGTGTGCCCCACTTCGTGGGCGGTCACGTATTCCACGAGTCGCCCCATGAGCGTGTCGGGGAAGGGGAGCTTCTGCGCGCGCTTGTCGAGGTGTCCCACCTGCGTGAAGTACCACGAGCGATTGAGGTTCATCGCGTTGAGGTACGTCTGTACGTCGGCGTCGAGAATTTCGCCGGTGCGCGGATCGCGCAGTGACGGCCCCACGGCGTTTTCGGTGGCGCTGGGGAGCCAGCGCACCATGGCCACGGTGGCGTCTTCTCCCGAGAAGTCGGGGTCGTTGGCGGGCGGCTCGGCGGCCACGATGCCCTTGTGGAAGCCGGCGGCTTCGAAGGCCACCTGCCAGTCTTCGATGCCCTTGCGGATCCACGGCTTGATCCACGCCGGCGTGGCGGGATCGAGGTAGTACGTGATGGGCTTCTTGGGCACGCAGAGGCTGCCCACCTTCTTGTCGCTGCACTCGAGGCGCCAGCGGCCGATGTAGCGCTTGCTCTCCACGCGCTGCGTGGCGCCGCTGAAATCGCGCTGCGTGACGCCGAAGTAGCCCACGCGCTCGTCGAGCAGACGCGGCTTCATGGGGTCTTCGGGCAGCTTGGCGAAGGAGAAGGTGTACATCTCCGTGGTGGGCGCGTTGGCGTTGGCGGCCCCCGGGGCTCCGGGGAAGCCGGCGCCGGGCGCGCCACCCTGCGGCGTGAAGCTCTGCACCGCCGTGACGTTCACGTTCTTCGCGTAGGCCGCGAACTTCTCGACGTACGAACGCGCCGCGTCGACCGTGGCGCGGCGCCCGAGGGCGGTGTATTCGGGCACGCCGCCGGTGAACATGCGGGTGACCTCCACCACCACCGCGCTGTCGGGGCCGTACGCGTCCACGTTGAGTGCGGCGAGAATCCTGGTCACGCCGATGAGCTGCGCGGCGAGCTGCTGCGACGACGCGGTGTCGGCGATGATGTCACGATACGCCGCCTCGCGCACGAAGAGCCGATTCTCGCGCCGTTCGAAGCGCACGAGGTTGTTGCCGCCCTGCGTGCCACGGATGCCGATCTCGTCGGGGGTGCCGGCGAGCGTGGTCACGACCACGTAGTCCTTGCCGAGTTCACGGCGCGGAATCTCGAAATAGAGACGCGATCCCACCTGGTGCACCTTGAACACGCCACTCTTGGTGACGGCGGGAGCGTTCGGCGTGAGGCTGGCTTGGAGATCGGAACGGTCGGACGTCGGATAATCGGATGCGTCGGAGGTCGGATGTCCGATGTCGGATGTCGGATAAATGCCCGAAATCGGAGTCGGGAAACGGCTTTCGGAGGTCGGAGGTCGGATGCTACGAGGGCGGCGGAGGGGATGACTGCTTCAGGTGGCGGCGGAGGCCGTAGAGCATCATGCGTACACCAGCGATTTCGCTGACGATGAATGACAGGCGGGGATCGTGCACTCCGAGTCGGGCACAGAGGCTGAGAATGCGCTCGACTTCGTTGCATGAGCCAATGGCCGTCTCGAGGAATGCAATGACACGCGGCGGCGAATGGTATCCGCAGGCTTCACCGAGGTTGAGCGAAATCGAGGCCGACGCGCGCACGAGCTGATTGCGCAGTCCCGGCCAGAAATCCGCGAGCCTTCGACGGTGCCGCGACGCGTACGCGTGAACCACCACCGTGAGCGCATCGGCGCGCTGCACCACCAGCAGTCGATAGGGATTGTGCGGCATGCCCCACGATAGAGCACGCGCACGATTCCCCCTCACCGAATCCACGCCCGCGTCATCACCCCGACGCACGAGGGGGAGCATCCGACCTCCGACCTCCGAAAGCCGTTTCCCGACTCCGATTTCGGGCATTCATCCGACGTCCGACCTCCGACGCATCCGATCATCCGACGTCCGAACGTCCGCCACCGGCCGCCACCGGCCCCCCAGCGTCCTCCCCCGCCTGACGAGCAAGCCGCACAACCTTCAGCGCCTGCGACGGGACGGACACGGTCAGCAGCGTGCCCTCGCTCCAGGTGGTGATGATCTCGAGGCCGTCCACCATGAGCGAAATCTGTTCGCCGCGTACGGTCGTGGCGGCGTGCACGGTCTTCCCCGAAGAGGTGATGAACAGGGTGAGGGAATCGCGGTGCGCCTGCTGGGCGAACCACGCCAGGTAGGCGGTGTGCAGCATCGAGCGCCCCAGCAAGGGGATGGCGCCCGGGGTGGTGGGGAGCGGCTGAGCCGTGCGCTCGCCCTGCCTGGTGGTGGTGACCAAGACGATGTCCCCCACCGTGAGAAAGTCGGTTTCCTGCAGCGGGAGGATGCTCCCCGCGCCGCCGGGGGGATAGATCGCCAGACTGAGCAACGTGGGCGCGCCCTCGGCGAGCTGATGCTCCCAGACCAGCCGCGGGCGACCGGGGGCAACGAGCACGCCGCGCAGCGAGGCGGACTCGTGCCGCACGCCTTCAAAGGCAATGGTGTCGGCGCCCTGGATGTAGGCGTAGATCACCGCGGCGCTGTCGGTGGGCACGACCTGTGCCTCCACCGAGCGGGTGGAGACCAGGAGCAGCAGCAGCGGGGGCAGAAATCGCAGCATGCGCATACGAAGCAGCGGCGGCGCGTGGGATGCAACTGGCGCGCGGCCGTCGTCAGGGGCGCTGCGGATGTCGTCGGCTGTCGTATGCACGCTGCGCGCGATCCAGCTCGTTCTGGATGCCACTCACGCCGAGGCCGGCCACCACGATCATGGCGGGCGAGAGCACCAGCAGGGCCACGGTAAGCGTCTCGCTCGTTGCTCCGTGCGCGCCGCACCAGAGCATCCACTGGACAAGCATGAAGGTGCACACGACCTGCAGATTCACCACGTCCATGAAGCGCTGCATGCGTGCGATCACGCCACCGCGATACTCCACGGGGAGCCGCTGCAGCTGCTCCTTCCCCGAGAAGTTGAACAGCGCCGGACGATGCGGCAGCTGCGTGCGGATCCACTCGAGCCCGGCGAAGATGGCCACGGCGATCAGCACCGGCATCCCCCACGCGTACGGCGAGCGGGGTACGAAGCCGCCGGCGCGCCCATCCGCGCCGATGTTCTGCGGAATGGACGCGGGGAGCTGCGGATACGCGAACACGGCGCCGATGACGAGTGCGCCAAGGACCAGCCATACCAGGGTGCGAAGCGGGGTCATTGGAGAACGGCGCGAAGGGGTGTGCGCGGTCAGCGCGTCACGCGCAGCGTCCACTCCACCAAGGCCCCCAGCACCTCGGCACGGACCTTCGTGTCGGTGAGCGCCGCATAGCCGGTGGGCGATCCGCTGGAGTCGGTGAGGAAGAGATGATTGGTGGCGGGAAAGCGGCGCAGCGTCACGGCACGATTGCCCGCGCCGCGCAGTGCCGCCGCGAGCGTTTCAGCTTGCTCGGGGGTGACCTGCATGTCGGTGTCGCCCTGCAGTACGAGCACCGGTTGCGTCACGCGACGGGCCGTCACGAGGGGATCGGTGGTCATGAAGTAGCGCATCCAGCGATTGGTGCGCTGCAGCGAGTCGAGGGCGGCCGGCACCGTACGGCGCAGCGAATCCCGTTGCGCCTCGGTGACCGGCGCGGCCCGGATGCCGTTCTCGTTCTGGTACTCGAGCACCTTGCGGCCGGTGATCGCCGGTCCGGCCAGCAGCGCGATGGCGCGGATGCGGGCGTCCTTCACGGCCGCGAGGGGCGCAATGAGGCCACCCTCGCTGTGCCCGGCGAGCACAATGCGCGTGCCATCCACATCGGGGCGGCTGCGCAGGTACTGCACCACGCTCAGCACGTCGTCGGCGAAGTCCTCGCTGGTGGCGCTGTCACGCGACGCCCGGCCGCCGCTCTCGCCCACGCCGCGATCATCGTAGCGGAGCACGGCGATGCCGCGCCGGCCCAACGTGTCGGCGATGTCGCGAAAGGGCGCGTAGTCCCTGATGCCCGGGAGGCGCGAATCGCGATCCTGCGGTCCGCTGCCGCTGATGGTAACCAGCACCGGCACGCTGCCCCGTGCGACGTTCGGCTTGGTGAGCGTACCCGCCAGCGTGTAGCCGCGCGGCGTGGGGATGATGACGTGCTCACTCGTGTACGGGGCGTTGGCGGGCGCGTCGTAGCTGATGGGGGCCGCCGGCGCCAGCGATACCGGCCCCCCGGCCCGTACGGCGCGCAGGTTTTGCATCGGCACCCGCACCTCGTCGGGAATACCATCGCGCCCGATGATCATGATGGCCATGCCGGCCATCGCCATCGTGGTTGTGTCACCCTGCCGTGTGATGGTGGCGTCGAATGCCTGCGCGCCCTGCGCGAGCACCACCGGCAGGACGGTGCGCGCCGTTTCGCGCGCCAGCTGCGTGAGCAGGGCGCTGTGCATGAGCGAACTGTTGAGCAGCGCCACGGCGCCCGGACGAATGGCCACCATCTGCGGACGCATGGCGCCGCGCATCCCCACCTCGACCGCCATGGAGTCCCCACGCGGCGCGAAGCTGGCGATCTGCACCGGCGCCGCGTCGGCCGCACTGCCGGCCGCAAACACCGTGAGGGTGAGGCGGAGCGGCGTGCGCAGCTGCTCCCATTCCACGCGCGGCTGCCCGCGGTACGCCAGCGACCCCTTCACCACCCCGTCGCCCGGGACGACGGTCTCGGTGGCGATGGTGTCGGTGCCGCGCAGGTAGACGAAGGTGACGGGCGCCTGCTGTGCATGCAGTCGCGCCGGCAGCAGGCCGGCCAGGCGCACCAGCGCCAGCGCGCCAAGGCACAGCGAGACGGCACGCCACTGCCGGGCGGGACGAGAGGAATGGATCATGATGCGTCGGGTTCGGTGATGTCGGATGGATCAGGTGCAGGAGCCACATCAGCCGATGACCGCCCCTTCGGCGCGCGCCCCGCCTCGCGAAGCGCACGCCGCAACAGGAACTCGACCTGCCCGTTGAGGCTGCGCAGATCGTCGTTCGCCCAGCGCTGCACGGCATCCAGCAGCTCCCGGTCGACGCGCAGCAGAAACGACTTGCGGTCAGCCATGGAAGGGGGGCGCGTGCAGCCTGGGGGACAACGGCATGGTCACGTGTACAGCGAGCCGGTGTTCACCACCGGTTGCGTGGACCGTTCGGAGCAGAGCACGACGAGCAGGTTGCTCACCATGGCCGCCTTGCGTTCACCATCAAGATCCACAATGTCGCGTTCCTTGAGCGACGCGAGGGCCAGCTCCACCATGCCCACGGCCCCCTCCACAATGGTTTGACGCGCCGCCACGATGGCGCTCGCCTGTTGCCGCTGCAGCATGGCCGCCGCGATCTCCGGAGAGTAAGCGAGGTGGCTGATGCGCGCCTCGATCACTTCCACTCCGGCCTTCGACAGCCGGTCGACGAGGGCCTTGGCGAGTCCCTTGTTGACTTCGTCCTGGTTGGTGCTGAGCGCGATCTCGCCGGTGCCGTGCGCATCGTAGGGGTGCTGCGATGCGAGGGCCCGCAGTGCGCTCTCACTCTGCACGGCCACGTACTGCACGTAGTCGTTCACCTCGAACAGCGCCTCGGCGGTGTCCACCACCCGCCACACCACGATGGCCCCGATCTCCACCGGGTTGGAGTAGGCGTCGTTCACCTTGAGCTTGTTCGTTTCGAAGTTGCGCACACGCAGCGACACGGCCGTCTTGGACATGAACGGATTGACCCACCAGAGCCCCGGCTCACGTACGGTACCCTTGTAGGTGCCGAAGAGGGTGAGCGCCTTCCCCTCGTTGGGCTCCACGGTGAAGAGCCCCGGGAGGCAGAGGCCGAACAGGGTCCCGACGATGATGCTGGGGATGGCGAGGCCGAAATCGTTGGCGCGGGCGCCGATGTAGAAGCCGTAGACGCCGCCGGCGAGCAGCGCCATGAGAATGACGGCGGCGAGGAGGCCGTTGGTGGGCTTGACAGAGATTTCGCGAAGCATGGAGGGGACCGGTTGGATGTGGTATTGAAGTGATATCACTTCAATAGCATCCTACGCTAGCCCCCGGAGGCCGGTTTCACCCCACGCTACCCCTGAATCGCGCCGTCTGACGGACTCCCGCTCCCGCTTGCGGCGCCCGTGGCTGCCTCTCATATGTGAAGGATCGTTCTTGACGCCTTAACGCCCCACCTGAAGGAGCTGCGTTCGTGCCGTCCACTCGCTTCACCGGTCTCGCACTCGCGGCCGGTCTGTTCGCTCCCGGCCTGCTCGCGGCACAGGCCGCCCGGCCGGCCGCCCGTCCGGCCTCGGCTCGCGCCGCCGCCCCCGCGTCGCTGGCCGCCGGCTTCGACACCGCGGCCCTCTCCGCCATCCGCTGGCGCGAAATCGGCCCCTACCGCGGCGGCCGCTCCGTGGCTGTCGCCGGTTCGGTGGCGCGCCCCAAGGAATACTGGATGGGCACCACCGGCAGCGGGGTCTTCAAGACCACCGACGGCGGCGAAAGCTGGCTCCCCATGACCGACCGCCACTTCGGCGGTACGGTGGGCGCCGTGGCCGTGGCGCCGAGCAACCCGGACGTGGTGTACGTGGGCGGCGGCGAGTTTGCCATTCGCGGCAACGTGTCGCACGGCGACGGCATGTGGAAGACTACCGACGGCGGCCGCACGTGGACCAACATCGGCCTCAATGACACCCGGCAGATCGCCAAGGTGCGCGTGCACCCCACCAACCCCGATCTCGTGTACGTCGCGGCGCAGGGGCACGTGTGGGGCCCCAACGCCGAGCGTGGTCTCTTCCGCAGCAAGGACGGCGGCAAGTCGTGGCAGAAGATCCTCTTCCGCGATGACAGCACCGGCGCCGCCGACCTGGTCATGGACCCGAGCAATCCCAACGTGCTCTACGCCGGCTTCTGGCAGGCGCACCGCAAGCCGTGGATGCTCGTTTCCGGCGGCAAGGGCTCGGGATTGTTCAAGAGCATCGATGGCGGCGACACGTGGACGGAGATCACCAAGAACCCCGGTCTCCCCACCGGCCTGTGGGGGAACATCGGCATCACCGTGAGCGGTGCCAATCCGCGGCGCGTGTATGCGCTCATCGAAGCCGATCAGGGTGGCGTGTATCGCTCCGACGATGCCGGGGCCACCTGGCAGCGCGTGAATGACGAGCGCAAGCTGCGGCAGCGGGCGTGGTACTACTCCAAGATCTACGCCGATCCCAAGAACCCCGACGTGGTGTACGCGTCGAACGTGCAGTTCCAGGTGTCGAAGGACGCCGGCAAGACGTGGAGCAATCTCAACCCGCCGCACGGCGATTCACACGACCTGTGGATTGCCCCCGACGATGCGGGGCGCATGATCGAAGCAGACGACGGCGGCGCGAGTGTGAGCACCGACACCGGGAAGACGTGGACGGCGCAGGACTTCGCCACGGCGCAGTTCTACCACGTCACGACCACCAATCACTTTCCGTACCAGATCTGCGGGGCGCAGCAGGACAACAGCACGCTGTGCGGCCCCTCGCGCGCGCGCGGCGGCATCACGATGGACATGTGGAAGGATGCTGGCGGCGGCGAGTCGGGGTTCATCGCGGCGCTCCCCGACAAGCCGGACATCGTCTTCGCCGGCAGCTACGGCGGCTTCCTGACGCGCAAGGACATGCGCACGGGGCTCGAGCGCGACGTGAATCCGTGGCCGCTCAACCCCATGGGGCACGACGCGAAGGACGCGAAGTACCGCATGCAGTGGACCTTCCCCATCTTCGTGAGCCCGCATGACCCCAAGACGGTCTACGTCGGCTCGAACGTGCTCTTCAAGACCACGAACGAAGGGGACAGCTACACGGCCATCTCCCCCGACCTGTCGCGCAACGACCCGCGTACGCTGGGCCCGTCGGGCGGCCCCATCACCAAGGACCAGACGGGTGTGGAAACCTACGGCACCGTCTTCGCGGTGTCGGAGTCGCCGGTGCTGAAGGGAACGATCTGGGCGGGGACCGACGACGGACTGGTGCACCTCACGCGCAATGGCGGCACCACGTGGACCAATGTGACGCCGCCGCTGCTCAAGGAGCGCGAGTGGGCTCGCGTCTCCATCGTCGAGGCGAGCCACTTCAACGCCGGCACCGCCTACGTGGCGGCCAACCGGTTCCAGATGGACGATCAGGAGCCGTACCTGTTCAAGACCACCGATTTCGGCCGCACGTGGACGCGCATCGACGCGGGCATTCCGCGCACCGAGTTCACGCGCGTCATCCGTGAGGACGACACGCGTCCGGGGCTGCTCTTTGCGGGCACGGAACGCGGCATCTGGGCATCGCTCGACGATGGCGCCACCTGGTTCTCGCTCAAGCGCAACCTGCCCATCGTGCCGGTGCACGACCTCGCCATCAAAGACGGCGATCTCATCGCGGGCACGCACGGGCGGTCGTTCTACGTGATCGATGACATCGGCGTGCTGCGGCAGCTGTCGGCCGAGGTGATCGCGAAGCGCGCCCACCTGTTCACTCCGCGGCCGTCGTATCGCATCAACTGGGGCGGCGGTTTCCAGATTGGGCAGTCGTCGAGCCCCGTGGGGCAGAACCCGCCCAACGGCGCGATCGTGTACTACTGGCTCAAGGACAAGGCCAACAAGGTCACGGTTGAATTCCGCGACAGCACCGGGCGGACGGTGCGCTCCTTCTCGAGCGACGAGGCGGCACCCACCGCCGGTGGCGGTGGCCGTCGGGCGGTGGCTGGCGATCGGCCGCCCACCAACGCCGCCGGCATGAACACCTTCTCGTGGAATCTGCGCGAAGGCGACGCCACGACCTTCCCGGGGATGATTCTCTGGGCCGGTGTGACGACGGGGCCGCTGGTGCTCCCCGGCAACTACACGGTGCGGCTGCTGGTGGACGGGGCGCCCGCGGGTGATGCCAAGCTGCTCGTGAAGAAGGACCCGCGCAGCGAGGCGACGCCGCTCGACCTCGTGGCGCAGTACAAGCTGCTCATGGCCATCCGTGACCGCACGACCGACGCCAACGACGCCGTGCGCACGGTGCGCAACGTGCGCAATCAGGCCAAGGCGCGCATGACGCAGGTGGGCGCGGACTCCGCGAAGTACGCGCAGCTCGTGAAGGAGCTCGACACGAAGATCAGCGCCATGGAGGCAGAGATCTACCAGGTGAAGAACCAGTCGGGACAGGACCCGCTCAACTTCCCCATCAAGGTCAACAACCAGATTGCGGCGCTGGCGGGTGTGGTGGGGAGCACCGAGGCGCGTCCCACGAAGCAGTCGCAGCAGGTCTTCGACCTCCTGACCAAGGAGCTCGAGGGGTATCTGGTGGAGCTGCGGAAGACGTATCAGGAGCTCATCCCGCCCATTGACGAGCTGCTCAAGAAGCACGGCCACCCGGCCATTGAAGTGAAGCCTGCCGATACCCCGCAGGCACGGCAGACCAGCGCCGAGGACGAGGTGACGAGTACGCGGTGGTAGTTCGCGCGCCGCGCGTTGCTGACCACTGACAACGCGAACGGCACACGACAAACTCCCCCGGAGATCACGTGATGTCCGGGGGAGTTTGCAGTTCCCAGTTGGCGTCTTCAGTGGTCAGTGCGCGATGCACTGTTGGCGGCCAATCGCCGGATACTCGCCATGCCCACCGCCGGGCCGAGCGCCAGCACGGGGAACGCCCACGACCACCCCGCGCGCGCCACAAGCACGGGCACGAGTTGAATGGCCGCGGCAGTAAGCAGGAAGCCAAGGGACGTTTGCAGCGTGAGCGCCGTGCCCACGGCGTGGGCCGGTACACTCTCGGTGACCATGACCGAGAACTGCGCGCTGTCGGCGATGACGAAGAACCCCCACACCAGCGCGACAGGGGCGAGGAGCCACAGCGAGCGGCCGAAGGTGAGGCCGATGAGCAGCGCACAGGCGCCGCTGATGGCCATGGAGAGGTTCACCAGCCACGCGCGCCCGCGCCGGTCGGCTACTGCACCGCCCCAGAGGCAGCCGAGGCCACCCACCGCGAGGGCGGCAAAGGCCACAACGGACGCCGGCGCGCTGGCTGCTTCGTGATGGCCTTGCTGCGCCGCCATGCTGGCGGCCACGAACACCGGCAGCCACGTCCAGGCTGCATACAGCTCCCACATGTGGCCGAGGTAGCCCCCCATGGCGAGACGCCAGGGACGCTGCCCAACGACCTCGCCAACGAGACGCCACGAAAAGGGGCGCGCCGGAAAGGCGTATGGCCCCTCGGTGTAGCCCAACCACACGAGGCCGGCGGCGACGAGGGCGGCCCCGGAGGCGGCCACGGTGACGTAGCCGATCGTTGCCCCGGGCAGCGCCTTCACCAGATAGGGGAGCGCCTTGCCCACCGTGAGCGCTCCCACGATGGCCCCCACGGCGAACCCGCGCCTCGCCCGAAACCAGGTGGCGATCATCTTCATGGCCGGCGGATACACGCCGGCCAGACAGAGCCCCGTGAGCACGCGCCACGGCAACGTCTCTGCGAGGGAGTCGGCCGTGAGCACCAGCAGATTGGCCACGGCGGCACCCGCGGCGCTCGTCGCGAAGAGTCGGCGGGCCGGCACGAGGTCTGCCAGGTTGAGCAGCGCCGACAGGGCGGTGCCCAGCACGAAGCCCAGTTGCACCGCCGTGGTCAGCCATGCCGTCTCGCCAGCGGTCAGCTCCCACTGCTGTTGGTACTGGGGCGCTACGGCGCTGGCGGCGAACCACAGTGACATGCCGAGCAGCTCGGCCAGCGCCACCAGCCACAGCATGCGCCATCGTGCGGGAGCGATGTCGCCGGCGTCGTTGCTCACGACGACGTGGGCGTATCCACGGTGGCCGGTACACCCAGTTCGCGGGCCACGGCCAACAGAAAGCGTTCCGGCCGCGCGCCGTTGCCACCGATGCTGCGCACGAACCGCACCAGCAGGTTGGGCACCGCGACCGCTTCGACGATGGTGGCCCTACTGCCCTGCGCCATCTCGGTGACGTGCACCGTCCAGGTGCCCATGGGGGCGCCGTCGTCGGTGACGAGTTCGAACTGCACGGTCGTTGGCGGCGATTCGTGCACCACGCGCATGGCGGGCAGGTCGGCACACCACCGCGGCGGGCCGTCGGCGGCCCGGAGCCGGGCAAAGAGATCGGCCGCCTGGCAGGGGGTCGTCAATGCGCGGGTGGCCACGCGCTCCCTCGGTGACATGGCCCCACCGACCAGCATGGCCAGCACCACCGCCACGATGGCGGCCATGACCAGCAGGATCCAGTTCATCACGGCGCAGTTACCCGGTTGGCGCGCGGCGTGACTCCCGGGCCCCGTCGAGTGCGGCGCGCACGCGGCGGGCCAGATCGAGTGACGTGAAGGGCTTGGGGAGCAGTGACCGTGTCTCGGCGGTCAACCCGGCGAGCAATTCGGAGTCTTCGGTGTAGCCGGAGACGTACAGCACCTGTATGCCGGGGCGGCTCCGGGTGAGGCGATCGGCCAGTTCGCGCCCGTTCATCCCCGGCATCACCACATCGGTGACGAGCAGATCGATGGGCCCAGGGAAGGCGTGCGACAGGGCGAGCGCTCCCTCGCCATCGGCGGCGGCGAGCACACGATAGCCTCGCCGCTCGAGCGCGGCCACGGCCACGGTGCGCACGGCGGCTTCATCTTCACTGAGCAGCACGGTCTCCTGTCCGTCGAGCTGCTCCGGCGGCTCATCCAGTACGGTGGCCACCGCGACGGTGCCCGCGCGTCGTGGCAGCAGCAGGTGCATGGTGGTGCCCTCTCCCGGGGCGGAGTCCACACGAATCTCGCCCCCCAGCTGATCCATCACGTTGGACGCCAGCGCGAGTCCCAGCCCGGAGCCCTTGCCCTTGGGCTTGGTCGTGAAGAACGGCTCGAAGATGTGCTGCCGCACCTGCTCACTCATCCCCATGCCCTCGTCGCGCACGCGAATCGCCATCCATTCCAGCTGCTTATCGAGGCGCAGCCGGCGAATTTCGGTCGCGTCGAGCACCGCCGTGACGATCGTGACTCGACCACCCTGCGGCATGGCGTCGCGGGCATTGCTCACGAGGTTGAGCAGCGTCTGTTCCAGCTGCGCGGCATCGGCGTGCACCGTGCCCACGGCGCTGTCCAGTTCGATGGCCACTTCGATGTTTTCGCCGATGACGCGCCGCAGCAGACGGTCGAGGCCACGGACCATCTCATTGGGGTCGAGCATCGTCGGCTGCAGCATCTGCCGGCGGCTCATCGCGAGAATCTGGCGCGACAGCTCGGTGCCGCGTACGGCGAGGGTCCGAATCTCGCTCACGTCCTCGCGCACCATGCTGTCGGCGGGCAGCTGCGTGAGGAGCAGGTCGCAATACCCGAGCATCCCGGTGAGCAGGTTGTTGAAGTCGTGGGAAATGCCACCGGCGAAGGTGCCGATCGCTTCCATCTTCTGCGACTGCCGCAGCTGCTCCTCACTGCGCGACAGGGCGCGTTCCGCCTCGCGGCGCGCGGTCACATCGATGCCGACGCTCAGCCAGCTGGCGCGCCCCAGCCGACGCGAGCTGGTGGTGATGACCTCCATCTCGATGCGCTGCCCGACGGCGGTGCGATGCATCCAGGTCCCGGCGGTCTGACGTGCTTCGGAGAAGGGGAGCCGGGCGCCGCTGAAACGCGGCAGCTCCTCGGGGTCGAGCAGATCGACGATGCGCTTGAACAGGAAGGTGTCGCGATCGTATCCGTATTTCTCAATGGCGGCCTCATTCACCGCCAGGATGTTCGTCGTCTCGGCGTCCCACGCCCACATGGGGAGCGGGTTGGATTCGAACAGGAAGCGATAGCGCCGCTCGTTGTCGGCCAGGGCCGCATTGCGACGCTCGACGGTATCGGCCATCTGGTTGAGCGCCAGCGCCAGCAGCCCGATCTCGTCGCTCGAGCGAATGGTGGAGCGGTGTCCGCTCACACCGGCGGCGAGGGCATGCGCATCGGCGGTGAGTGACTCGACGGCGGTGACGATCATGGAGCCCACCGCGTAGGCGAGCCCCAGCGACAGCGCCAGCGAGAGCGCCAGCAGCGCGACGCGGTACGACCCGCTGGCGCGCACATCGAAGAAGACGGCAATGATGGTAGGTGGCGTGAGCGCCACCAGCACCATGAGCAGCAGGCGTGCACGCAGCCCGAGCCCCCGCGCGGCCGTCAGCGTGTCGACGGCCGGCGACGAGTCGCTGGGGGTGCTGAGCGAGTCGGGCACGCGGCAGGACTCAGCGCGGGGTGCGATCCTCGCTCGGCGGCGCGACCGCCATGCCCATGGCATGGTAGCCCTTGTCCACGTAGACCGTGGATCCGGTGATGCCGCTCGCGAGGGGGCTGCAGAGGAACGCCGCCGTGGTCCCCACCTCACGAGCGGACAGCTCTTCGGGGATGGGGGAATTGGCGGTGCAGTATTTCACCATGTTCTCGATGATGCCGATCGCGCTTGCCGCGCGTGAGGCATACGGGCCCGCCGAGATGGTGTTCACGCGGTGGCCCCACTGGCGCCCGGCCTCGTACGCGAGCAGCCGGGTATCGCTCTCGAGCTGGGCCTTGGCCGACGACATGCCGCCGCCATACCCCGGGATGGCCTTTTCGCTGGCCATGTAGGTGAGAGAGCAGAATGCCCCGCCCTGACGCATGAGCGGCCCGAGCCGCTGCACCATGGACACGAGCGAATACGCACTGGCGCTGGAGGCCGCGAGATAGCCGGCGCGGCTCACTTCGAGCAGCGGCTTCTTGACTTCGGGCCCGTTGGCCAGCGAGTGGAAGACGATGTCGAGCGGCTGTTCGCCGAAATCGGCGACCAGACGATTGGCGACCCCGCTGATGGAATAGTCACCCAGATCCTTGTAGCGCTTGTTCTCGCGGACCTCTTCCGGGACATCGTCGAACGCGTCGAACATGGCGTCGAGCGGATAGATACGCTCGAAGGTGAGCTTGGAGCCATCGGGCATGGCCCGGCTCTCTTCGAGCTTCCCGCGTTCGAACAGGTTGAGGAAGATGTTGAGCGCCGGCGGCCAGGTGGCGACACACACGCTGGCTCCCGCTTCGGCGAACGCCTTGGCGATGGCCCAGCCGAAGCCGTTGTCATCGGCGACACCCGCCACGAGGGCGCGCTTGCCGGTCAGGTCGATGGGTAGCATGGGCGAAACATAGTCTACCGGGCCGCGCGTGTGAGGCGGTCACGTACACCGTCCCATCCGGGCGCGTCTGGTGGCGCCTCGATGAGGATCAGCCCTGCGTTCGCCTGATCGGCATCGTGCAGTGCGCTATACAGGGTGCGCGCATAGGCGGCCGGATCGTCTGGCATGCGGCGCTGCTGCACGTGATCGGGCAGCAAGCGGTCGCCGTGGCCCAGCGGGCCCGTGCGCACGAGCGCGTGCACGGGCACTGCGCCCTGGTCGTCGCGCTGCCGTTCGGCATGCCAGCGCTCGAGCGCTTCCTCGATTTCCGCACGCTGTGCCGTGTCGAAGAGCCACACATCGGCGCGGGGGGCGTAATGGCGATCGGCCATGCCTGGCGACCGTGGGATCGCATCGGGGCCTTGGGGCAGCGCCGTCAGGTCGTGGGCAATGCGTCGGACCGCATGCCGCACGGGCATGCCGAGCGGAGCCAGCACGCGTTCGAGTGACTCGCGGCCCAGCATGCCCGGACGCAGGATGATGACCTCCTCGCCCGTGCAGTCCACCACCGTGCTCTCGATGCCCACGCTGCACGGGCCGCCGTTGAGCACCAGCGGTACCCGATCGCCCAGCGACTGCACGACGTGCCAGGCCGTGGTGGGGCTGATCTGCGTGAAGCGGTTGGCACTCGGCGCCGCAATCGGCACGCCTGCCGCGCGCAGCAGTGCCAGCGCCACGGGGTGCGCCGGTACCCGCACGGCCACCGCGTCGAGTCCCGCCGTGGCCACCGCAGGAACGTGGGCCGCCTTGGGCACCACCAGCGTCAGTGGCCCCGGCCAGAACGCCTCAGCCAGCATCTGGGCGCTGGCCGGCCATTCGCGAGCGAGGGCCCGCGCCGCGTCAATGGAGGGGACGTGCGCAATGACGGGGTTCCACGCGGGGCGTCCCTTGGCGGCGTAAATGCGTTGAACCGCAGCCGGGTCGAGGGCGTTGGCCCCGAGGCCGTACACCGTCTCCGTGGGAAACGCGACCAGTTCGCCCGCCTGCAGCCGCGCGGCGGCGTCGGCGATGACGGCGGCCTCAGGATACGTGGTGTCGACCGGGACGACGGACATGGCCGAAAGCTAGCATACGGCTGGCCGGAGCACGTCGCGAGCGAGCCTGACGCCAACCGTGATCGGGGCGCCGCGATCAGCGGTTGGGAGAGGAATCGAACGAGGTGCCGTACGGCTGGTCGTCGTCGGGCTCGTAGGGCGCGTCGAGAATGCGCAGCGCCTGCGTGGCATCGGCGGACGGCACCGCCAACCGCACGGGATAGATCAGCCGCATGGCCGGGAGCATGCCGCCCGCGTCGTCGCGCAGCACCACGGCGGGAATCTGGTGCGCCTCGAGTACGCTGCGCGCGACCAGCGCTTCCATTTCATTGACATACTCGCGGATGACCATCATGGCTTCGCCCATGCGGCGAAGTTACCACGCGGCCGAGGGCTTCGTGAGGGCACTATGTTGCCTGAATGCCCGCTTCGTTCGGAATCTTCGTGCTGGCCGAGCTTCCCGGGGAAGCCGGTGCGGCCGTACGCGCCATTCAGCAACGCTACGATCCGAAGCTGGCCCGGTTGACCCCGCCGCATGTGACGCTGGTGGGATCCTCGGGGGTGGGGGCCATCCCCACCGACACGCCGGTCGAACGCATTCGCGCGGCACTGGAACCGATTGCCTCCAGCACACCGCCCATGCAGTTGCCCTTTGGCGCGCCGCATCGGTTCATGCAAACCGACATCATTTCCCTGCCGCTCGATCCCAACGGGCCGCTGCGTGCCCTGCACGAGCGCATCGCGCGCAGCGGGCTGCCCTTCAAGCGCTCGCGCTTTCTGTTTTCGCCGCACTGCACGCTCACCTTCTATCCCACGCTCACGCCCAGACACGAGCGGGAACTGCTCGCGGTTCGGGTCGCGGCACCGGCGATCATCGATACCCTGCAGGTGTACCTGACACGCGACCCGCAGCCGAGCTCCTTGCTCTTTCGGTTGCCGCTCGCGGGCACGGCCACCGAAGGTGCCAATCTCAGCCGCGCGTATCAGGGCGCAGCTTCTGGTAGGTCGCGGTCGCCTGCTTGAGTCCCAGCAGCGCCGACGCCTCGAGCTCGTACTCCATCTGCAAGTCGCCCAGCGTGTCGGCATCGCGCTGGGCAATCTGTTGGGAGGCCTTCTCCGCGATGCTGTGCCGACGCAGATACTCGCGTGCCGACAGCCACATGGCGTTGGCCGCATGCCGCAGGTCTGCCTGATCGGTCACGGGAATCGTGGCGCACACCCGCTCGAAATCCCGCACCGTTTCGGCGAGCGCCAAATCGATGGTGTCCACCATGGCGTGCGCCGCTTCCAACTCGCTTTGTGCCACGCCCAGCGACATGAGGCGCGCCAGGCGCTCGTGCTGCCGGCACGTTTCGGTGGCAGTGCGCGCCAGCGCATCACAGCAGGAGATGGGACTGGGAGCTTCGACCGACGGGTCGGCGGCGCGAGCCGCAGCGGAACGGGACGGGGCCATGGGGCGGGAGCAGACGAATCAGGCAGGGACGATCAGTACCACGGGGAGATGCGGTGTGATCTAGCGAGCGGACCCGCGCTGATGGTAGTGGGGGGCGCGCAATTCCCTCGTGATTGCAGACAACTGGCGTGCAGAATCGCAGACCGAGCGCTAGAACTGATGGCGGAACGCGTTTCGCCCCTCCTCACCACGACCCCTTCACACGCATGCACAACAACCAGCCTTTGCAGATCACCACCGACGCCGGCGTGCGCACCATCACGCTCGATCGGCCGGAGAAGCTGAATGCGGTGAATCCCGGGTTGGCGGTGGCGCTGCCTCGCGTGCTGCGCGAGGCGGCGCGTGACGATGCGGTGCGGGTGGTGGTGATCACGGGTGCGGGTCGCGGGTTCTGCGCGGGGCTCGATCTGGGTGAGCCGGCCACGCCTGGCGCGTCGCGTGCCGAGCGGCTCGATCCGTACCACTGGGTCGGCGAGTGGGTGCACGCCGTGACGCAATGCGAGAAACCGGTGCTCGCCGCGGTGAATGGGGTGGCAGCCGGCGCCGGCTTCGGTCTCATGCTGGCCTGCGATCTGCGCGTGATGAGCGCGACCGCCTCATGCACCGCCGGCTACGTGCGGCGCGGGCTCTCCCCCGATGCCGGCGTGACCTGGTTCCTGCCGAGGCTGGTGGGACACGCCCGCGCCGCTGACCTCGTGCTCACCGGCCGCGACATCAGCGCCGACGAGGCGGAACGCATGGGGTTGGTAAGCCACGTGTGGGCGGCCGACGAGTTCGCCGCCAACGTGGCCGCCTACGCGGCGCGTCTGGCGGCCGGGCCGCCGCTGGCGTTCGCGCTGACCAAACGGCTGCTGCTGGGCAGCGCCGACGCATCACTCGATCAGCAGCTGCGCGAGGAGCTGACGCACATTCGCACCTGCTTTGCCAGCGGGGACGTGCGGGAGGCGATGATGGCCTTCCATGAGAAGCGGACGCCGGTGTTTCGGGGAGAGTGAGCCGACGCCCGGCTGCATCGGATGTCGGATGTATCGGATGACCGGAGGTCGGACGTCGGATGCATGCCGGATGTCCGAGATGGGACACGGCGTTCGGAGGTCCGAGGTCGGAGGGTATGCGTCATTCACCCCTCCGACTTCCGATCTCCGAACGCGGTATCGGGACTCCGACCTCCGGCATGGATCCGACCTCCGGCGTCCGACCTCCGAGCAATCCGGCCTGTCTGCCCTCAGTGCCGACCCGGGATGTATCGGATGTATCGGATGTATCGGATGACCGGAGGTCGGACGTCGGATGCATGCCGGATGTCCGAGATGGGACACGGCGTTCGGAGGTCCGAGGTCGGAGGGGGTGCGGCATTCGCCCCTCCGGCTTCCGATCTCCGAACGCGGTATCGGGACTCCGACCTCCGGCATGGATCCGACCTCCGGCGTCCGACCTCCGACGTCCGGGGTCCGACATCCGACCTCCGGCGTCCGACCTCCGGGGTCCGACATCCGACCTCCGGCGTCCGACCTCCGAGCAATCCGGCCTGTCTGCCCTCAGTGCCCACCCGGGTTGAAGCGCAGGCTCCCCGGCAGGGCGTTCAGCAGCGGCCCCAGTTCGGTGGCGCGATCCTGCGTGGTGACGAAAGTGAGTCCGTCGATGCTGACCACGATCATACCGCTGATGCCATAGGCCACCACGCAGCAGCCGTCGGCATGAATGACATTGCCGCTGCAGTCGACGCAGTGCACCTGGCCCATGACGCCGTTGCCGGTATCATCGAGTTCGCGGACGCGGCGCAGTGATGCCCAGGTGCCGACGTCGTCCCACTCCATGTCGGCGGGGAGCACCACCACGTTGGGAGAACGTTCGAGCAGGCCACGGTCGATGGAGACGCTCGACACCAGCTCGGCGAATTGCTCCATGGCCCCGGCGGCGAGCAGTGGCAGGCCGTGCCGCACCTCGGCGGTGTGCCGGTCGAGTTCGTCCAGGACCACGCGGGCGCGCCACACGAAGATGCCCGTATTCCAGAGTGCGCCGCGCTCGATGAGCACGTCGGCCAACGCCGCGCCCGGTTTCTCCACGAAATGCTCCACGCGGCAGGCACCACCTTCGGCGCGCGACTGCAGGGGGTCGAGCGGCATGCCGGGCTGGAGATAGCCGAAGCCGGTTTCGGCGCGGGTGGGACGGGCGCCGAGGGCCACCAGCGCACTGTCGGCCGCGGCAATGGCGGCGGCGCGGCGGAGACTGTCGCGCAGCACCTCGGGGTACCCCACGGCCAGGTCGGCGTGCAGCGCGACAAACACCGTGTCCGGTCCCGCCCGTCGGGAGACTTCCTGCGCCCCCCACGCCAGCGCGGCCGCGGTACCGAGCGGCCGCGGCTCGATGAGCAGGTTGCTGCGCGGTACCTCGGGAATGGCCTCGTGCAGCGCATCGGCGATGTCGGCGCTCGTCACCACAAGCACCCGTTCGGCGGGCACCAGGGGGGCCAGACGCGCCACGGTATCGGCGATGAGCGGCCGTTCGTTCACGAGGGCCAGCACCTGCTTGGGCCGGCGCGGCGTGCTGAGTGGCCAGAAACGCGTGCCGATCCCGCCGGCGAACACGACGGCCCACATGGCGGTGCCGGTGCCGAGCATGGCCTCGAGATCGACCTCCTCGAGGGTACCGGCCGCGAGGGCGTCGGTGTTCGTGACCGAGGTGGGAGCAGTTGGACTGACGACGCGGGTCTCGGACATCGGTCGGCGAGTATGTCGTTGGATGCACCGGGGGTACACGTCCGCCGACGGCTCGGACCGCACGCGTTGTGACTAGCGATCCGGACCGGGGCGGGACAAGATATCTGCAACTTACGCGAACTCATGCTGACCCTGCACCTCACCAACGGCGATCACGCCGTGACCGCTTTGGCCCGTTCGGGGCTGCCCGGCGACCTGCTGTCGTGGCGCGATATGCTCCACGACGGGCCGGTCCCGTCGGATCACGATCTCGCCGCCTTTCGGCGCGTGCGTGGGGAATTCCTGGCCAGCCGCGGCTGGCAGAGTCAGTCCTCGGCGGTCGCCGATTTTGCCGAGCGCGATGCCCGGCTCGACGGTGTGGGGGCCACGGATGAGCTCGTCCTGTGGTTCGAGCCCGACCTCTTCGACCAGCTGCAGCTCATCCAGGTGATGGCCCGGGTGGCGCGCCGTCCGCTCGCCGAGCGGCCCACGGTGACGATCGCGCCGGCCGATTGCTTTCTTGGTCCGCTGCAGCCCGAGAAGTTCGTGCCGCTGTACGAGGCACGCCGTCAGGTGACCGCTGGGGATTTCGCGCTCGCCAGCGCGACGTGGGATGCGTTCACGGCCGATACGCCGGAGGCGTTGCTTGCGGTGACCGATCGCATCGATCGCGAGGTGCGGGCGCGCGCCTACGCCTACGACGACGCGGTGCGGCTGCCGCATCTGGCGCCGGCGCTGCGACGGCAGCTGGAGGAGTACCCCGATACACAGGCCGGGCTGTCACGTTGCGAGCGGCAACTGTGCGAAGCGTTGTCGCCCGGGGCGCTCCCGTTGGCCAAGCTGTTTGCGGCGCACCAGAGCGCGGAATCGTGGGTGTGGCTGGGTGACTGGAGTTTCGCGTGGTATGTGCAGCGGCTCAGCGACTGCGCGCATCCGCTGGTCACGCATGTGAATGGCTCGCGGGTCATTGCGCCGCTGCGCGACACCGACGGCAAGGCCTTCTGGGAGCGCACCGTGCAGCTGACCCCGCTGGGGCAGGACATGGTGCGTGATCGCGCCGATTTCGTGAAGGTGAACGGGATCGATCGCTGGATTGGCGGCGTGTACAACACCACCGTGCGGCACTGGCGCTGGGATCCCCATCACTACCGGCTCATTCCGTACGGCGGGTAGCATCGGTAACGTACGGCCATGACCGACGACGCGGCGCTCGAGGCACTGGCCCTGCTGGAAGCCGATACCTCCCTGGAGGCGGCGCGCCCGATTCTGGCGCTGGCCGCCGACTACCTGACCGGCACGCGCCTTGGGGAGGGGCCAGTCTCCACCTGGCATAGCGCCGAGGTCATCGCCGGCCGGTTGCAGGAGTCGATGCCGCGCCGGTCGCGCCCGTTGGCCGATGTGGCACGGCGGCTGTCGTCGTTGCTGCTGGAAGACGTGAACCGTCTGGCGCACCCCATGTACATCGGGCATCAGGTGTCGGCGCCCCTGCCGGCGGCCGTGTGGACGGATGCGCTGATCAGCGCGCTGAATCAGAGCATGGCGGTGCGGGAGATGTCTCCCTCCTTCACGCCGCTCGAGCATCAGGTCGTGGAGTGGATGACGGACCTGCTGGGTTGGGATTCGCGTGCGGGTGGTACCATGACGAGTGGCGGCACCGAGGCCACCTTCACCGCGCTGCTGGCCGCGCGCCGTCGCGCCATCCCCGACGTGTGGAGCCGCGGCGTGGGGGCCGATCCACCGGTGCTGGTGTGTGGTGAGCATGCGCATTACGCCGTGGCGCGCGCCGCCGGCAACATGGGGCTGGGCATGGAGCGGGTGGTGACGGTGCGCAGCGAGGCGCACCGCCTGAGCGTTCCGGCGCTGCGCGATACGCTGGCCACGTTGCGCTCCCGCGGGGAGCGCGTGATGGCCGTCGTGGCCACCGCCGGCTGCACCGCCACCGGGGCGTTCGATGATCTCGACGCGGTGGCCGATGCCTGCGCCGAGTTCGGCGATCGGGGCGAGCCGCTGTGGCTGCACGTAGACGCCGCACATGGCGGGGCGGCGCTGCTTTCACGCACGCACGCGCACCGGGTACGCGGGATCGCGCGCGCGCGATCGGTGGCCTGGGATCCGCACAAGACCCTGTTGCTGCCGCTCGCGGCGGGGCTGCTGCTCATGCGTGAGGAACACGACCTGGACGCCGCCTTCTCGCAGCAGGCTCCCTATCTGTTCACCCCGAACGACGACGCGCGCGCGTGGGACATGGGGCCGCGCAGCTTCCAGTGCTCACGGCGTGCCGATGTGCTCAAGCTGTGGGTGGCATTCGAACGCTACGGGGCCGATGCACTCGCGGCACTGTACGACCGACTCTGCCACATGGCGCAGACGCTGTACGCGCGCCTGGCCGACCATGCGCTGTTCACGCCGCTGCACGAGCCGGAAAGCAACATCCTGTGCTTTGCCTGGAACGTGCCGGGCGTGAGCCCCGAGGAGCGCGACGCGCTCACCAACGCGCTGCGTGAGCGCTACAATCGCAGCGGACGTGGGTGGATTACGGCCACCGCCCTCGACGGACGGCGCGTGCTGCGCATCACGGTGATGAACGCGCGGACCGACGTTTCGCACATCGACGCCCTCGTGGATGGGCTCGAAGCTGAGGCGGCCTACGTGCTCAAGCACCACCGCTGACGCCGATGCGCGCGGCAGGACGCGGCGCTTCCCGAAGGTCGCGCCCGCACACGGAGGCTACGGGAGAAACCACAGGGCCTCGTGCGGCGCAGGCAGGCGGCACTGCGCGCGGCGTCCGAACCAGCGATAGCGATGCCGGGCAATCACGCGGTACACGGCATCGCGCCACGTCCGCGGGACGGCAGTGAGCACGCGGCTCAACGCAAACAGGCCGCCGAGTTGCTGGAGCACGAGCAGCGCCGCATCGGTGCGCAGCAGCACACGACCGTGGTGCACCACCACGACAGTGTCCATGCCGCTCGGGAGGCCGGGGTACGCGGCCGCGGTAGCGCCCTGCAGCGGTGCAAAGCGCAACCGGTGCGCGCGATCGTGCCGCAACAGGAAATCGACAAAGCCGTTGCACAGCCCACACAGGCCATCGAAAAAGACGATGGTGGGCGGATTCACGATGACGTATTGGCGGGACGGGGGCGCAGGCGCACCATTACACCATGTCACTTCACGTCGTGCTGGTCCACCCCGAAATTCACTGGAACACCGGCAACGCGGGGCGCACCTGCCTGGCGACCGGTGCGGTGCTCCATCTCATCGAACCGCTCGGCTTCTCCCTGGGTGAGCGCGAAGTGAAGCGCGCCGGGCTCGACTACTGGGCGCACGTGGATCTGCGTGTCTGGAAGACGTGGGCCGACTTCGAGGCGGCGCTGCCACAGTTCGGCGACCCCTGGTTCTTTTCCGCTCGCGGACGGCAGCCGTTCTGGGATGCGCCGCTGGCGACCGGCGAGGGCACGGTCCTGGTGTTCGGGCGCGAGACGGGCGGGTTGCCCCCCGCGCTGCACGAGCGCTACGCGGAACGCTTCGTGACGCTTCCCATGTCCGCCTCGCCACCCATCCGGTCGCTCAACCTGTCCACGAGCGTGGGCATTGCCGTATACGAGGCATTGCGCCAGCGGCGGGTGACACGGACCTAAATCATTGGGACGCATGGGAATTGATTCGGCTGACCCGAGGTCCGGTATTGGTTGTTGTCCTGTAACAAAGCGGCAGAACCTTGACGGAACCGGTCGAATGCGGGACGACCCGCAGCGTTCCCTGTTGCACGAACGCGCCTGCCCGCCCTACCATAGGCGCGCCCGGGACACCGGGTCCCGCCCGCCTGCATGGCGCCCTCCGTTTGTCTGACGCTGGAAAGCTTCCATGAGCATGATGATGCTCGATGCGCGTGCCTCGCTGTTCGGCCACGCGCTCGCGATCAAGGCCACATACACGCGCATGAACGCCGACGTCCTGGCCGTGGTGCGCTCCATCCCAGCCGGTCGCCTCACCACGGTTGATGCGATCAGCACCTTCCTTGGGGTACCGGTGCGGCATGTCATGTTCCTGCTCGCGCGTCGCTTCGACCCCGATCGCGAGTCGGTACCCTGGCACCGGGTACTGGCGCATCGCGGGGCAATCGGCCGTGTGCTTTTCGACGCGTCCGGGCGGACGCAGGCCGACCTGCTGGCCGACGATGGGGTGACGGTGGGCTATCGTGGCCGCGTCGCGGAATTCAACGCGCGCTACGTCGAGCCGAGCACGGAAACGACGGGTGTGGTGCCGTCGGCGCGGCGTCGCAGCTGACGACCGCGCGCAGGAGATCGGGGCGATCGGTCGTGATGCCGTCCACGCCCAGCTCGAGCAGGCGTCGCATCTCGGTGGTGTCGTTGACCGTGTAGGGATAGACACGCACCCCCAGCCGGTGGGCCTCCACGAGGCGCTCACGGGTGAGGCTCGCCGCGTTCGGCGACCAATTGCGGCCGCCGGCCGAGCGAATGGCACGCGGTACCGACCCACCGAAATCATCCACGTCGAGCCCGCCCATCCACGGCGATGCGCCGACGCGGCCGATCTGCACGGTGTTCCCGTCCTTTTCGGTGCGCCCTTCGCCGGTGAGGATACTCGTGGGCATATCGGGCGCGTCGCGATGCACCAGCATGGCCACGCGCCAATCGAACGCGATGATCTGTGTGCGATTGGTCACCTTGCGCGCGCGCAGCACGTCGAGCGTACGCGCCACCAGCTGCTGCGGCGCGGCACTGACGGCCGGTTGGGTGGGATCGGTCTTGATCTCCACCACCAGGCGGGTGGGCGGTGCGCAATCACGCAGGAACAGCGTGATGACTTCGTCGAGGGTGGGAATACGCGCCCCGTCGGCGGCACGCTGCTCCGGATGCCGCGCTGCGGACTCGCTGGTTGGGCGCACCCGTCCCACGTCGTACTCCCGCAGGGCCGGCAACGGCAGGGTGCGCAGGAGCGGGCGCGGTTCCGTGATGCTGTACGCGCCCGCTCGGTCGCGCGTGAGATCGGGGTGCAACGCGTAATCGTGGTGCACCACGACATGCTCGTCGGCGCTCAGGTGCACGTCCAGCTCGATACCGTCCACTCCCACCGCGCAGGCGCGGGAGAAGGAGGCGAGCGTGTTTTCCGGCGCGAGCCCTGCGGCGCCCCGATGGCCGATGATCTCGAACGCGCGCGCGGCGCCGGAGAACGTGGCTGCCGGTGTGGCCGTTGGGCGCGTGCATGCCGTGGCAGTGCCCAGCAGGGCAGTGGCCATCATGATGAGCGGGCGATGCGGAAACGCAGCGCGGGGACGTGCGGCGGTGGGCATGCCATAACGTCCCCGCTCATCCGACGCCCGTCAATTGCGGGCGTCGGCCGTTACGCAATGCTTACCGCGGTCTGCACCTCGCCGTGCGCTCCGGCGGGGCAAGGCCCGATGGGCAAGGCCCGATGGGCAAGGCCCGTCAGCTGTCGGCGGCCTCCATCATCTTGCGGGCCGCGCCGCAGCTGGAGCGGATGACCAGCTGCGCCGGCAGGATTTCGTGGTTCGCCGGCACCGCGGTGCCGCCACCGCGCAACGTGTCGATGAGGCGCAGGGCGGCGCGCTCGCCGAGCGCGTAGATGGGCATGCGCACCGTGGTGAGCGGTGGCGACAGGAAGCGCGTCATGGGCGTATCGTCGAACCCCGTAATGGCGATGTCGTCGGGGACGCGCAGGTCGGCGTCGCGCACCGCGGAGATGGCGCCGATGGCCATCGTGTCGTTGGCGGCGAAGATCGCATCGGGACGCTCGCCACTCTGCAGCAGCTGCGCGACCGCCTCGTAGGCGGTATCCATGCGGAACTCGCCGGCCAGCTCGATGAGGTCGCAGTCGTCGTACCAGTTGGCCACTTCCCGCACGGCGTGGAGGCGCTCTCCGGCATCCACCTGACCGGCCGGGCCGCGCAGAAACACGATGCGGCGATGCCCCAGCGACAGGAGGTGTTTCATCATGGTGGCGGCGCCCTGGAAGTTGTTCACCGACAGGGCGGCAAAGTCGCCGACATCGCTGCCGGCGCCCACGAGGACGGTGGGATAGCGTTCAGCCACTTCGGCGAGTGTTGCGCGAGCGGCCACCGAGGGCGACACCGCAAGGAAGCCGTCGACGCGCCCCCGCATGTTGCTCACGGCGGCGGCGATTTCGTGGGCCTCCCGCCGGGCACTGGTGACGAGCGTCAGGAAGCCATGCTTCTTGGCGGTCTCGTCGATACCGCGTATGAACTCGGAGAAGAACTCGCCATACAGCTCCGGCAGGAGGACCCCCAACGTGCGCGTGCGCCGGACCATCACGCTGCGGGTGCCACCGTGGGGGGCATAGCCCATCTTGTCGACGACTGCCCGCACCCGGTGCCGGGTGTCTTCGGTGACGCGGGCGGCGTCGTTGAGGACGCGGGACACGGTGGCGATGGACACACCGGCTGCCTTGGCGACGTCGCGAATGGTGGGCGTCTGAGGAGTACTCACACGGGTCTCACAGCAGGAGGGAGGCGGGAAGCCGGGAGGAGGCACCGCGCCTCAACTGCCGGTTCGGACTGGATTTCCAATCCCCCAAAATGTAACACGTTACAGCGATGTGCGTGGGCGTCGTGCGGCGGCGTTACATGGCCTTCTTGATCGCCGCCGTCAGATTCTGCGTACCGCCCACGCCGGTGTACACGATCTTGCCGTTCTTGTCGGCAATGACCACGTAGCTCGTGGCAGGCACGTCATAGGCACCGCTCACGGTGCCCTTGCGATCGTACAGCAGTTCACCGGGCATCTTGTTGGCAGCTTGCCAGGCCCTGACGCGTTCGACCGACTGGTTGACCGACACGGCCACCGTGACGAAGCGCACGGTCTTGCCGTACGCGGCGTGCGCGGCCCGCATGGCGGGCTCGAGTTGCTTGCAGTTGCCGCACCAGGTGGCCCAGAACTCGATCACGGTGGGCTGTTGCTTGCCGAGGAACGTGGACAGATCGACGGCCTGACCGGCGAGCGTCTCGAGCGGGCCGCCCGGGGCCTGTTCGCCCACGGCGATGCCCAGATCCTGGGCCAGAGCAGGGGCGGCGGCCACGGCCACGAGGATGGCGGCGTGGCGCACGGTGCGAAACAGAGTCGTCATGGGTTCTGGGTTCGGGTTGTGCGTTCCGGGTGTAAAGCTCGAAACCCGACACTCGAACTCATAACCCAGCACTGGTCGGCTGTGCCGCAGGGGCGGCCTAGAAGTACACCTGCCCCATCTTCACCAAATAGTACTCGGCCATGGCGATCATGACGAAGGCAAACAGCTTCTTGATTGTCAGCATCCACGCACCAGCGCGCGGTAATCGCGACAGTGTGCCGGCAGAGATCCCCACGAGCACGAGGAGCGTGCACATCCCGAGGGAGAAGGTGAAGAGGTAGGTGAAGCCGAGCAGCGCCGAGCGGGTCGTGGAGACCCAGGTGAGCACGGCGGCCATGACGGGGGCGGAGCAGGGGGCTGCCACGAGACCGGAGGCGGCCCCCATGATGAAGGCGCCCGCGACCCGTCCGCCGGTACCGGCGTTGGCGGCGCGCTGCATGAGCGCGGTGGGCACACGCACGGGGATGACGTCGAGCATGGACAGGCCGGCAATGAGCAGCAGGTTGGCCATGGTGAAGTACGCCCACGGATTGGCCGACACGGTGCCGAACATGGTGCCGGTGAGGCCGGCGAGCAGGCCGAGCCCGGCGTAGACGCTGGCGAGTCCCACCACGTACACCATCGAAAGGCCAAGCGGTCGCCACTTTGACGCGGTAGTGACGCCAAGCTGCTCCGATGATGACTGTCCGCCGACAATGGCAGCGGTGATGGGAATCATGGGGTACACGCACGGCGTGAGGCTCGTGAGAACCCCCGCGCCGAACAGGAGCGGAAGGGCGGCAGCGGGGCTGCCGGAAAGCTGAGCCGTGACGTCGGCGATCTGGAGAAGGGCCATCGCCCACAATACGGCGCGCCCGGGGATAGCGTTCCCAGACGCCGCGGCCTAGTCGGTACTACCCCGTCGCTGTTCGGCGCGGTCGATGAGGTCGAAGAACGCCAGCAGCAGCTCGTAGTCGAGCTCACGTCCTGCCTGGAGCCGCATGTGCTGCAGCGTGCGGGCGCGCGGCCAGGCGGCGCGGTACGGCCGCTCTGTGGACAGCGCATCGTAGACATCACACACCTGCACCAGCCGGCTCACGAAGTGCGGGCGCCGCGGAAAGGTGTACCCCGGGTACCCGCCTTCGCCGTTGGCCCAGATGTGATGCTCATAGGCCACGATGGCCGCGAGGGCGTTCCCCGCGCCACGCTCACCCAGCAGACGGGCCCCTTCCACCGGATGCGTGCGCATGATTTCCTGCTCCCTCGTGCTGAGTGCCCCCGGGTGCGACAGCAGCTCGGCGGGGAGCCGCACCTTGCCGATATCGTGCAGGAGCGCTGCCGTTCCTACCGCGCGCACCTCCCTGGACCCGAACCCCAACGACTCGGCCAAGCCCATGCTCAGCATGGCCACGTTGCAGGCGTGCACGGTGGTGTACTGGTCCACCGACTTCAGCTTCACCAGGGGCAACAATGCATCCTGCTCGGTCTGCATGGCCAGCGACAGGCTGCGGATGACCGTTTCCACCTCCCGCATGGGGACGCGGCGGGTGGCGGCGACCTCCGCCGAGATCCAGCTGAAGGTGTCGAGCTCCTCGACCAGTCCGTCTTCCAGCCATTGCGCGAGCTGGGGGGCGTCCGCGTCGTCCTGTGCCGCGGCGAGCGAGGAAAGGGTGTCCGCTTCAGTGGTGGCCAGCAGCGCCACCGGGCCGAACTGCAGGCCGTCAAGCACGATGGCTTGCGCCAGCGGCGCGGCCGCCGGTAGAAGCGCCCGGTGCAGGTGGTCGAGAAAGAGCGTGAAGCTCGTCGCGGATACGAGGGGGCCGTTGACTTCAATGCGCTGGACGCCGGCACGCGAGAGCCGTCCACCCAGCTCCCACCGCCGCATCTCGATGAGTACCTGTCGCCCCACGACCAGGTCGTCGTCGAGCAGGGTGATGCGCATGCCGGGCCACACCGCCAGCGCCGCCTGGAGCTTCTCGTGCGCTCGCGCACAGCTGGCCGTCTGTGAAGGATGGTCGCTGCCATACAAAGCCAGCGCCGACAGCGCCTGCCCCAAGCTGAGCAGCCACTCCACCACCGGGCGGGTGTCGGACGGTGCGGCGGTGGTCATGCCTCCCCTCCCACAAGATTCGCCTTGCGGGCCAGGGTGAGCACCGGCTGCGCCTCGGCATCGTTGTTCCAGCGGCTGGCCAACAGCTGGAGCGCCGCGCGCACGGTGGGGGTGATGGCGGCCAGCTTGGCGGCGCTGCGTAACGCCGATCGGCGACTCACGTGCGCCAGCAGCCAGCTACGCACCTCGGGGATCACGGTCGCGCCCACGGCGCGCAGCGCCTTCTCACGCAAGGCCACGTCGAGCGCGTCATTGGCGGCCAGCCCGAGCAGCCGCTGCGCCACGTCGGGCGCCCAGGGCTGCGAGCGCCACGCATACGCAGCGTCAATGGCGGTATGCTGCACATCCGGGGTCGCGTCGTCCAGCGCGCGGCGCAAGGCGGCCGCCCGGGCCGCAGGGAACTGCACCAGCAGCCGCACCGCCTCGCGGCGCACGGCGGCCCGCTCGTGTCGCTGGAAGGACAGGAGTGGTCCTGGCGTGAGACGCTCCACCACTTCGGGATCCGCCAGAGACAGATCGCGCAGCAGGGCCAGCAGATTGCGCGCCAAGAACCACGGCGTGGGGCGGCTGAGCCGCGCGCACACGTCCGTGGCGATACTCGACGGCATGGTACGCAGCCGGTCGAAGATGAGGCGGCGCCCGGTGCGCGACTCGCACCGTTCGAGCGCCTCCAGGAGCACATCGCATGCGTCGGCCGGCGTGGCATCGAGCAGTCGCTGGGCTTCGACCGCATCGAACGGGGTAGCCAGCAGCACCTGCAGCATGGAGGCCGGTGTGAGCATGAGCGAGCGCAAGCGGTGCCGCAGCGCGGGAGAGGCACTGTGCTCGATCCATGACAGCACGGCGGCGGTATGGCCGTCGTCGGCAAGCCGTTGCACGGCCAACGACAGGTCCTCCGACACGACGTCGATCTCGATGGCCATCTGCACGAGGCGACTCGCCTCCGCTGTGCGCGGGTCGAGGGTGGCGTCTCGACCGGACCCTGCGTGGCCTTCGCCGTGCGCGCTCCATAGGGCCAGGGTGTCGAGAAACAGGGCGTGTTCCGCGGGATTGGGCTCGGCCAGATTCCAGTCTTCGACCAGCTCACGGGCGGCCGCGCGCAGTTCCTCGGCTGCCACGTCCGGGCGACGCCCGCGGAAGTGCACCGACATCTTGGACAGCAGCCGCAGCAGGTGCGGCGACAGGTCCCTGCCCGACGCCTTGGCCGCGGAGTTGAGCCACTGTACGACCGCCGCCGCCGGCAGCACGTCCACCATGTTGGCCACCAGGCGGGCGCGTGAGTCACCGGAGCCGGCGCGCAGTGCGGAGACCATGGCGCTCTGTTCGGTGGCCGAGAGCAGCGCCTGGAGCTGGTCGCCGATCTCGTGCTGGACGCGGCGCGGGGCCATGCGGACCTGCTCTGCCATGCCGTTCAGCGCTTCGAAGGCCTGCCGGGCCGCTCCGTCATTGGCGGACGCGTGGGACAGCGCGGCGCCCAATGTGGTGGGGGTACTGCCCTCGGCGTCCGCCCCGGAGCCGGCGTCGGCGCCCATGGCAGCGAGCACGCGCTGGGCGAGTGTCCGCCAGAGTTGCGTGCTGGCGGTCTGGACCGATGCTTGGTCGGCGAGGCCAAGGGCGTCGAAATCGAGGCGCCCCACGGCAATACCGGGCATGTCGGGAAACGGGTCGTGCGGGCGGACGTCGGCCGCGCGCCGGGCGAGCAGCGCTACGAAGGTGGAGATGGCCTCACGTGACATCCCCGGGTGCATGCGCACCGCCCCGATGTTGAGCTGATGGAGCCGGATTGCCAGCTCCTTCGCCACCGCGCCGGCCGGGGCCGGCTTACCGTCTACCAGCAGCTCGCGGCTGGCCACGGCCAGCGACAGCGACCCGTGCGCCTCGAGATACGGACCGAGGGTGTCGGCCACCAGCGCGTCGGCTTCGGTCACCATGGGGTGCCCGTCACTGTATGCTCGACGTCGGGCAATGGCGAGCATGAGGCGCGACAGCGTCGTGGTGAGCGGCGCAGCGACTGGAGCGGAAGATGAAGCGGACGACATGGCTGGTCTCTGCTATATCGACGCCATTCCGGCGAATCTGCAACGCAAACGGCGGTCGATCCTGACGGCGGGGGGGCCGGTCAGCGCCAACGGACCCAAGGCGCCGCGCCGAACGGGCTCAGGCGACCGGCGTGCCGGGGGCAGTGAGGTCCTGGGCGGTACGCTTGAGCGCAGCATTCCAGTCATCCTGCGGTGTTTCCGATAGGGGCTGTCGCTGTTCACCGGTGCGTTCCACGAGCCGGATGAAGGCGTCCACCAGCTCACTATCCACTTCCACTCCAGACTGGCCACGCAGCATGTCGAGGGTGCGGTGGCGCGCCCACGCCTTGCGATAGGGACGATCGGTACTGAGGGCGTCGTACAGGTCGCAGACATGCACGAGGCGGCTCGCGTAATGACACTGGCGCTGGTAGCGGAAGACGGGGTAGCCACCCTGTCCATTCTCCCACACGTGATGTTCGTAGGCAACGATGGCGGCCAGGGCATGCCCGCGCCCGCGCGCGGAGAGGATGCGCGCGCCTTCTACCGTATGCCGTTTCATCTCGGCATACTCGTCGTCGGTGAGCTTGCCGGGTTTGACCAGCACGTCCAGCGATACGCGCACCTTGCCGATGTCGTGCAGCAGCGCGGCCGTACCGATCGCGCGCACATCACCGCTGCTCAACCCCACTTCCTCCGCGAGACCCATGGTCAGCATGGCCACGTTGCACGAGTGCGTGGTGGTGTACTGGTCCTGGGTCTTGAGTTCGAGCAGCGGGAGCACGATGCGCTGATCGTGGTGCATGGCCACGGCCAGCCCGTGAATCACCGCCTCGACCTCGGCCATGGGCACGATACTCTGGCGTGCCACCTGATCGTGAATCCAGCGCACGCAGTCCGTCTCCGGGGAGAGCGTGGCTGCAGCGAGGGCGTCCACCAGATCGACCTGCTCCGCGTCGTCAATTACTGCGATGACGCCAAGGGGGCCGATTCTCACGCCGCGCTCGGCAAAAGGGGCGAATTCGGCACCCGCCGGTGCGGTGAGACGTGCGTGCAGCGCCTCGAGTAGCATCTCGAGATCGTCGTCGGTGGGCACCGGCACGGCATCCACTTCGAGGCGGCCAATTCCGGCGCCCATGAACCGGCCCGTCCAGTCCCAGCCTCGCAGTTCCGACAGCACCCCAGTGAAGGAGATCACGTCGTGCTCCATGAACGACAGGCGGACGGCTCCGTGTTCGGCAATGGCGTGCAGCAGGGCGTCGCGCAGCCGTTCGCGCGCGCGGGTGCGCGCGGGATGCCCCATGGCGTAGAGTGCCATGGCTGCGAGTGCCTGCCCCACGGCCACGAGGAAGCGCGCGGTGGGGGTCACGTCACTCCCACGTGCTGTTGCCCGCAGGGCGTGGCACCGGGCGGCCATCGCCGCGGGCACGACGAGGGGCCCACTGCTCCTCCACGAGCGTCAGTACGCGGCGCACCTCGGGGTGATCGGCATACTGGGCGCGCAGGATGTCGACGGCGGTGAATCCCGCTTGCGAGGGCCTGGCCAGCTTGAGGCGCCGCAGGAGGCGCGAGCGCTTGGTCACGCGCTGCAGCAACCAGCTGCGCACGGTGGGACCGTTGGCGGCCGCCAGCGCGCGGATGGCGCGTACCTGCACCAGGGCATCGTCATCCGCCCGGTCCACCACCCGCATGAGCCGGGTGGCGATGTCGCGGGTGAGCACCACCCGCGACGGCACTTCGCCGGTGGCGTGTGGTTCATGGGGGCCGGTGGTGCCCTGCACCATGGCGACCGCCGCGTCGACGGCGGCGGTCACGATCCTGGGGCTGTCATCGTCGAGGGCTCGACAGATGGCCGCTTCGCGCGATCGCAGGTCGTGCACCAGCATGCGCAGCGCTTCCATGCGCACCTGTTCGCGCGGATGGCTCTGGAACGCGGCCACATCGGAGATCCACAACCCGCCGTCGGCGCCACCCAGGCGCACGCCGATGTCGCGCATGAGGGCCAGCAGGTTGCGCACGAAGTACCAGGGCGGGGCGCCATTGAGCCGGCGTCGTAGCTCGGGGAAGAGTGCCGTGCCCTCGGTCCGCAGCCGCTCGTAAATCATGCGGCGGGCGACGCGGGAGGACGCCGCCTGCAGTGCGTCGAGCAACGTCGGTGCGCTGCTGGAATCCACCTCGTCGAGCACCAGGCGCGCGGCGGTGGTATCGAGGGGATCGCACAGCAGGATGCCCATGATGGCGGCAGGACTCAGCAGGTGCGCCCGCAGCGCCGTGGCCGCTGCGGGTCCGGGGGCCACAGCCAGCCAGGCGAGCACGCGCTGCGTGTGCCGGGCCGCCACCAGGGCTTCGACGGCCGCGAGTGCGTCCGCGCCCGCCTCATCGATTTCACAGGCCATCTGCACGAGGCGTGCAGCTTCGGCGGCGCTGCCGACGAGACTCGCCTCGCCCATGGTGGCGCTCCCCGCCGGAAGGGCCCGGGGCACGGCCGCGCCAATCATGGCGATCTGGTCGAGCAGCGCCAGGTGCTCCTCCGGGTTGGGATCGCCGAGCTCCCATCCGTCCACCAGATCCCGGGTGAAATCGAGAAAGACGTCGGGTGCGCCCGGACGCCCGCGACGGTTTCCCCCGTGCACCGACAGCTTGCTGAGGATGCGGAGCAGGTGGTGCGACAGCTCCTGGTCGCTGGCCAGGGCAGCCATTTCCATCCACTCCACGACCGCCTTCACCGGCAATGCGTCGGCCATGTTCTTGATGAAGTGGCGTTGCTCGCGGCCATTCCCCACGGCGTGCAGGACGGTAGCGATCGACTGTCCGCCCAAGCGGCGCATGAGCCCCTGCAGGCGCGCTCCCACTTCATCGCGCACGGCCGGCACGGCGCGGCCGACCTGCCCGGCCATGTTGCCCAGCACGAACCCCACCCGTTCGGCATAGCCGCGCCGACGCAGGTGCCGCCGGATGGAGTCGGCGACCTCCTCCGGCGTGGCGTCTTCCAGCTTCCGGTGCTGCTGTTGCCAGGAGCGGTCGTTGTCGAAGGCGACTTCGGCCAGGGCGCGCCACAGTGCGTCCACCTCCGCCTTGACGGTCTCGTCATCGGAGAGGGCCAGGCGATCGTAGGCCACGCGCCCCACCGAAAAGCCGACGACCTCTGGCGGCGGTTCCTCGCGGTCGGCGTCGCCCTCCTGGGCGATCCACCCCAACATGGTGCGCACGCCGTCGGCGGTGACGCCGCGCTGGATCGTGACGGCGCCGATGCCGCGCCGGTAGAGCCGTTCCGCGAGGTCCCGTCCCAGCGCTCCCGCGGAGGTGAGCGGGGCGCCGTCGACGAGGAGCTCGCGGTACGCCACGCCAAGGGCAATGCTGCGGCCGGTGTGTACGAGGGTGGTGAGCTCGTCGGCGAGGGCCGTTTCCGCCTCCACGACCATCGGGTGGGCGGGACCGTACGCGCGCCGTCGGCCGAGTGCCATCGCCAGCCGCGTGAGTACCGGGCGCACCCACATGCCCCCGTCACCCGGGAGTGCGGGAACGGCGGTGTCGGGGGCGGCGTCGTGATGGAACTGTGCGGGCGTGGTCACGGGATGATCGGCGTTCGCCGAAGTGGCGGAGAGTCTGCGAATAGTGACGATCCACAGGGGGTGCGGCTACACTTGCACCATGGTCGCAACCTGTCCCGGGAGATGACTTCCCGGGCGTTCTAGATTACGCCCCGTACAGCTTCCGTCATTCTGAACCGCACCGGCTTTCGTGGAGACTCGGTTAGTTGAGTGCCAAGCGCTCCGCAGGAGCCGCTTGGGTGCGGTAATACTGATCCTCGAACTCCGCAGGGGAAACATATCCCAAGGGCTCGAGAATGCGGCGGGTGTTGA